>JAZOTP010000103.1:0-16866 GCA_045657705.1 Clostridia bacterium
TTCTTTCTCAATAAATTGGTATCAGGGGTGTATGGGAACTTATGCTGACAGTTCTCACACACCCCTGATGCTATTTATTATTCTGTGCCACAACAAGCTCTTGCGATGCTACATTTATATTTACAGACGGGCTGTTCGGATATTCTAAAATAATCCTTGCTACCTCTTCAATTCTGCCAACCCCTATAACCTTTATCTTCATATTACTGAATTTTTCACAGTAATTGCTTTCAGGAATTATTACTATTTCAGCACCTGCCTGTTCTGCTGCTGCAATTTTTTCCCTCACACCTCCGACACTCATAACATTTCCCTTTATTGAAACCTCTCCCGTCATAGCAATTTTTGATGACACTTCTATATCAAAAAAGGCTGAATAGCAAGCCGCAAAAATCGCAATCCCTGCAGAAGGACCGTCAACAGGCATACCGCCGGGGATATTTATATGAATATTAAAATCCTTTGTATTAATGCCGTAAAAGGTTCTTAAAACCGCAAGCACATTATCCACCGATGTTCTTGCCGTACTGATTCTTGTAAGCGTCTGACTTCCGTTTTTAATTGTTTCATTTTCGGTTATCCCTCCGCATAAAACCTTACCGCCATTTGATACCTTTTCACACATTACTTCTATAGGTATTACGACTCCCATGCGTGTTTGCGTAACCGCAAGTCCGTTAATCCTGCCTGCAACGCTTTTATTGCCTACGTTGTAATTGTATACAGGATTATATCTTCCCGTTTCAATAATCCACTCAACATCGGAAATTTCCGCTTTTTTTCTCTTTTCAAGACTTAGCTTTGATGAAAGAGTGGAAAGCATCGAAACAGTATCTCTGCCATTTTCCGAATAACTGCAAATAAGCTCTTTGCATTTGTCATCAACAGAAATATCAAGCTTATTTAAGCTGTTGTTAATTATCTTTATAATGTCGTTTTTATCAAGACGGTTAAAAAATATTTCTGTACAGCGTGAACGAATTGCAGGAGGAATTTCCTCAGGGCTTCTTGTTGTTGCTCCAATCAGCCTGAAATCGGCAGGTACTCCTTTTTTGAAAACCTCATGTATATGGGCAGGAATGTTTTTGTTTGTGCTTGAATAATAGGAGCTTTCAAACTTTACCTTTCTGTCCTCCAACACCTTTAACAGTCTGTTCATCTGCGTCGGGTGAAGCTCTCCTATTTCATCAACAAACAATACGCCTCCATGTGCCTTACTTACAGCACCCTCCTTCGGCTGAGGTACTCCCGCAGGGCCGTATGAGCCTGCACCCTGATAAATAGGGTCATGAACAGAACCGATTAAAGGGTCTGCTATACTTCTTTCGTCATACTGCATTATCGTTGCATCAACCTCAATGAACGGAGCATCTTTTAAAAAGGGTGTTCCCTCTGTGTTTTTAGCATATTCCATGGCAACTCTTGACGCCGCGGTTTTACCGACACCCGGAGGGCCGTAAATTAAAATATGCTGAGGATTTTTTCCGCCAAGTGCCACCTTTAACGCCTGCACACCCTCCTCCTGTCCCACAATCTCATTAAGATTTGTCGGTCTTGTCTGTTCTGTAAGAGGTTCGGATAACGAAATCCTTCTCATTCTGTTAAGCCTCTCCATAACATGCTTTGAGTCCTCATTTATTCCGTCACGGTCACTTCTCTGACCTTTTAACTGACCTAAAAAATATACCCCGATTACTACTGTAAAAAATAACTGTGTTATCATAAATATTGTATTAAACATCAAATCCACCTCTAATACAATTATTCCTCAACACAGGTATATTATTCTATAATTACCGTTTTACAAATATTTTCTAAAATGCCTCAATTTGTCTTTGTTTTCTGAGTTCATATCTTTTTTTCCCTGCCTCCCATTCACGTTTTTCTTCTTCCGTTTCAACTATCAGCCCGGGAACTTCAACCGGTTTTTCATTGTCATCAAGTGCAACCATAATAAAATATGCGGTATTAATAAGCCTTCTCATTCCTGTTACCGACTCAACATATGAACGCACACAAATTTCCATTGATGTTTTTCCGACATAGGTTATCTGCCCTCTTAAAACAATGAGGTCATTTGCATGAGCAGGCTTTTTAAAATGAAGCCTGTCAACCATTACGGTTGTCACATTCATTTCACAGTGCCTTCTTGCAGTTACCGCTGCCACAATATCAATCCATTCCATAAGCTGTCCGCCGAAAAGTCTTTTATAACCGTTAAGATTAGCCTGTGATATAATCTGTACCTGTTCAGTTCTTGATTCATCTACTCTTTTTTTCATAAATTTTTCCTTTTTACATATAAGTATAGTTTATTAATATTATTTTCGTAAAATAATTTATAAATTATACTTGACTAAAACCAAATATAGGTATAAAATCTATATTGGGAGGTTTTTACTCTTTCCCACATGAAAATGATTAATTCAGGAGGTTTAACCAAATGGCAAATATAAAGGCATTTCACGGATACAGATACAACACCGAAAAAATACAAAATATCGGTTCTGCAATGGTACCGCCGTATGACACAATTTCAGATAAAGAACAAAAGGATTATTACGAAGCTCATGAACATAACATAATAAGAATTGCTAAAGGTATGACATTTGATAATGACACCGAAACAAACAACTGTTATACACGGGCAGCAGATTACCTCAACAGCTGGATAAAAGAGGACGTACTGGTAAGAGAAGAAAAACCTGTTGTTTATCTGTATGAACAGCGTGTTAAATATAACGAAACAACATTTGTAAATCATGGAATAATTGCACTTTTGGAATTGTCCGAGTTTGAGGACAGCGAGGTTATGACCTGTGAACTTCCGTCCGCTTCAACAGCACGCGACAGATATAATCTCATATCATCAACAAAAGCAAATGTTGATATGATTAACTGTATGTATATTGACCCTGAAAAAAGTCTTTCCTCTTTTATTACTGACCTTTCCGATACTCCATGTGATATGGAATTTACCACTGAGGAAAAGCTTATCGAAACAATGACGCTTCACAAAATCTGGGTTATTGAGGATGCTGAAACAATAGCGTTCATTCAGGAGATATTAAAGAATAAGACATTTTTTATTACAGACGGACACAACAGATATGTAACTGCAATTGAGTATAAAAACTACTGTAAACAAAATGACCCGTCATATACTGTGGCTTCTGACTGCAACTACATAATGGCTCTTTGTACCAATGCATTCGGAAACCGTATGGTTCAGCTTCCTGTTCACAGAATGCTCAATTCAAACAAGAAATTCAACGAGGATTTCTTTATTGCCTGTGCACAGGAGCATTTTAAGGTTGAAAAAATCATTGTTGACACAGCCAACGATAAACTGACTGATATTATGAAAAAGCAGATTGCAACCGTAAGAATGGACACACGTTTTGCTGTCTACTGCGGAGGAAACTACTTCTACCGTCTGACTCTGACAGATAAAGAATATATCAGAAAAATCCTGCCCGACAGGTCTTGTGCATACTGCGGTCTTGATGTAACGGTATTTAACAGTCTTATACTTGAAGATATTTTAAATATTACATCGGAAGATTATGAAAAATATATTTCGTATACAAAACGTGCCACAAGCGGAGTTGATGCGGTGAAAAACGGTGACGTATCCTGTTTATTTGTATTAAACCCCGTAAAAGCAGAACAAATCCGTGAGGTTGCACTCTCAGGCGAGGTTATGCCCGACCGTTCAATCTACATATTCCCCAAGCCTGCAACAGGCGTAATTATCAACAAATTCGACCGATAAAGGTATTTTTATAACAATATTACCCAAAAAACAAAAAAACACTTGACATTACACTTATATATTGTTATAATATTGTAGTATCCGCATAGAGTAGGTCTCAAACTTGTTAAATCAATACCTATGATAGCGTGACTTCACAATATAAGGAGGTGTTTTCATGTACGCAGTAATCGAAACAGGCGGAAAGCAGTATAAGGTATCAGAGGGCGATGTAGTTTTCATCGAAAAGCTTGAAATCGCAGAAGGCGAAACAGTAACTTTTGATAAGGTATTGGTTTTAGCTGATGGTGAAAATGTAACTGTAGGTGCTCCTTCGGTAGCAGGTGCTACTGTAACTGCTAAGGTTGAAAAGCAGGGTAAAGCAAAGAAGATTTACGTTTTCAAGATGAAGAGAAAGAAAAATGAGCGTTCAAAGAAGGGTCACAGACAGCCTTTCACAAAGGTAACAATCGAAAAGATTAACGCTTAATTTCGTATTTTGAATTTTAATTGAAAGCAGAGGTGTTTTAAATGGCTCATAAAAAAGGTATGGGTAGTACAAAGAACGGTCGTGACAGCGAATCAAAAAGACTCGGTGTTAAGAGAGCTGACGGACAGGCTGTATTAGCAGGTAACATTCTTGTAAGACAGCGTGGTACTAAAATCCACCCGGGTGTTAATGTAGGTATCGGAAGCGATGATACATTATTTGCTCTTATCGACGGTAAGGTTAAGTTTGAAAGAAAGGGCAGAGATAAGACACAATGCAGTGTTTACTCAGCTTAATTTAATCAGATGAAAACATTTATCCCCAAGACAGTTGTCTCGGGGATTTTTTTGTTCCATGTAAAATTCAGCTTTTTGATTTAGGTCTGAAAATAAGTGAAGCTGCAAAAGCAAAAAGAATTGCGGCGGTAATACCTGCGGAGCCTGCTGTAAGTCCGCCTGTGAAAATTCCGATAATTCCATCCTCTTCAATCGCTTTTTTCACACCCTTTGCAAGCAGACATCCAAATCCCGAAAGAGGTACACTTGCCCCCGCTCCTGCAAAGTCAACAAGCTTTTGATACCATCCGAATATTTGCAGAATTACACCTGCCACAACATATGAAACCAATATTCTTGCCGGTGTGAGTTTTGTTTTGTCAATCAGAATCTGACCGACAGCACAAATCAGTCCTCCGACTATAAATGCCTTTAAAAACATCATACTCTTTTCACTCCTTAATTTGAAATTGCTACAGCATGGGCTATTCCGGGAATAGAATCTCCCTGCTGAACGGTCATAGTATTCATAAGTGCACCGGTTGCCATAATCAAAACCCTGTTAAGCTTTTTTTGTTTTAACTGCTTGAATATATATCCGCAAAAAACACTCGCACAACATCCGCATCCGCTTCCGCCCGCATGAACATCCTGCTTTTCAAGGTCAAATATCAGTTTTCCTGCATCCTTGTGTTGCTTATATATGTCATATCCGTTTTGATTTAAAATGTCACATAGAATATCAGAACCAATCACTCCCAAATCACCTGTTAAAATAATATCATAATCCTTAGGCTCAAAGCCTGTATCTTTAAAATGGGTTATTAAAGTATCAGCCGCCGCAGGCGCCATAGCCGCTCCCATATTATTAACGTCGCAGATACCCATGTCAATAATACGGCCTGTTGTTGTATGTGTAACATACGGTCCCTCTCCGTGTGACGAAAGAATAGCACAGCCCGAGCCTGTTACCGTCCATTGAGAAGTGGGTGTTCTCTGTCCGCCGTACTCAAGCGGATATCTGAACTGTTTTTCAGCAGTGCAAAAGTGACTTGATGTTATACAAAGTGAATGCTCGGCATACCCTCCTGCTGTTATCATCGCACCCAAGGTCAGTGATTCCGCCATGGTTGAACACGCTCCGTAAAGTCCGAAAAAAGAAGCATCAAAATCCCTCATTGCATAGTTTGCACCGACACATTGATTTATAAGGTCACCTGCAAAAATATATTGGATTTTCTTATCGGGAATTTGTGCCTTTCTCATAGCAAGCTCTGCTGTTTTTTTCTGAAGCTTACTCTCTGCCTTTTCCCATGTTTTTTCACCCCAATAGTCATCATCAAGAATATAATCAAAATAATCCGCCAAAGGTCCATCACCCTCTTTTTTTCCGACAATTGACGCAGTTTCAAGAATTGTTACAGGATTAGAAAATTCAACAGTTTGTTTACCAATATGCTGTTTCATTAACCCAACCTCCTTTAATTAGCATTTTACTATGACTTTATTTTTCCATAAACCTCTTCTTTTATTCTCTGTGATAAGGTTTGCTGTGTGTTTTTTTCATGGAATTTTACAAGGTTATACAAAACCCCGACTGCCTCCTCCCTTGTGATACAGTCATTCGGTCTTAGTGCTGTATCCTTTGAATTATCAATCATGTCATGACAGACAAGATTTTTAATGCTTATCTTTGCATAATCAGGAATATCAGCCTTGTCAATATATAAAAGCTCTGTATCGCTGTTTGTTTTTGCACCCATGGCTTTCTCAATCATTGTAAAAAACTCTGCTCTTGTCACATATTCATGAGGATAAAAATTTTTATTATTTTTACTTATAATATTTGCATCACACGCAATTTTTATGTTTTTCTTCATCTGATGAGGCAAGTTCCCGCAATCTTCAAAAATATCCTCTGTTTCAACAGATTTACTGTCAATATCAAGCACTGCATTAATATACGCTACTGCAGAAATTCTTGAAATATTGTTTTTGGGATAAAAATAGTATTCCTCCCCTACTCTCTCACCCTTTATAACTCCGAGCTCTACCATTTTTACAGCCGCAAAATCGGCACTGTTACCTACCATATCTGCATAATGAAAATCGCCAGACACCGAATCACTCTTCTCTTTTGATATAACAACGGTGCATTGAGATATATTTGAGGAAATATCTCCGCTCACCACCCGATAGCTGAACCGGTCACGACCTAAAATATCTTTGTTCGGTGTATATACAAATTCTCCACGTTCTTCATTTATTTCAACCGTACCGAGCTTTGGCTGGTTAACAATTTCAATAACAAAGCTTTCTTCGCAGTCAATAATAAACTTGCCCGAAACCTGTTCATTCTTTTGAGTATATGAAACCACCGCTCCCGTACGGCAAACAAAATCATCAAAGCCTGCATATTCTTCAAACACATCCAATATACCGCTGTCTGCAAAAACGGTTGTACTAAATATAATTAATAATGATAAAATATATATAAATCTTTTCATAGAATCTCCCTTGTAAGTTATAGTTTCTTTTACATTTATTTTTTTCTGAAAAAAAGTTAATATACTGCAATAAATTTTCCAACGCTTGAACAAATATTTTATTTGTAATTTGTATATATGTGCTTTACTGTAGCTCCATATCTTTTTTTATTAAAAAAATGATTTTCTTTCATAAATTTATTGACATTAAACCACTTAAATAATATAATAAAGTATAATGTATTATTATTGTTATTTCCTGCAATAGTGCAAATAATATACAAAGATTTAAAAAGACAAGGAGAAATTTAATGGAACTTTTAAAAAAGCTCACACAATCATACGGTCCGTCGGGACGTGAGGACAACATAAGAAATGTCATTGCAGACGAAATCAGTCAATACGTTGATGAAGTTACAACAGATGCACTCGGAAATCTCATTGCCCGAAAAAAAGGTACAAAAAGCAAAATTATGCTTGCCGCACATATGGACGAAATAGGAGTTGTCGCTACAGTTGTAGATGAAAACGGATTTATAAGATTTGGTGCTGTAGGCGGATTATATAACAAGAATTTAGTCGGAAAACGTGTATGTTTTGAAAACGGAACGGTAGGTGTGATATACTCCGAAGAAGAAAACAAGGAATGTAAAATAAACAAAATGTATATAGATATAGGAGCTTGCGGAAAAGAGGACGCTGAAAAGCTTGTCGGCATCGGTGAAATGGCTGTATTCTGCGGTGAATTTGCCGAAAGTGAAAATGCCGTAATCTCAAAAGCTCTTGATAACCGTGCAGGCTGTTATGTACTTATCGAGGCATTAAAGAATATAAAATCCGAAAATGATTTGTATTTTGTATTTACCTCACAGGAAGAGGTAGGCTTAAGAGGTGCAAGAACGTCATCTTATGCTATTGCTCCCGATTATGCAATTGCTGTTGACGTTACCGACACAGGTGACACTCCCGAGGGAATAAAAATGGCAGTAAAGCTTGGTAAGGGTGCGGCGGTAAAGGTTATGGACAGATCGGTGCTTTGTGATTCCTTTGTCAGAAGTACATTAATTGAGCTTGCAAAAAGTAATGATATTTCATATCAGCTCGAAATCATGAACGACGGCGGAACGGATGCCGGTGCAATTTCTCTTTCGGGAAACGGTGTTAAAACGGGCGGAATTTCTGTTCCGACAAGATATATTCACTCACCGTCCGAGCTGATTTCAAAAAGCGACCTTAAAGACTGTATTAAGCTTTTGACAAAATTTTGTGAATATGACTTTTAATTGATTTGGAGGAAAAGACCTTGATTAATGAAAAGCTTTTAGCCTTTGAAGCAGAAATGAAAACAAAAAAAATTACCGTAATAGGCATTGGTATAAGCAATTTACCACTTATTAAATACCTTGTAGGGTTAGGTGCCAAGGTTAGCGCCTGCGACAAAAGAACAGCGGAAAAACTTGGCAAAACCTACAATGAATTAACCGAACTTGGTGTTACTCTCTACCTTGGTGAAAATTATCTCGACAACATTGACGGTGAAATTATATTTAAAACCCCCGGAATGAGATATGATCTTCCCGAGCTTAATGCCGCAAGAGAACGTGGAGGAATCGTTACCTCTGAAATGGAGGTTTTCTTTGAGCTTTGTCCGTCACACATTATCGCAATAACAGGCAGTGACGGAAAAACAACCACAACAACCCTTGTGCATAAAATGCTTGAAAAGCAGGGCTTTCGTGCATGGTTGGGAGGAAATATAGGAACTCCCCTGTTAACAAGAGTCGGTGAAATGGAAGCTGATGATTATGTGGTTTTAGAGCTTTCAAGCTTTCAGCTTCACACAATGACAAAATCTCCCGAAATTGCCGTAATGACCAATATTACACCTAATCATCTTGATATGCATAAGGATTATCAGGAATATATTGACGCAAAGAAAAATATTATGCTTTATCAGACCGATAAAAATATACTTATTACAAATTCAGCAAATGAGGTAACAGACAAAATCGGAAAAGAAGCAAAGGGTGAATCAAAATGCTTCTCTTCAAAATCCGATGCACTTATTCATATAGAAAACGATTCAATCTATTATGGAAGCGAAAGTATTTTAAAAATTTCAGACATAAAAATTCCGGGAATGCATAATGTTGAAAACTATATGGCGGCAATCGGTGCAGTTTACGGACTTGCAACTGCAGATACAATAAATGAAATTGCAAAAACCTTTGGTGGTGTAGAACACAGAATTGAGCTTGTAAGAACACTTGACGGAGTAAGATACTACAACAGCTCCATAGATTCAAGCCCCAACAGAACCATTAACACCTTAAAGGTATTCCCTGAAAAGGTCGTTATGATTTCAGGCGGCAAGGACAAGGGAATTGCTTATGACGAAATAGGACCTGCAATTATTGAACACGTTAAGGTGCTTATTTTAATCGGTGCAACCTCGGATGCAATTGAAAACGCATTAAACAAGGCTTATAAGGATATGAATATTGAACCGTGCGTTAAAGTAATAAGAGTTGCTGCATATCCCGAAGCAGTGGAAAAAGCAAAGGAAAATTCTTCAAACGGCGATGTGGTTCTTCTTTCTCCCGCAAGCACGAGCTTTGATATGTTCAACAATTTTGAAGAAAGAGGAAACTTATATAAAGAACTGGTTAACAGCTTATAATAGTGAAAGGATGTTTAATTATTGAAAGACACACTAAAATCACTTTCCGATCTTCGTGGAATTTCGGGATTTGAATACAGAATAAGTGATGAAATAAAAAATATGTTTATGCCGTACTGCGACGAAGTACGCATTGACAATATAGGCAATGTAATTGCACTGAAAAAAGGAAAAAACTCAAAGCAAAAAATAATGCTTGAGGCTCATATGGATGAAATCGGACTTATGGTTTCGGAAATTGATAAAAACGGATTTTTAAAATTCATTAACATCGGAGGAGTAGACAGCAGGATTTTACCCTCTTCTGAGGTGACAGTACACGCAAAAAAGGACTTAAAAGGCGTTATCGGAGCAAAGCCTCCCCATTTACAGGCACAGGGCGAAGCAGAAAAAAGCATAAAAATTGAAAATATGTCAATTGACACAGGACTTGATTATGAAGAGCTTTGTGAGCTTGTTTCAATCGGTGATTCAATCACAATGTCGCAATCGGCAGGAAAGCTTTTAAATGATAATTACAGCTTAAAAACTCTTGATGACCGTGCAGGAGTATGTGCAATTTTAGAGGTTTTCAAGCGTGTCGGAAAAATTGATGCGGATCTCTATGCTTCAATTTCCACACAGGAGGAAGTCGGTCTGCGAGGTGCGAAAATATCGGCATTTGGAGTATATCCCGATATGGCAATTGCTATTGATGTTTGTCATGCAGTAACTCCCGACAACTCAAAAAATGCGTTTGAAGCAGGCAGTGGTACTGTTATCACAATCGGTCCCAATATTCACCCGAGAATGGCAGATAAACTTTTTGAAATTTCAAAAAAATACGATATAAAAACAAATACAGATGTTGACAGCGGAGACACAGGTACCGATGCATGGGCAATTCAGGTTGCAAAATGCGGTGTTCCTACCGCACTTTTATCCATTCCGTTAAAATATATGCACACAAGTGTTGAAACAATGAATTTTGCTGATTTTGAGGCTACCGTTTCCCTGATTGAACGCTTTGTTAAGGAATCGGATAATTTTGTGGAGGGCTGGTTATGTTATTAGAAAAATTATGTAATGCTTTCGGACCAAGCGGCTGCGAAGGCGAAGTCAGAAATATAATAAAAGAAGAAATTACACCCTTTGCCGATGAACTCAGCATTGACAGCATGGGCAACCTCATCGCAAAAAAATACGGAGAAAAACATGATAAAACGGTTATGATTTCAGCTCATACCGATGAAGTCGGCTTTATAATTTCAGGTATCACAAGCGAGGGGTATCTTCAGTTTAAAACGGTCGGCTCGATTGATACAAGAGTAATCATTTCAAAAAAAGTTTTAGTCGGCAGTGATAAAATAAAGGGTATTATAGGAATTAAAGCTATTCATCTAACGACAAAAAGTGAACGTCAAAATGTGCCGAAAGAATCCGACTTGTATATCGACATCGGTGCAAAAGACAAGGATGATGCAAAAAAATATATAAAACTCGGAGACTATGCTGTATTTGATACTGAATATGAAGATCTTGGTAAAAATTCAGTTAAAGCAAAAGCCCTTGATGACAGAGTAGGCTGTTACATTATGTGTGAGCTGATAAAGGAAAAACCGCTATATGATACCGTTTTCTGCTTTTGTACACAGGAAGAGGTCGGACTTCGTGGAGCGAGAATTGCCGCATACAAAATAAATCCCGATATTGCACTGGTTATTGAAGCAACAACCTGCTCCGATGTTCCGGGCGTTCGGGAACACAATCTTTCAACAAAGCTTAATGGCGGTGCGGCTGTAAGCTTTATGGACAGAACAACAATTGTTGAAAGAGGCTTTTCAAAATGGCTTTATGAAACAGCAAAAAACAATAATATTCCCGTTCAGTATAAAACCGTTGTTGCAGGAGGAAATGATGCCGGAATAATTCATCAGACAGCAGGCGGTGTGAGAGCCGGCACTGTTTCAGTTCCATGCAGATACATTCACTCTCCTGTATCGGTTGCTTCAAAAAGCGATATTAATGCCGCAATGGAGCTTTGCAGAAAATTTTTGAAAAATACAAATGAAATTATTTAAGATATTAAATTTACTTTACAGCTATTGAAAAATAATAGTTTTTGCTATATAATACCATTGTCAAAAAGAACAAAATTTAAAACATTTATAAATCAAAGGAGAACAAAAAAATGGAAACAATCAAAATGTGGGACAAAACTCCCGGACTGTGTAATGAAGAGCCCGTTCTTGAATATTACAAGGCAGAAAACAAAACCTCAGACGGCACTGTTATTATATTCCCTGGAGGCGGATATACAGGACGTGCTGTTCATGAGGGAAAAGGATATGCCGAGTATTTAAACTCTATCGGTATTGATGCATTTGTATTACAGTACAGAGTAAATCCTCATCACTTCCCTCTTCCGCTTGTTGATGCAAGACGTGCAGTAAGATGGGTACGCTATCATGCAGCAGAATACGGTATTAATCCTGAAAAAGTTGCCGTAATGGGTTCATCTGCCGGCGGACATCTTGCAGCTATGGTTTCTACATACAGAAAAGAAATTGAATTTGAAGATATTGACGAAATAGATAAGGTTAATTATATTCCGAATTTTCAGATTTTGGCATATCCCGTTATTTCAATTTCCAATCTTTCTGTAGGTCATATCGGCTCAACTTATTTCTTATTAGGTGATGAAAAAATATATATCGCACCAACAGTTGATCCGTTACTTATTGCTGATAAAGACACTCCTAAGGCATTTATATGGCATACATCTAACGACTCGGCTGTAAATGTAAGAAACAGTTTATTATACGGCGAAAAATTAAGAAACTTAAATATTCAGTTTGAAATGCACATATTCCCTGACGGTTGTCACGGTTTGGGTCTTGCACCGCAGTCTCCTCATGTTGCTCAATGGGCAGGACTTCTGAAAAACTGGCTTGATGTTAACGGATATTATAATAAATAATATTTTATCGGCAGCTTCGGCAAATTCGTTTGTACGAAGCTGTTGTTTTGTTCAAAAATTTGCATAATGCTATTGACATATTCTGTAAATTGTGGTATAATATATATTGCAGTAATCAATTATATATTTTTTTACAATTTATGTTGCATAAAGCAACTTATGTAAGGAGGTGAGAGGATGATAGATTATGAATACTATATAAATAAGTACGACGGAAAGAAAATCACAAATGAAGAAAGCTTCAACGCCTGTCGTGATAAAGCAATAAGATATATAAATTTTGTGACATCAAAACAGGGCAGTGAAAAAGAAATTGCAGATGCAGTATGTGCTTTATGTGATTTGTATTCGGAAACCGACGGCAGCGAGGGAGTTGAACGTGAATCTGTAGACGGAGTAAGCATTACATATAGAAGTGAAAAAACAGAAAAGCGAGCTTACTCTATTTTAAAATTATATCTACCTCAAAGATTGTTATACAGGGGTATATAATTCTGTAATTTTTCTGTTTTGTTAATAATTAATTATACATAAATGACAGGAAAATCACAAAACTATTATTCATTTAAAATCCTTTGGGCGCACTTTATTCCATCCAGCGCTGCCGACATTATACCTCCGGCATAGCCTGCCCCCTCGCCGCAGGGGTAAAGCCCCGAAACTGAACTTTGCAAGGTTTCTTTATCTCTTAAAATCCTGACAGGAGATGAGCTTCTTGTTTCAGGCACTGTTATAATCGCCTCAGGATTTGCAAAGCCTTTAAGCTTTCTATCCATTAGGGGTATAGCCTCCGCCATTGCATCCGTTATGAATTTCGGCAAAACATCACGAATATTACAAAAAGCAGTGCCGGGCTTATAGGTCGGATTAACACTTAAAATCCTGTTACTGATTTTATTATCAAGAAAATCTCCAACTGTCTGTATAGGTGCAAAATATTTTTTTCCGGCTACAATAAATGCTTTTTTTTCAATACTTTCCTGTAATTTCACACCGCCCAAAACATCATCGCCCTCAATATCATCGGGCGTCACGGTAACTAAAAGAGCACTGTTGGCATTCATGCCGTCACGTTTAAAATAGCTCATTCCGTTGGTTACAACAGTCCCCTCCTCCGAAGCAGACGCAACAACATATCCTCCCGGGCACATACAAAAGGTGTAAACTCCCCTCTCCCCTTTTGTAACTACCGACAGCTTATAATCAGCCGCAGGGAGCTGTTTATATTTCTCACCGTATTGTGTCAATCCGATTTCCGATTGTAAATGTTCAATTCTACCCCCGATTGAAAATGTTTTTCTCTCCATGGGAATATTTTTTTCTTTTAACATTCTGAATGTATCTCTTGCACTATGACCGATTGCAAGAATAATTCTATCTGTTTTTATAACCTCACTTTTTCCGTCACACTCAACAACCGCACCGCATACGGAATTGTTTTTTAATTCAATATCGGTAAGACAGGTATTAAAGCGTACCTCTCCACCGAGCCTTATTATTTCATTTCTGATATTTTTAACGGTAATACAAAGCTTATCTGTTCCGATATGAGGCTTTTTCTGATACAAAATTTCATCAGGTGCATCGAATTTCACAAACTGTTCCTTAATAAACTGAAGTCTTATGTCGTTTACCCCCGTTGTCAGCTTTCCGTCAGAAAAAGTACCTGCACCACCCTCACCGAACTGTACATTTGTTTTGGGCGAAAATTCTCCACTCTCCCAGAATTTTTCAACAGCCTTTATTCTCTCGTCAACACATTCTCCACGCTCAACTATAATGGGCTTTGCTCCTGCCTTTGCAAGATATAACCCCGCAAATAATCCTGCCGGTCCGCTTCCGACAATAACAGGGCTTTGTATGTTAACCGTTATATCAGGAAAATCAAATCTTTCTTCTTTATATAGCGATATGTTTTTGTTGTTTAAATAACGCTTTTCGTTTTTGACCCGAAGGGCAATGCTGTAGTTATAAAAAATATCAGGCTTCTTTCTCGCATCAATTGATTTGTTAATTACTTTATATTCAAGTATTTCCTTTTCGGGAATTGCAGTATGCTTAGCAATATGCGAGCATGTAAGCTCCTGTGAAATATCTGTTTTTATATTGGTAACTTTAAGCATATTCAAACTCCTTAATTCTATCTGATTTTAACTGATTTATGTTATTTTACAGCAATAAAAAAGTACATAGCACTCATTTTCGAATACTATGCACCGAAAATACGCCACGCAAATGCACAGTGCTTCATTGTTAATTTATTATACTATTATTTAGTTTTTATGTCAATGTTTTTTATAACTTGAATCTAAGTTGATTTTATGTACTTTGGACTGACCAAAAGTACATTCCTCTTAATACCTTAACAAAAACCCTCACATCGAATTTATATCTGATGTAAGGGTTAAACTTAAATATTATTACTTACATGATTTAATAAAATCTCTCATAATACTTTTTAAATAAATGATTTTATCCTCAGGACAAGCATTTACTAAATTAATTATTTCTTCATCTACAACTTTACTGTTACTGCCAAAAAGTATATAATCAGTAGTAACTAAAAGTTCTTTTGACATTCTTATTAAAGTATCAACACTCATACCCTTGTTCCCCGATTCTATATCAGAACAAAATTTTGGTGTAATATCAACTTTTTCCGAAAAAGATTCTCGTGTAAGTCCTAACAGTTCTCTTTGTTTTCTTATTCTATATCCAACATCTTTATCAAGCATTTTAAATATCTCCATAATCATATTATAAGATTATTTTATACTTCTTTCAGATATTTATAAATAAACTTTAAGGAGTAATATTATGAACTTTAAGCGTTGACATTTTTAAACTAAAGGTGTATAATTAATACATAAACAATTAACGAGGTGAAAAATAAAAATGAAATACAAGCGACTATTATCTGTTTTCCTGCTCTCTGCATCATTACTTTTTTGTGCTTGTTCAAACACTCTGGACAAATCAACAACACAAAAACTTTATGTAACCCACCGAGAAAATAGAGAAAATTTAACAACCAAAATGAGAAAAACGAGAAATCTTTATTCTTTTACTATTCATTAAAACAATAATAATATGTTTCTAACATAAAATAACGCAGAATCCATTTTTAATAACACTCTGCGTTATTAATATTTTTGAAAAAAAGGAGGCTTTTATGACAGTCCTCAATAAAACAGTATAGGTATTGACAGTCTGTTAAAGGGTTGCAGAGAGTTAAGCATATCACATTTTACGATGTGGTGTGCTTTTTCTCATTTATGGGGTAAAATGTCACGTAATAGAGGTAAAAAATCACCCCATTTTATAAGTCGTTCCAAACCCAAATCCCCAATATTTAAAATTATTCTATAATCTCTTTGTAAGCATGTTCGCACAATCAGTTCATCACAATGATATTTAATACATCTGTAAAGATTTATTAAATTATTATTTTTATCATTAAATACCTCGAAGCTGCAATGCTTATCCCTTCCGAACAACACTCATCCGGCTCCACCAAAGACCTCAATATATCTGTCATAGGTTTCCAGAAATTCCGAAATGATATTTTTTCTCAGACTCTTTTTTCCGCCAATCCATGTCATAAAACTATTCATAATTCAATCATCCTTTACTATAATTTTGAGGTGTTTAAGATGATTGTTTTACATATTTACACGTCCTTTTCCCTCATATACTGCAGTGTCTTTCTTGCAAGCCAATATGCATTATTATCCTCTTTAAGCTTTACAATCCACAAATCAGAATCTGTAATAATACCTCTGTGAGCGTATTCCCAAACTATATCATTAATGTCGGTAAGCTCCTTTATTTCGTCATCTTCAATGAATCTGATAACGCATATTAATCCTTTGTTTTTAAGCTTGTCCGTACTTTTCTGTGACTGTCTGTTTTTACAATATGTATTCATATCCTTAACAGTACCGCCGATACCTGAACCGTGACCGAAAATTTTACCGTCACCGATATACATTTCAACGTGTCCGACACCGTCAGTCCTTGCATTGTTTGTCCCTCTGAAATATAGTAAATCTCCCTTTTTCATTTTACTTTCATCAGGAACACCGTTTATAATGCTAAGTGTGACTTTCTTGCCTATTTTAGAATTGATTTGTGCTTCAGTGTTATAACCGATGTTAATACCGAAAAGCTTATTATACCAATACCAGACTGTTCCGGAACAATCACCGTAACCTTTTTCAAT
>JAZOTP010000104.1:0-12319 GCA_045657705.1 Clostridia bacterium
GGAGCAGTTGCGGCACAGAATCAGAATATGTCATCGGGTTCGATAGAGGGCATGAACAAAAAAATGAGTGTAAGAACACTCGGAAAATTCAAGAATCTACGGGATATTGAGGTAGTACCGATTACAACCTCAACAGGACAGATTATATACCTTCGTGATATTGCAACTGTTAAGGATACATATACCGAACAGTCAACAATAGCAAGACTTGATGGGGTTGATTCTCTTTCCATATCAATCAGTGCGGAATCTGATGCAAATACAGTTGATGTAGTTGATGCGATTGTTGCAGAGCTTGATGAAATACAAAAAGAGAATCCTAAATTTACATATAATATGACCATGGAGCAGGCAAGCTATATTAAAAGTGCTATATCATCGGTTGCAGATAATGCAATAACGGGTGGTTTGCTTGCAATTATTATACTTCTGTTATTCCTCGGAAGTGTAAAAAGTTCACTGATTATCGGTGTTTCGATGCCTGTATCTATTGTGACCACATTTATCGGTATGTATTTTTCAGGTATGACATTGAATGTTGTTTCATTAGGCGGTCTGGCATTGGGTGTCGGTATGCTTGTGGATAACTCGGTTGTTGTGCTTGAAAATATTTTTAGGCGGAGAGTTGAGTTACGGGAGGACGGCAGAACTGCGTCATTAAAAGGAGCAGGAGAGGTGGTAGGTGCGGTTGCTGCCTCGGTTCTGACAACCTGTATTGTGTATGTTCCGATTGTATTTATAGATAATATTATGGCTGTAATGTTTAAGCAACTTGCATTTGCAATCATATTTTCACAGATTGCATCATTGCTTACAACATTTCTTATCATACCAATGTTTACGGCAAGGATTGAAAATGCCGAAGAAAAAAACAAGAAACTGGGATTCATTTTAAAACCGTTTGAGTTGTTAATGGAATTTCTTTATAAAAAATATGAGAAGGCATTAAGATGGTCTTTAAATCACAGAAAGATGTTTATATCGGGCATTTTGGTAATATTTGCTTTGTGTATTATATTATTTGGTATTGGTGGAATGACATTAATGGAGTTGACAGATGAGGGTACCCTTACCGTTTCAATAGAGTTGCCCGATGGTGCACAGCTTGAAGATACTGACGAATTAACAGGCAGGATTGAAGAAATCATAAAAGGACATGAGGATGTAAATTCTGTATTTTCATCGGTGGGTTCTGGCGGAATGCTTGGCGGTGAGGCTTCAAATTCAGCGTCAATTACTGTTACACTTGATGATAACAGAGATAAAACAACAAATGATGTTGTTAATGAATTGAGAAATATGTTGAAGGATATATCAGGCGCAACAATTACCCTTGCTGCTTCAAATTCGGCAATGGCTTTCTCGTCCGATTCCCTTGAGGTTCAGTTTACAGGCTCTGATGAAAAAGCACTTAACGAATATGTTTTAAAAGCTGAACAGCTTATGAAGCAGGTTGAAGGAGTAACAGAAACATCTACATCAATCGGTGAAACAAAATCAGAGGTAAGAATAAATATTGACAGTGCAAAGGCTGCTTCATATGGCATGACAACAACATCAGCATCTCAGCTTGTAAAATATGCCATAGACGGAACTACAGCATCAAAGCTTACTGACAATGGCTCGGAGTATGATATAAAGATTGTATACCCTGATAATTATGTTAAGGATTATAACGCAATTGAGGATTTAAGAATCAGGACAGCTACAGGTCAGTGGATTTCATTGTCGGATATTGCCGATGTTACCGTTGAGCAGGGTAGTGTAACTCTTAACAGAGTTGACCAGAAGAGAGTTTTAACGGTTACAGGAAAGCTTTACGGAACAGATATGGCGACAGCAAAAACAGCCTTTGATGAATTACTTGCATCAAGTGATATGCCCGAGGGTGTTTCGGTGACAACAGGTGGAAGCTATGAAATGATGATAGACGCCATGACCTCATTGCTTATAGCAATTCTTTTGGGTATACTTCTTATGTACATGGTTATGGCGGCACAGTTTGAAAGTGTATTACAGCCGTTAATCATACTCTGCACAATACCGCTTGCTTTAATAGGTGTCGAGGTATCACTGCTTATGACAAACAGTACATTCTCTGTTGTAAGCTGTATCGGTGTTTTGATGCTTATGGGTATTATAGTTAACAATGCAATCGTGTTGATTGATTTTATCAACTCAGAAAGAAAAGAAAAGCCGGAGGATGACAGAACAGAAATAATAGTAAGATCGGGTAAAACAAGAATGAGACCTATTCTTATGACGTCATTAACATCAATTCTCGGATTTTTGCCGATGGCTGTTTCAACCGCAAGCGGAGCGGAAATGATGCGACCAATGGCTGTAGTGCTTTTAGGTGGTCTGTTTGTCGGAACTTTACTGACATTGTTCTTTATACCTGTTGTGTATGTGGTGTTTGATAACAGAAAAATGAAAAGAAAAAGAAAAATAAATACAAATATGGGAGAAGAAATATGAATATTGCAATAGTAGGCTTGGGTCTTATAGGGGGTTCAATCGCAAAAAGGTTAAGAGGATTTAAGAAAGGCAGAATTATCGGAATTGACCTTGATAATAATGTACTTAATATGGCATTGACTGACGGGGTTATTGATGACGGTTACACAGACCCCAAAGCGGTCCTGCCTGATGTTGATTTTATGATACTCTGCTTATATCCCAAAGCAAATATTGAATTTTTAAGAGACAACATAAACTATTTAAAGCATGGAGTGGTTATTACCGATGTGTCGGGTGTTAAAGCATATGTAATGAATGAAATTTTGAAATTCTTGCCGCAGTATGCCGATTTTGTTGGCGGACACCCAATGGCAGGACGTGAAATAGGTGGTTATACAAGTTCTTTAGATACGTTGTTTAACGGTGCTTCATATCTTGTTATACCGACAGAAAAGAATAAATCCGACAGTGTTGAGTTGGTTGAAGATATGGCAAGATATATCGGCTGTACAAATATTGTGCGTACAACAAGTGAGGAGCATGATGCAGTTATTGCTTACACAAGCCAGCTTATGCACGTTGTGGCAGTAGCACTTTGTAACAATCCAATGATTGAAAAATCTACTTATTTCAGTGCAGGAAGCTTGAGAGACTGTACAAGAGTTGCACTTATCAATGAAAAAATGTGGAGTGAGCTGTTTTTGGAAAACGGTGAAGAGCTTATAAAGCGAATCAGCGAAATGCAGGATAATCTCGAAGAAGTGAAAAATGCATTAAAGGAAAAAGACCGTGATGGGCTTGAAGAAATAATGAAAAAGGGAAAAAGTCAAAAGATAAAGTGGCTTCTGGAATAGAAAAAATGCAGCTTCAAAACGAAGCTGTATTTTTTATGAATGGTAAATTATATTAAGTATATATTACACTGCGTATAATCACTTGCAATTTGTGAAATTTAATGATATAATTATAGTATTATGTGGATATTATGTCAATTTACAGGAAAGGATTATTGTTATGGAATTTACACAAAGAGAGTTCATTCCGGTATTGTTCGGAAATGATATAAACGTATACAGTGTGGCAAGAGCATTTTATGAAAAATATCAGGTAAAATCAAAGGTTTTCGGTAAAGCCTTGATGGGAACCTGTTATAAAAGCAAAATGGTAGATTTTACAGAGGTTAAAAATCTTGATGACCCTGAGGTTATGCTTGAGGTTGTAAATGATTATGCTATGGAAAAAACTGCTTATAAGCTGCTTGCAGTCGGATGCGGTGACAATTATGTAAAATGTCTTTGTAAAAATAAAAATCTTTTTAAATCAAATGTTGTGGTGCCTTATGCTGATTATGACTTTTTAGAAAATCTTATGGATAAAGAAAAGTTTTATAATTTGTGTGAAGAACACGGAGTTGATTATCCCAAGACATATATATGCACAGTAAGGGATTTTGAGGATTTAAGACTTCATTTTGAACCGCCGTATATTTTAAAGCCTGCAAATCAGGTTGAATACTACAAGCATAAATTTGAGGGACAGAAAAAAGTGTTTAAGCTTGATACTAAAAAAGAGCTTGAGGATGTAGTAAAGCAGGTATATAAAGCAGGATATACGGATAACATGATAATACAGGATTTTCTACCGGGCGATGACACTTTTATGAGAGTTTTAACAAGCTATTCGGATAAGCATGGTAAGGTTAAAATGATGTGTCTTGGTCATGTGCTTTTAGAGGAGCATACTCCTTACGGAATAGGAAATCATGCTGTAATCATTACCGAATATGAACAGGAATTAATGGAAAAATATAAAACTCTGCTTGAAGAAATTGGCTATGTTGGATTTTCTAACTTTGACATTAAATACGACACTCGTGATAACAGATACAAAGCGTTTGAAATTAATACAAGACAGGGAAGAAGTAATTTCTATGTTACAGGCTCGGGACATAATATTGCACAACTGCTTGTTGAGGATTATTTATACAATAATCCGATTGAAGAGGATATTGCAAAAAATGAGCATTTGTGGATGGTAGTACCAAAAGCGGTGGCATTTAAATATGCACCTGAATACAAAAGCAGAATGAAACGCCTGATTAAAGCAAAGAAATATGTAAATCCGTTATTCTTCAAACCCGATAATGATCCGGAGAGAATTGTAAGACTTATTCGTTCACAGCTTGGTCATTTTGTAAAATTTAAAAAATATCTGAAAAAATAATTGAAAGGATGTGCTGTTGTGGGAAAACTTGGTGTAATCGGAGGTATGGGACCTCTGGCAACACAGCTTTTATACAAAAGAATTATCGAAAATACAGACGCAAATTGTGATCAGGATCATATGGATATGATAATATTAAGCCATGCAAGTATTCCCGACAGAACAGCGGCAATAAAGAGCGGAGAGACAAAAAAGGTTTTTGATATTCTGCTAAAAGATGCAAAAATGCTTGAAAATAACGGTGTTCAGGCAATTGCAATTCCATGTAATACATCTCACTATTTTTATACGGAGCTTCAGGATAAGATTAATATTCCGATAATAAATATGGTAAAAAAGACCTGTGAAAATATAAAAAAGAAAAATCCCGGTGTTAAAAAGGTTGGATTGCTTGCAACTGACGGTACTGTTTATACGGGGATTTATGCTAAGGAATGTGAAAATCTTGGAATTGAATGTTTAAACCCGAGAGAAGATATTCAGAAAATTGTAATGGATATTATTTATAATCAGATTAAAATGGGTAAGCCGGGCAATATGGAGGATTTTAAGATTATAGATGAGTATTTAAAGGAGGAAGGCTGTGAGGCAGGGATTTTAGCTTGTACCGAGCTTTCATGCTTTGCTGAAAATCATGGACTTTGTGATTATTACACCGATGCATTGAATGTGCTGTGTGAAGTATCAATCATCATGTGCGGAGGAAAGCTAAGATAAATTAAACTAAGGAAAGGAATATCAGTATGAATTATTCAATAAACAGTTATCTTGATTTGTTAAATAAAAATCAACTGGTAGAAAGGACTCAGATAAAGAATGATACAGAAATTCTGAATGTGACATATAATTCAAAGGAAGCGTGCAGCGGTACGCTTTTCATATGTAAGGGTGCACATTTTAAGACGGAGTATTTAACAGATGCAAAAAACAGCGGAGCTGTGTGTTATATATCTGAAAAAGAGTATGATACAGATATGGACTGTATCATTGTTAACGATATAAGACGTACAATGGCTTTGATTTTTAATATGTTTTATGACAATGTATGGCAGAAAATAAACATGATAGGCATAACTGGAACTAAAGGAAAATCAACAACGACATATTTTATAAAGTATATTCTTGATGAGTATTTAAAGAGCGTAAACAAGCCTAAAAGTGCTTTTATTTCATCAATTGATACCTATGACGGCGTTGAAAGCTTTGAATCACACCTTACAACTCCGGAGGCAGGAGAGCTTTTAAAGCATATCAATAATGCGGTAAACTCAAACATTGATTACCTTACTATGGAAGTGTCATCACAGGCATTAAAATATGACAGGGTTTACGGAATTACTTATGATGTGGGTGTATATCTTAACATTGGCGAGGATCATATAAGCGATATTGAGCATCCGGATTTTGACGATTACTTTTACTCAAAGCTAAAGCTGTTTGAAAATACCAAAACAGCTTGCATAAGTCTTGATACATTAAGACAAGACGAGGTGTTAAAAGCAGGCGAAAAGAGTGAAAGGGTTATAACCTTCTCAATGGAAGATACGAATGCCGATATTTATGCATATGATATTAAAAAATCAGGAAATGATACGGTATTTAAAGTAAGAACCCCTGAATATACAGAGGAAATAACGTTAACAATTCCGGGACTTTTCAATGTACAGAATGCGTTGGCGGCGATAGCTGTGTGTTATAGTCTGAATATTCCAAAGCACTTTATATATGTTGGTCTTATGAAAGCCCGTTCCTCCGGAAGAATGGAGATATATTCAAATTCAGATAACAAGGTTGTTGTAATTGTTGACTATGCTCATAATAAAATGAGCTTCCAGAGTCTTTATGATTCTGTTTTAAAGGAATTTCCGAACAGACGAATAGTGACTGTATTCGGATGTCCAGGCAAAAAAGCTTTCCAGCGAAGAAAAGATTTGGGTGAGCTTTCAGGTAAATATTCCGATATGGTATATATCACCGAAGAGGACGCGGGGGAAGAGCCTGTTGTTGATATTTGTGAAGAAATTGCAATTCATGTAAAGGGACAGGGCTGTAATTACGAAATTGAGCCTGACAGAGGAGAGGCAATTAAAAAAGCAATATTTTCATCTGACCGTGACAGTGTAATATTAATTACAGGAAAGGGTAACGAAACAAGACAAAAAAGAGGAACTCAGTATATACCTTGTCCATCCGATGTTGAATATACAAACACATACTTAAAAGAATTTGACGTTTCAAAAAAATAGATGCTTCCGAAAAAATCAGTAACTTTCAGAGTGTACTGCCGGCATTTCGGAAGCTGTTCGGTAAAACAATACTTATTAAATTAGGCGGCAGTATACTTGAGGATAATAATCTTATACAGAATATCTATGAAGATATTGCACTATTAACAATGGTTGGTGCTAAGGTTTTAATTGTTCACGGAGGCGGTAAGAATATATCAAAAAGTCTTACTGTCAATAACATAAAAACCGAATTTATATGCGGTTACAGAGTGACAAATAAAGAAGCAATAGATATTGTTGAGCAGGTTTTATCGGGTGGTGTAAATAAGCAGATTGTACAAGGATTAAAAAATGAAAAGCTTAATGCCTGCGGAATTTCAGGTAAAGATGCAGGATTAATTAAAGCAAAAAGAAAAATTATTGCCGATGGTGATATTGGCTACGTCGGAGAAATAGAGAGTGTTAATTCGGATATTTTAAAGCTTTTATCAGATAGCGGATATATTCCTGTTATTTCGCCCGTTTCATCATCGGATAACGGTGAAACATTGAATATTAATGCAGATGATGCGGCATTTGCGATAGCAGAAGCATTGAATGCAGATACTCTTGTATTCCTTACCGATGTTGACGGGATTTTACTTGATGTTACCAATGACAAAACCATTATCAACAGTATAAATATTTCAAGGGCACAAATACTTCTTGAAAACGGATTTATCGGCGGAGGAATGCTTCCTAAGCTTAAAAACTGTATTAATTCAATTAAAAACGGAGTTAATGAAGTGGCAATTATAAACGGAACAGTTAAATATAATTTGATTTCGTGTTTTATAACAAATGGTAAGATAGGGACTACGATAAGTAAATAATAAAAGCATAATACAAGGATTGGTATAATGAATAAAAACGAATATATAAAAAAAGAATTCGGTGTGTCGGAGGCTGTTTTGGAGCTTGTGGACAAGGCTGAAAAAAGTGTTTTAAAGCAATTTGAAAAAATTGAAGAAGTTTGCCAGATTAATCAAATGAAGGTGATGAAAGCATTTTCGGATAACAGAGTAAGTGACACGCATTTTGTCCCGACAACAGGCTATGGATATGATGATTTCGGAAGAGATACTCTTGATAAAGTGTATGCACAGATATTTGAATGTGAAGATGCGTTGGTAAGACATAATTTTATTTCCGGTACGCATACTATATCAACGGCACTTTTCGGTGTTTTAAGACCGGGGGATTTGCTTGTTGCGGTAACGGGAAAACCGTATGATACATTAGAAGAGGTAATCGGAATTGCCGGAACGCCGGGAAATGGCTCCCTAAAGGATTTTGGCATTGATTATGAAGAAATTGAGCTTCTACAAAACGGTGAGCCTGATTATGATAAAATAAAAGAAGTATTAAAAACAAAAAAAGTAAAAGCTGTTATGATACAGCGTTCTAAAGGATATGGCTGGCGGCCTACATACAGCTCTGAAAAAATTGGTGAGCTTGTAAAATTTGTAAAGGATATATCGCCTGATACTATTTCAATAGTCGATAACTGTTACGGTGAATTTGTAGGGGTAAACGAGCCGACAGCGTTTGGTGCTGACCTTATTATGGGGTCTTTAATTAAAAATCCGGGCGGCGGACTTGCCAAAACAGGGGGATATATAGCGGGAAGAGCAGATTTGGTTGAACTTTGTGCTTACAGACTTACCTCTGTTGGAATAGGAAAGGAAGCAGGAGCAAGCTTAGGTTTTAACCGTGATATGTATCAGGGTCTGTTTTTAGCACCGCACATTGTATCTCAGGCAATAAAGGCGGCGGTGTTGTGTGCAGCGGTGTATGAAGCGTTAGGATTTGAAACCGAACCAAAGGCAAATGAAGAAAGAAACGATATTATTCAGTCTGTAAAATTTGGAAATCCTGACGGCGTTATTGCTTTTTGTCAGGGAATACAAAAGGGAGCACCTGTTGATTCTTTTGTTACTCCCGAACCGTGGGATATGCCGGGATACAGCTCGCAGGTTATTATGGCTGCAGGGGCATTTGTTCAGGGGGCTTCGATAGAATTTAGTGCCGATGCACCGATAAAAGAACCGTATATTGCTTATATGCAGGGCGGACTTACATATGAATCTGCTAAGCTCGGTATTATTATGTCTGTACAAAATATGCAAAACAAGGCATTGATTAAGCTTTAATTTTATAAGAAAATAATCTTTATATTTGTCATATTTTGTGTTAAAATTAGTAAGTTGGAATTTAATAGATAGTTTGGAGAGGATTAATAGATGACAGACCGTAAAAACATAAGAAACATTGCAATAATTGCCCATGTTGACCATGGTAAAACAACTTTAGTTGACGCTATGCTCAAGCAAAGCGGAATATTCCGTGAAAACGAACAGGTTGATGAAAGAGCAATGGATTCTAATGACCTTGAGCGTGAAAGAGGTATTACAATCTTGGCAAAAAACACATCACTGTGGTATAACGGTGTTAAAATCAACATAATAGATACTCCGGGACACGCAGATTTTGGCGGTGAGGTTGAACGTGGTCTTGAAATGGTGGACGGTGTATTGTTGCTTGTTGATGCATTTGAAGGTTGCATGCCTCAGACAAGATTCGTTTTATCGAAGGCCTTTGCTTTAAATTTACAGCCGATTATCGTTGTAAATAAGGTTGACAGACCGAATGCAAGACCGTATGAGGTTGTTGATGAGGTTTTAGACTTGTTTATAGACTTAGGTGCAACAGAGGAACAGCTTGACACTCCTGTTATTTATGCATCCGGTCGTGACGGGTGGGCGACTGCTGAGTATAATCCGGAGCAGCCTAATAAGGATTTAAAGGAACTGTTTGAATTGATTGTAAACGAAATTCCCTGCCCTGACTGTGAAGATGACAAACCTTTCCAGATGCTTGTATCAAATATAGATTATGATGATTATACAGGAAGAATTGCTGTAGGTAAGATTCAAAGAGGTAAAATTACTACAAATATGCCTTTATCAATTTGCAGAGCAGACGGAAGTGTTTCGAGGAGCAAGGCTACAAAACTTTATATGTTTGAAGGTCTTTCAAAGGCGGTTGTTGATGAGGCAGGTGCAGGAGATGTTGTTGCAATTTCAGGAATTACCGATATTAATATAGGTGAAACAATCTGTGATGTTAATGAGCCTGATGCATTGCCGTTTGTAAAGATTGATGACCCCGTACTTTCTATGACCTTTAGTGTAAACGACAGCCCGTTTGCAGGACAGGATGGAAAATATGTTACATCAAGGCATTTAAGAGAAAGATTATTCAGAGAGCTTGATTCAAATATAGCTTTAAGAGTAGAGGAAACAGATACAACAGAGGCATTTACAGTATCGGGAAGAGGAGAGCTTCACTTATCTGTCCTGATTGAAAATATGCGCCGTGAGGGATATGAATTTCAGGTATCAAATCCTGTTGTAATTTACAAAGAAATTGACGGTGTAAAATGTGAACCGATTGAAAGACTTACAGTTGATGTTCCGGAGGAATATACAGGAACAATTATGGATGGAGTTATAAAGAGAATGGGAGAATTGGTTAATATGACTCCTACTGCTCAGAACTATACAAGACTTGAATTTTTAATTCCGTCAAGAGGTCTTATCGGATACAGAGGTGAAATGCTTACTGCCACAAAAGGAACAGGTATAGTAAACAGTATATTAGAGGATTATCAGCCGTATAAGGGTGATTTACAGACAAGAACAAGAGGAACACTTATTGCATGGGAGAACGGTGAGTCTATAACTTACGGACTGTACAATGCACAGGAAAGAGGAACTCTATTCATTGGTGCAGGTGTTAAAGTGTATGAGGGTATGATTGTCGGTGAAAATGCAAGACTTGAGGATATTGTTGTAAATGTATGTAAGAAAAAACACGTTACAAACACAAGAGCATCCGGTTCTGATGATGCGTTAAAGCTCGTTCCTCCAAAAGAAATGAGCCTTGAACAGTGTCTTGAATTTATTGCCGATGATGAGCTTTTAGAGGTTACACCCAATAATCTGCGTATGAGAAAGAAAATATTAAAAGCAGATTTAAGAGCAAAAGCAAGAAATAAATAACAAACCGAGGCTTCTCAGGATAAAAATATATCGTGAGAAGCTTTTTGTTAAAAATAGTGGAGGAATTAATATGTTAAAAATATCTGTACTTGATGTTGATACATTAGGTGATGACCTTGACTTATCTCCTGTTGAAAAACTCGGTGAGGTTAAAATATATCCAATTACAAAACAGGAGGATGTAATTGAAAGAATAAAGGATGCCCAGGTGCTTATACTCAATAAGGTAAAGTTGAACAGCAGTAATTTACCGTATGCAAAAAATTTAAAGCTTATCTGTATTACTGCAACAGGCTTTGATAACGTGGATATTGATTACTGCCGTGAACATAACATTGCAGTTTGTAATGTTGTCGGATATTCAACTGACAGTGTCGTTCAGCTTACCATGTCAATGGCTTTTGCTTTATCAACAAATTTAATTCAATTTAACAATTATGTTAAATCAGGTGAATATACCAACAGTGGAATTTTCAATCATTTAAAGCCTGTATTTTCACAAATGAGCGGTAAAACATGGGGAGTTGTGGGTCTTGGCAATATTGGGACAAAGGTGGCAAGAATTGCCCGTGAAATAGGCTGTGAGATTTTAGCATATAAAAGAAATCCCGTTGATGAATTTGAATGCTGTGATATTGATACTTTATGTGAAAAATCAGATATCATCACATTGCATACACCGCTTAACAGCGAAACAAAGGAGCTTATCAATAAGGAGAGGATTGCAAAAATGAAAAAGAATGTTATTCTTATCAATGTTGCAAGAGGAGCTGTAGTTGATGAAGAGGCTGTTACAAAAGCTATTGAGGAAGGTAAAATTGCAGGTCTGGGAGTTGATGTATATTCAACCGAACCGATGCAGGCCGACAGTCCGTATCAGCGTATTTTAAACTATGATAATACAATATTTACTCCGCATATGGCATGGGGTGCAATTGATGCAAGACAAAGATGCGTTGATGAGGTTGCCAAGAACATAAAAAGCTTTACACAGGGCGAAAAAAGATGTCGTGTAGTTTGATATAAATTCCAATACTGTAAATCCTATGCTTAAAGATGTTGATAATTTTAATTTTGAGTTATGCGATAATTCACCTGCATTCGCTAAAGGATTTAAGAAAATTGATATGGCTGATGTGGGAGTAAGGAGATAAGGAATTATTAATGAGATATAGTGTTTTAAACGGAACAGATGACAAAATCAGCATGATCGCTTTGGGAACAGATGTATACGGAACCGATTTGCCTGCTGATATTGCTGTGGAGTTACTTGATACTTATTGTGAGCTTGGAGGAAATGTTATT
>JAZOTP010000105.1:0-12168 GCA_045657705.1 Clostridia bacterium
ATGTTTAGTCCGATTCCTTCAATTCTTGCCTGATTCAAAGCTTCGTTTAAAACATCTGCCTTTGAATACTCTGCATCAAATACCTTGATTGCGGCATCATCTGAACGGTATATTGTTTTGTTTGTTCTTGCAGCAATAACATTTTCCAATTTCATGACTTATTCCTCCTTATATTTCTTCATGCTTTCCATAATATGCATTAAGATACATCTGCTTGATTTCACTCATTAACGGATATCTAGGGTTTGCACCTGTGCACTGGACATCAAACGCCTGTTCAACCATATCATCAAGTCTTTCTAAGAAGTCCTTTTCATCTATGCCGTAATCCCTGATTGATTTCTTAATTCCAACAGTCTCTTTCAATTTGTCAATTTCTTTGAGAAGCTTTTCTACTTTTTCTTCATTACTCTTACCGCCAAGTCCCAAATAATCAGCAATTTCAGCATATCTTGCCATTGTATGCGGGTGATCGTACTGCGAGAAGGTACCCATCTTTGCAGGTGCTTCAGATGAATTAAATCTGATTACTTCATTTATCAGCAATGCGTTTGCAACACCGTGAGGTAGGTGATGGAATGCTCCGAGCTTGTGAGCCATTGAATGACATACTCCTAAGAAAGCATTTGCAAATGCCATACCTGCCATTGTTGCAGCATTTGCCATTTTTTCTCTGGCAATAACATCTGTCTGACCGTTTTCATAAGCTCTTGGAAGATACTCAAATATTACTTTTAATGCACGAAGTGCAAGACCGTCTGTATAATCGGTTGCAAGCATTGATGCATATGCTTCAACTGCGTGTGTTACGGCATCAATACCTGATGCAGCTGTAAGTCCCTTAGGAGCACTCATGTGTAAATCTGTATCAATAATTGCCATGTTTGGCATCAATTCATAATCTGCAAGAGGATATTTAACACCTGTTTTTTCATCTGTGATAACTGCAAAAGGTGTTACCTCAGAGCCTGTACCTGCCGATGTGGGGATTGCAATAAAGTAAGCCTTTTCACCCATTTTCGGGAATGTGTAAACTCTTTTTCTTATGTCAATGAATCTCATAGCCATATCCATGAAATCTGCTTCGGGATGCTCGTATAATACCCACATAATCTTAGCAGCGTCCATAGCACTTCCACCGCCAATTGAAATTATACAATCAGGCTGGAATGCTTTCATCTGCTCTGCACCTGCTTTTGCACAAGCCAATGTCGGGTCAGGCTCAACGTCAAAGAAGGTTGTGTGTGTAATTCCCATTTCATCAAGCTTATCACTGATAGGCTTTGTATATCCGTTACTGTATAAGAAGTTATCTGTTACAATAAATGCTTTTTTCTTACCCATTACCGTTTTTAACTCATCAAGAGCAACAGGCAGACAGCCTTTTTTAATATATACCTTTTCAGGGCTTCTGAACCAGAGCATATTTTCCCTTCTTTCCGCTACTGTTTTAATATTTAAAAGATGTTTAACTCCAACATTTTCAGATACCGAGTTGCCGCCCCATGAACCACAGCCAAGTGTTAATGACGGAGCAAGCTTAAAGTTATATAAATCACCGATACCGCCGTGTGATGACGGAGTATTTACAACTATACGGCAGGTCTTCATACGAGCCTGGAATATATCAAGCTTTTCCTGCTCTGATGCAGTATTAAGATAAATTGAAGCAGTATGACCGTATCCGCCGTCAGCAACAAGCTTTTCAGCTTTGCTGACTGCATCCTCAAAGCTCTTTGCTTTATACATAGCAAGTACAGGAGATAACTTTTCGTGAGCAAATTCTTCGCTTATTTCAACACTTGTTACCTCGCCAATAAGAATTTTTGTTGATTCAGGAACATTAACGCCGGCAAGATTTGCAATTGTGTGAGCTTTTTGTCCTACAATCTTAGCGTTTAATGAACCGTTTATAATAATTGTTTTTCTTACTTTTTCTGTTTCCTCTTTATTCAAGAAATAACAGCCTCTGTCAGCAAATTCCTTTTTAACCTTGTTGTAAATGCTGTCCATAACAATTACAGACTGCTCAGATGCACAAATCATACCGTTGTCAAAGGTTTTTGAATGAATTATTGAGCTTACTGCCAATAAAATATCTGCACTGTCATCAATAATTGCAGGAGTATTTCCGGCACCTACGCCCAATGCAGGCTTACCGCTTGAATAAGCAGCTTTAACCATTCCCGGGCCACCTGTTGCCAAAATAGTATCTGATTCTTTCATTACCATGTTTGTAAGCTCAAGGCTCGGAACATCAATCCAGCCGACAATACCCTCGGGAGCACCTGCTGCAACGGCTGCCTCTAAAACGAGCTTTGAAGCCTCAATTGTACAGTTCTTTGCTCTCGGATGCGGGCTTATGATAATACCGTTTCTTGTTTTTAGTGCAATAAGAATTTTAAATATTGCTGTTGATGTTGGATTTGTTGTAGGAATAACTGCTGCAATCAAACCAATAGGATCTGCAATTTTCTTTGTGCCGAAGGCTTTGTCCTCTTCAATAACACCGCAGGTTTTTGTATCCTTGTAAGCATTATAAATATATTCTGAAGCATAATGGTTTTTTATAACCTTATCTTCAACTATACCCATGCCTGTTTCTTCAACAGCCATTTTTGCAAGAGGAATTCTTGCTTTGTTTGCAGCTACTGCACAGGCTTTGAAAATTTCGTCTACCTTTTCCTGCGGAAAGGTTGCAAATTCCTGTTGAGCTTTTCTGATTCGCTCCATAGCCGCTGAAAGTGTCTCAACGCTGTCTACAATTTCATAATTTTTACCCATTTTCGTTTTCTCCTTACTAAAACTTTTTATATAAAAATTATCTCCATGTCTCCATAATCTTTGTTAATATTTTAACAAAGAAAAACAAATTTTGCAATGCCAAAAAACTTATAGCAATATATCATCAGAATTATAACAGAAATATTTGTTATAATATTTATTTATATATAAGGTCTTTTTCAAGGTCTTCAATAATTTTAGCTATTGCACTTTCATTATTTGAAACAGTAACCCTTGATGCGGCCGCTTTGACCTCGGGAATTGCATTTTCAACTGCATATGAAACATCTGCTACCCTGAGCATTGATATATCATTCTCGTAATCTCCGACACATACAATTTTTTTCGCTTTTTCTCCTAAAAGCTTTCTCATTTTTTCTATGCAAACACCCTTTGTACTGTCAGATGCCAATAATTCCAGACCCTCCGGCCAACTGTTAGTTATAAAGAAATCTTCATATTTCTCTTCAATATTTTGCCTTAGTTTTTTTGAATTCTTACATGAATCTGAAACGAATACGATTTTATAAAGATTATTATCGCTTTCAATTTCACTGAAGCTGTCAACGTCCTTGTCGGTATGATACACAACATTATTTATATATTCTTTGTTTTTTGAAATAAAATCATCAATAGTTAATAATTTTTCCTTATCAATCGGATTTTTATATAAACATTTATCATTTTCAATATCATATATCATAGCACCGTTCAATGCAATTACCGGCGAATTAGGTTTTATTCCTTTTTTTTCTAGCTCTTTTATAAAACTCGGACTTCTGCCTGTTGACAAAGCAAAACAACCGCCATTTTTCATAAAATAATCAAGAGCTTTTAAATTCTCTTGTGAAATTTCCTTGTTGCGGTCAAGTAATGTGCCGTCAAGATCTGAACAAATTAAAATTCCTGAAAATTTTCCCATAATTGTAACTCCTTTTCGCATATCAATAAAAAACTTCTTTTAAGGTAAGTCCATTTGGTGGAAATGTTATTCCTGCATATTCTCTGTTTTTCGTTTCAAATACCTTATCAATGCAGTCAATGTCTTTTTTTTCAATACCTATTTCATACAAGGTTCCCGAAATTATTCTTACCATATTGTATAAAAATCCTGAACCGTTTATAACAATTTTTATAATATAACCTTCTTCAATTATATCAATTGAATTGATTGTCCGCACCGTTGATTTTTTTGTTTTTCCAAGCGAAGAAAAACCTTTAAAATCATGCGTTCCAACAAGCTTTTGTGCAGCCTTTCTCATAAGACCGCAATCAGGAATTTTATCTGTTTTATACATAGTTCTTCTTGTAAAGACATCAGGCTTGTTTTTTCGGCAGATAACATACTCATAAGTTTTTGATTTTGCATTAAGCCTTGCATGAAAACGTTCATCGGCAACTTCAACAGATAAAACAGCTATATCCTCCGGCAAATATCTGTTAATATATTCCATAATTTCTTTTTCACTCATGGGAATATCGCATCTGAAGTTTGCAGTCTGTCCTTTTGCATGAACTCCCGCATCTGTTCTTCCTGACGCATTTATTTCAATTTTTCTTCCTGTCATTTTTTCCAGAACATTTTCAAATCTTTCCTGTATTGTATTTTTTGTATTTCCCTGTTTCTGCCAACCGTTATATTTTGTTCCTTCATATTGTATTATCAGTTTATAATTTTTCATAATCTTATCCCTTTAATTCATTTCATTATTCATTATACAGTATTTCTTCAATTATTTCAATAAATTTATTTGTATTTTGTCAATTGACTTTAAATTATCAATAATATATAATAGTATTTATCTTAATATCTAAAAGGGGTTCTTAATATAATGAAAAATCAAAAATTAAAAGGTAATCTTTTATTACTTCTCACGTCTGTAATATGGGGTTCATCATTTATAGCCCAAAGTGTTGGTGTAGAAACTATTTCTCCGACTGCTTTTAACGGAATAAGAAGTCTATTGGGTTGTTTTGTTCTTATTCCCGTAATTTTGTTTATAGATATGAACAAAAAAAGAAAGGGAACAGCAGTACAAAAAATAGATAAAACGTTAATTATCGGCGGAATACTTTGCGGTATTTTTCTTTGCCTTGCAAGTACGTTGCAAACTGCCGGAATGGTTTACACAAGCCCCGGCAAGTCCGGATTTATAACGGCTCTTTATATGGTAATAATTCCTATAATAGGGCTGTTTATAGGTAAAAAACCGTCTCCTGCAGTTATTGGTGCGGTTGTAATCGCTGTTTGCGGAATGTATCTGTTATGCATTGATTCAAATCTTGATATAAATAAGGGTGATGTTTTAACATTCTTTTGCTCAATTCTGTTCTCGGTACATATTCTGATTATTGACCGTTTTTCGCCGAGGGTTGACGGAGTAAAGCTTTCTTGCCTTCAATTTTTTGTGTGTGGAATAATTAATATTGTCTGGATGTTTTTTGACTCACCTAAACCTGAATTGGCACCGATTTTAAGTCAGTGGACATCAATAGGGTATTCAGGCATTTTTTCCTGCGGTGTTGCATACACTCTGCAGATTGTAGGACAAAAATATACAGACCCTACATCAGCTTCAATACTTATGAGTCTGGAGTCTGTATTTGCAACTCTTGTTACCGTTTTACTTGTTGCGCTTGGCTGGGAATTAACAGGCGGTGCATTGAGTGTGCGTGAAATATCAGGATGCGTTCTTATGTTCGTTGCAATAATGCTCGTTCAGATTCCCGATATAAAAAACTCAAAGAAAAGTGCATCTTTATAACTTGCTATACTTTTACTATAACAATTAAGGGGGTTGTTGCTGTCGCAACAACCCCCTGGGTTTTATTTATGAATTTATGCAAGTCTTATTGATTCAATGACTTGTGGCTCAAGCGGACAATCCTGAAAATCTGTTTTAACAGATGCAATTTTATCCACAACTTCAATACCTTCGGTAATACGTCCGAAAGCGGCATACTGGCCGTCAAGGTGAGGAGAATCCTTGTGCATGATAAAGAACTGACTTGAAGCGCTGTTCGGGAAAGATGTTCTTGCCATTGACAAAACTCCTCTTGTATGCTTTAGATTATTTACATGACCGTTTCTTGTAAATTCTCCCGTTATGCTTTCAGCATCCTTATGATTACCGTCTTCATCATATCCACCGCCCTGAATCATGAAATCCTTGATTACACGGTGGAAGATAAGTCCGTCAAAAAATTTCTTCTCAATTAATGTAAGAAAATTGGCAACTGTAACAGGTGCTGTTTCTGGATAAAGCTCTGCCTTCATGACATCGCCGTTTTTCATTGTTATAATAATATCGCTCATATTAATCTCCGTTCTGCCTTTTGGCTTTTATCATTAGTCTAATGTGATTGTTTTGATTATAATAGGTTCAACCGGTACATCTGACATTCCGTATGCTGATGTTGCAGTTTCGGTTGTAGCAATTTCATCTACTATATCAAGCCCTTCAGTTATACGTCCGAAAGCTGCATATTGTCCGTCAAGATGCGGTGAATCCTCGTGCATAATGAAGAACTGACTTGAAGCGGAATCGGGTACATTTGTTCTTGCCATTGAAAGAACACCTTTTGTATGCTTTAAATTATTCTCAAAACCGTTTGCAGTAAATTCACCTTTTATAGAATCTGTTTCTTTGGGAATCATATCCTTATCGTAACCGCCGCCCTGAATCATAAAGCCCTCGATTACTCTGTGGAAAATCAACCCGTCATAAAATTTATCCTTTACAAGCTTAGTAAAGTTTTTAACGGTTATAGGAGCAAGATTTGGGTATAATTCGCCTTTCATAACTCCGCCGTTTTCAAGCTCAATTGTAAATTCAATTGCATCTTCATATAGTTTTGAATCTTCTTCCGTTTGCTTGGGCGTATCTGTTTTTATTGTTTCGGTTTTTTGTGTCTGTTCTAAAGATGCGCTCGGAGTTGATTCGGGGTCTTTATTATCTTTGTTTCCGCAGGCTGATACCGCCATTAACATTGATACACATACAATCATTGAAAGTATTTTTTTTAACATTTATTATTCCTCGCTTTCATTATTTACGATTTCTGTAGTTTCTGATTGTTCAGCGTTTTCGTCCTCTTCTTCATGCGGTGTTAAGGTCAGGCTGACAATTTTAACACCGTCTGCAAGACGCATTATTCTTACGCCCTGTGTCTGACGTCCAAATGTGCTGATTTCAGCGGCAAATGTTCTTATAATAATACCTTCCGAAGTAATAAGCATAATATCATCATTTTCAGTAACGGTTGACAGACCTGCAACCTTACCTGTTTTTTCTGTAATTTTGTAGGTGAATACACCCTTTCCGCCTCTTGACTGTATTTTGTATTCGTCAAGATTTGTTTTCTTTCCAAATCCGTTTTCAGTTACAACTAAAAGCTGTGTATCAGGCTCAGAAATACAAGCACCGATAACATAGTCGTTTTCTCTTAACTTAATACCTCTTACACCATGAGCGGTTCTGCCCATTGCACGCACATCATTTTCATCAAAGCAAATAGCAAGACCGTTTCTTGTTCCGATAATCATCTTATTTGTGCCGTCTGTTAAAAGTACATTTACAAGGGTATCACCCTCATTAAGCTCAATAGCACGAAGACCGCCATTTCTGATTCTTGAATAATCCATGAGGTCTGTCTTTTTAACTGTACCGTTTTTGGTAAAGAATGTGAGATATTTTCCGTCCTCAAATTCTTTAATCGGCATCATTGCAGTTATCTTTTCACCTGCATCAAGAGGAAGCAGATTAACAATAGCAGTTCCCTTTGCCTGTCTTCCGGCTTCAGGAATCTGATAGCCCTTGAGTCTGTATACAACACCTTTTGAGGTAAAGAAAAGAATTGTATCGTGAGTAGAGGTTGTGAAAATGTGTTCAACAAAGTCTTCCTCTCTTGTTGACATACCTGAAATTCCACGTCCGCCTCTGTGCTGTGATTTGTAGGTTGTAACAGGAACACGCTTAGTATAACCGCTGTGAGTAAGTGTTATAACAATATCTTCCTCATCAATCAAATCTTCAATATCTATTTCATTTGCGACCATGGCAATTTCAGTTCTTCTCTCGTCACCATATTTTTCTTTAATCCTTGTGAGGTCGGTTTTGATGATTTCATGAACTCTGTATTCATGCTCGAGAATATCCTTGTATTCTGCAATATTTTCACAAAGCTGCTGATATTCATTTTCAATCTTATCTCTTTCAAGACCTGACAGACGTCCTAACTGCATCTGAACAATTGCAGTCGCCTGAACCTCGGAAAGACCGAAATTATCCTGTAAGCTCTGTTTTGCATCAGGTATTGATTTTGATGAACGTATAATATTTATAACCTCATCAATATGGTCAATAGCTGTTCTGTAGCCCTCTAAGATGTGTACACGTTCCTCTGCCTTTTTAAGGTCAAACATTGTACGTCTTCTTATAACATCCTCCTGATGGGCGATGTAGTGGTCAATTATTTCTCTTAAATTAAGTATTTTAGGCTCTTTATCAACAAGTGCAAGAAGAATAATGCCGAAGCTGTCCTGCATTTGTGTGAACTTATAAAGATTATTTAATACTATATTCGGGTTTGCATCACGTTTTAAGTCAATGATAAGGTGCATATTTTCATCCGATTCATCTCGTGTTGATGCAATACCTTCAATTTTGTTGTCGCGTACAAGTTCATTTATATGTTTTTCAAGCTTTGCTTTATTTACCTGATACGGAAGTTCGGTTACAACAATCCTTGTTTTTCCGCCCTCAAGCTCTTCAATTTCAGCTCTTGCACGCACTATAACCTTGCCTCTTCCGGTGTGATAAGCACTTCTGATTCCGCTTTTTCCCATAATAATACCTGCGGTAGGGAAGTCAGGGCCTTTTATATATTCCATAAGCTCATCAATTGAAAGCTCAGGGTCGTCGATAACTGCTATAATACCGTCTATAACCTCCGACAGATTATGAGCCGGTATATTTGTAGCCATACCGACAGCAATACCTGATGAACCGTTTACTAAAAGATTTGGAAATCTTGAAGGAAGAACATCGGGTTCAAGACGTTTATCGTCATAGTTTGGCACATAGTCAACAGTTTCTTTTTCGATATCAACAAGCATTTCGGCAGCAAGCTTAGCCATTTTTGCTTCTGTGTAACGGTAAGCAGCAGGGGGGTCTCCGTCTATTGAACCGAAGTTACCCTTACCCTGAACAAGAGGGTATCTCAATGAGAAATCCTGTGCCATACGAACCATGGCATCATAAACCGAGCTATCACCGTGCGGGTGATATTTACCCAAAACGTCTCCGACGGTTGCAGCTGATTTTCTGAAATCATTTTCATACAAAAGGTTTTCCTCATACATATCGTAGAGAATACGTCTGTGAACAGGCTTCATACCGTCACGCACATCAGGAAGTGCACGACTTACAATAACGCTCATTGCATAATCAATGTATGACTTTTTCATTTCATTGTTCAACTCGACGTTTACAATTTTCTGATTTTCCAAAGCTTGCATATCAAGCTTTTTTTCGGTAGTTATTTTTTTGGCCATAATAATGGTTACCTCCGTTTTGAATTATAAAAATTCACCAAATATATTATAGCATAAATATCATAAAAAAGCAAGTAAAAACCTGTATTTTATCAAGATTTATCAGTTATTTTTTCATAAAATTAACGGGTATTTAAGTTTTAAATTTAAAAGCAATAAAAAAGTACCGTAAAGGTACTTTTGGAATAAAATTTTAGTTGTCTTTTGCACTTTTTCTCATCTTGGTTGGAGCGGTGTCAAATGCTTTTTTAAAGCATTTACAAAAATAATTGTAATCATCGTAACCTACAGCTTCAGCAATTGCTTTTACACCCATATCTGTTGTGGTGAGAAGCTCTTTTGCCTTTTCAAGTCTTGCCTTTATTATATACTGTAAAACCCCGTCAGGCATATACGGTGCGGTAACGGTATAAAGATCATTGCGGTTAAGTATAAATTTTTTACATAAGGTTTCCGCAGTGAGGTCAGAAGAAAGATTGTTATCAATATAGTTTTTTATTCTTATTGCAGGGTCTGTAGGAGCAGGTGTAATCATATCCTTCAGAGTTATTAAATGAGCCAGAGCCTGAAGAATATCAGCACAAGCCTGAATCTCACCTATGGTTTTAGTGATAATTTTGTCAGATGGTTTATATAATGTGGTTTTAGGATCTTCTTTTATATACTGTGAAAGCTGTGTACGAACCTGACCGAACATAATGTAACCGACCGTAATACTGTCCTGAACAAGAGGAAATACCGCCTCTGTAAGTCCTGCGTGACATTTGCCTATATAAAGTCCCGACATACTGCTGCTTTTTTTACAGAATGCGGCACTGCTTTCATCGCATTTATTCGGGAATTCATCATGCATACGCTGACAAAAAGAGCAATTATGTGATGGATATGCAAAAATTTCGTTAAAATCTGTATCATAAATAACAACCTTACAACGTGTAATTGTGTAGAATGATTTCATGTGTTTTAATATTTTTTTTTCATCAAGTATTGGTTTCATATTGTCTCTCCATGTCTTATAATATCTATGGTATATCAGGTAAAATAAAGATGTTAAGTCAATATTTTAGAATTTTCGAAGCTGTATCATTGCCTGTATTGATTGTTTCAATGTGATGCAATTTCTTGTTGTGTTAAACATTTTCAATCTGCCAGTCAATAGGTTTTTCTCCGAGATTTGTTAAAAGGTCATTGGCTTTTCTGAAATGACCGCAACCGAAAAAGCCTCTTGAAGCTGAAAGCGGACTCGGATGTGCAGATGTAAGTACAAAGTGATTCGGATTGGTAACAAGTGCTGCTTTCTCTTTTGCATTGTTTCCCCAAAGCATGAAAATTACAGGCTTTTCACGTTCATTAAGTATTTCTATAACTCTGCTTGTAAATATTTCCCAACCCTTGTTTCGGTGAGAATTTGCAAGTCCGTGACGGACTGTTAATGAAGAATTTAAAAGCATTACACCTTGTCTTGCCCATTTTTCGAGGTAACCGTTGTTAGGAATATATGTTCCGAGCTCAGCATTTAATTCTTTATAGATATTTAACAGTGAAGGGGGGATATCCACTCCGACCTTGACAGAGAATGAAAGTCCGTGCGCCTGATTTTCCTCGTGGTATGGATCCTGACCTATTATAACTATTTTTGTATCATTGTATGATGTCCATTTAAGAGCGTTAAAAATATCATACATATCAGGATGGATTTTGTAGTGAGAGTATTCGTATTTCAGGAAGTCTCTTAATTTAATATAGTATTCCTTCTCAAATTCTTCTTTTAATAAATTATCCCAATCATTTCCCAGATTGACCATGGCAAATTCTCCTTTTGTAAAAAAGCTGCGGACTAATGTCCGCAGCTGATTTTTTTTGCGGTTCAAAGATTACTGTTCTTCAACTTCATAACCGTCAATTGTAATATTTACGTTCTTATACAGCGGCATACCTGTTCCGGCAGGAATAAGCTTACCAATAATAACATTTTCCTTAAGACCGAGTAATGGGTCAACCTTACCCTTGATGGCAGCATCTGTCAATACCTTAGTTGTTTCCTGGAAGGAAGCCGCTGAAAGGAATGAATCTGTTGCCAATGATGCTTTTGTAATACCAAGAAGTACAGGTGTATAGGTTGCATGATTTCCGCCGCCGTTTTCATCAAGCTTCTTGTTTGCATCTTCAAGCTCAAATATATCAACAAGCGAACCGATAAGAAGATCGGTATCTCCTGCATCCTCAACTCTTACCTTTCTGAGCATTTGTCTTGTAATAATCTCAACGTGCTTGTCATTAATATCAACACCCTGCATACGATAAGTTTTCTGAACTTCGCAGGTGATATAGCTCTGTACAGCCTGAGGTCCGTTTATTCTTAAAATATCGTTAGGATAGATAGAACCGTGTGTTAACGGGTCACCTTTCTTAACAACAGAACCGTCGATAACCTTAATAGTCGAATCATATGGAATTACATATGTTCTTGTATCACCGATTTCATCGTTTGTAATGATTACTTCACGCTTACGGGTATTAGCTGCATTAACGGTAACCTTACCGTCAATTTCAGAAATTATTGCATCCACCGCATTTTTTACATTTATGGTAACGTTCTTTATTCCAAGAGTATCACAAAGCTCTATAGAATAATTTATATCAAACTGTTCGCCCTGCGGCATCAAAACACCGAGGACTCTCTCTTTTCCAAGAGCCGCACAACAAAGTGCCGCGACAACCGAACTGTCTTTACCGCCCGAAATTCCAATAACTGCCTTGCAGTCTTTACCGTTTTCAGAAAACCATTCTCTTATCCAGGCGATACAATCTTCACTTACTTTATGGGC
>JAZOTP010000106.1:0-10079 GCA_045657705.1 Clostridia bacterium
CTAACATAAAAAAATATAGTTTATACGAGGTATTATGATTTTAAAATATTTGAAAGAGCTGTTCGGTCGTTGTGAACTACTCAAAGGATTTGACATTAAATGCGAATCTCTGAGTGAGGAAGAAAAGTCGGTTTCTGTTATACCTACGGGAAAAAATGAGGTAATCCGTGCTTACAGCGACGGTGACGCTATTATAGGTTTTGAATTTGACTTGATTTTCAGATTGATGATGAACGAGGATAACACTGAAAATCACAATTTATTAGAGTTGATTTTATTATGGATTTACAGTGTTGATTTATATTCCTTTAATGAAATCAGAGAACTTTATTTGAGTGATTTTACGCCTGTTTCGCTACTTGTGACAGAGGGACCTTATCTTTATAATGATGACATTCACAGCGGAAAATATAAAATTAGATGCAGAATTGACAACTTATATAAGCATGATACATTTTTTATATAATTACAGGAGGAATTTTAAATGGATATTATTTCAAAAAGAAGTGACAAGGTTGCGTTTATGGCTTTGGCGGATGCACCTGACAAATTTATCAGAATGAGAGGCTTTACCGAGTTTTCTCAAAACAAAAATCCCGTTGAGTATTCAAGAAGATATATTGATGAAAAGACGGAGAGAAATGATGTTGTGGCATATGCTCCGTCGGTCAGCTACAGCTTTGACAGATTTTCAACCGATGATGTTCACCGTGAGCTTGTGGCAATTGCTGACAATGAAACAGTAGGCGCTGACGCTGTAAGAAAAATTGTAATTATTGATATGGCATCAGAGGGGGACGAAAAGAGTGCAATTATGAGAAACTGGTCTGTTATTCCCGACAGCGAGGGTAACGACAAAAATGCTTACACCTATTCAGGGACACTAAAAGCAAACGGCGAATGTGTATCAGGTACGGCAGTGACCACGGACAACTGGCAGAGTGTGACATTTACCGAAGTATGATAAGAAAAGCATTTGACAAGCCCGCAGACTCGGTTGCAGTTTGCGGGAAAGAATATAAAATCAATACGGATTTTCGTATCTGGATTGAAATTTGTGAACTGATTGAAAATAAAGAAATATCTGAGCTTGACAGAATATTAACACTTTTAATGCTTGCATATAAAAATGAAGTACCAAAGAATATTAAAGAGGCTGTCGAAAAGCTTATGAAATTCTTAACACATGGCAGAGAAAATAATAAAGGGACACAAAACACACCTGTTATTGATTTTGCACTTGATGAGGGATACATATATGCCTCATTTATGCAACAATACGGAATTGACCTGTACAAAGAGAAGCTTCACTGGTGGTGTTTTATTGATTTATTAAATTCTTTATCTGAGGATTGTGAGCTTGTTAAGATTATTTCTTATCGGATGTGTGATCCGTCAAGTGTTCGGGACAGTGAGAAAAGACGTTATCTCAGAAGAATGAAGGAGCGTTACAGCCTTGCGGGAGCAATTGATGATAACGACATAGCAAAAGCATTGGGATAAGATTCGGGAGGTGAAATTTTGGCGAAAAAAAAGTACATTGAAAAAATCAGAAGTGCGAACAAAGCATATACAGACGATGTTAAACAAACACAGAAAGAGGTTAATGAAATTGTTGAAAACGGAGCCAAAGAGGCTCTTGACAGCATAGAAAAAACAAATAATCTTGCTGAAAAAATTACACAGGAGCATTCAGAGTATTTAACCCTTTTAAACAAAAAAGGTGTACAGGGGTTGACTATGGCTGAAGAAGAAAAGCTTGATGTACTTAAAGAAAGTATTAAAAACAGCGAAAAATTAAGAGATTCGGAATTTGATAATCTCAAAATGCAGTACAAGCTCAAAAACATCTCTGCAGAGGATTATTATACACAGCTCGCTATAATGCGTGATACATATTTTAGTGAAGGCTCAGCGGGCTGGGCAAAGTATTCCCTTGAAATTCTTGAATACAATGAGAGTGTTATTTCGGAACAGAAAAAGACACTTTTAAAAATTTTTTCTGAAATATCTTCTGAGTACGAAAAAAGCTTTGACGCAATTATTAATAAGCAGGAGAATATGTTCAATAAGCTTTCGGGAATTTCCGATATTTACCACAAGATAAGCGTTAACGGTGCAAAGGAGGGCGAAAGCTACACATGGCTTCAGCTTTCAAACATTGACCATGAAGTCGAGGCTTTAAAAAACTACAACAATGCTTTAATTGGGGTAAAGGAGAGAACCGATAAAATTTTTGAAAGCTTCAATCTTGATGATGAGCGTCTTTTTGATTTAAAATCAAGCTTTTTTGACGAAATTGCATCACTTAATGTCGGAGAGGGGATTGGTTTTTCAAACTACCTTTTAAATATTTCGGACGAAAAGCTACATGATTATCTTTCAAAATGGGTTGAAAAAATGAACCTCAGCGAGGTGATTTCAAAGTCACTTTATTATGATGAGGTTGATGTGGTTGTAGGTCAGTATGCAAAGGATTTGACCGAGGCTTTTACAACCGAAACAATTGAGGGTTTAAAGGTTGTACCCGATGCATTTTACGAGAAAGGCTCGGTTGCCTGTCTTGAATTTAAAAACGGTTTTATGTCGGCATTTGACACGATGATGAACGAAATTGTTGCAGAAATTGATAAAAAATTAGGTGTATTAAAAACAGATATTTCCTATCCTGTTACAAACAATTCGGTGACAAACAATTCAAATTACAATATATACGAATCGGGTTCTGCACAGATGACCGCACTTGAAATTTACAAACAGGATGCAAGAAAAAGAATGCTGACAGAATAGAGGTGAAATTATGGACAAGGAATTTTTAACAAATATCGGAATAAGTGATGAAAATGCCGATATAATTTTAGAAAAGGCACAAAGTGACATGAGCAGACTGCAGATATCTCATGCAGTTAAAAGTGAGCTTTTATCAAACGGTGTAAAAAATATTGACGCTGCAATGAAGCTTTTTGATACAGAGGGCTTGAGTGTTCAGGACACAGAGGTGGTTGGACTCGGTGAAAAGGTTAAGGCTTTTATTTTAGAGAATGATTTTCTTTTTGAAAACCCGTCAAAGCCAATCTTTTCCGCACCCTCGGGCGACAGCGGTCAAAAGAATATAAGCAGGGAAGAGTTCTCAAAAATGGGGTATGCAAAAAGACTTAAGCTATATAATGAGAACCCCGACGCTTACAATGAATTGGCAGGAAAGGAATAGGTAGTTTATGATTCAAAACAGATTTAAAAGCAAAGTGTTATGGCTAAGTATCGCAACTCAGATACTTGCAATTTTAATTGCACTGGAGGTTATTGACATTCAGACCTCCAATATTATCAAAACAATTATTGTGTCGGTTTGTGAGCTGTTTGTAACCTTTGGAATATTAAACAATCCTACAGATCCGCAGAATATGTAAGAGGAGAAAATGAATGACAACTAATGAAAAAAGAGAGCTTTTGGTTACAAAGGCACTTTCAAGAGAAAAAAAGAACCAATATTCACAGGATATCGTCAAAAGAACTCTTATTGAATCAGGCTTCGGCGACTGCTCGGGTACGGTATGGTACTGGTATTATAAGCTGTTCGGAATCAATATAGGAGCAAATACCGAGGCTCAGATTAATTCATCAATCGGGTCGGATGTATGTGTTAAAATAATAAAAGGAGTACCCGATGAGAGTGCTTTAAAAAAGGGTGATTTACTGTACTTTCGGGGAACTGACAATTCAAGGACAAAGGGCGTTGGTCATGTTGAGATGTATATAGGTGACGGAAAAATTTTCGGTCACGGCTCGGGAATCGGCGGCACTGTCAAGAATTTGACTGATTACTGCACAATGCGTTATAACACTCCGTCAACAGCTAAGCTTAAAAATAAAGGACTTATTACAGTTAAAAGATTTATAGGTTGTGATGAACAAATGCAGGAGCTTACAGAGGTCAATGATATAGTGTGGGAGCTTGCACACAGAGGTGTCGTTACAGATGCAAGGCTGTGGCTTAAAAAGCTTGAAGAAGATGAAAACGCCTATTGGCTTGCAAGAAAAACAGTACATTTTATGAGACAAAATAATATATAAATACTAAAAAGCGGTCATAAAGACCGCTTTTTTCTGTATTTAATTAATGTACAGTTTTAAAATCCTCTTCTGATGCATTTCTGGTGAAAGTACAATCGGCATAATCGTCTAAAAAGTCATAGGTTGTATATGATACTGTTGAATTAATAATTTTTTCTGCATCGCCTAAAGTAACATAAGTTCTGTCGCTTATTAAAAACGGTGCGGTGTGCAGATACTTTTCAGTGCTGTCGGCTGAGTATGAGGTGCTGTTAAGGTTAAATATCATAACCTTTGCCTCGGCATATTTTGAGTCTGATTCAGCTGTGATTTTTCCGTTGTCATAGGTTACGGTATAATTTGCACTTTCAAGCAGATTTCTAAGAGGTAACAGATGTCTTTCGTCCGATACCATGTTTTTATCTGCTTCAACGCTGATATAATAGTCGAAATACTCGTAATCTTCGTCGTATTCTACATTTTCTTCTGAATAATATCCGTATGGGTCAGTATATTGAGTAAAAGAAATACTGTTTTCTTCAGTTGTTTCAGGCTTGTTTACAACCGCTGTATTGTATGATATATTCGATTTTGCTGTAATTGTGAAGTTAATATTGCTTGTTTCTTTTGATAGTCCATCTGTATCCTCTTCAAGAGCTGATACTATATCGAATACATTTAAATCAATATTAAGCTCTGCTTCATTATATGTTATTCTGCCGTCATCATCTAATTCATATTTTAATATAAGTGCTTTGTCATCGAAAAACGGAACAGATTTTGCAACCTTTTCTATATCCTCTAATGGAATATCTGAAAGACTGTAGTATTTCTTTGTTTCTTCATCCATTATTTCATGAACAATATTTATGCAGTCGTTAATCCATTTTTTCAGACCAATATCCGAAAATGTAATTGTCACATTAGAATTACTTCCCGTAATTTTTGCATTTTCCTCAATAGAAGAAATAACTTTTTGGTTTATTTCCTTTATATTTTCTTCATCAAATAAAATTGAAGTAAACTCCAGTGAGCGGGGAATTGTGGTTTCAGGGACTTCTTCTGTTATTTCATCAGTTATTGCTTCAGAAATCTCTTGTGTCGGTTCTGATGTGGCTTCTTCTGTAGATTCTTCATTAAATTCTTCTGCGGGCTCTTCGTAAAAATCGTAAGAATCATTTATAATTGCCTGTTTTCTCTCTTCATAAATCAAATCGTCATTGTTTAATACAAGGTATTTATCAAGCAAAGGCATACTTATAACTGAATCGAATAACGGAGCCTGAGCATCAGTAAAGTCCACATCTGCGTATATTTCATAGTTTTGATTTACTGCCAGGCTTAGATTTTTGTTTATTTTAATATATGTGTCAGAGGTCATGCTTGCGTCTTGGATTACTTTTTTACCCTTTTCTGATACAATCTGATTTGAGGTAAAACTGATAGTTGAATCAAACAGCGTGTTTAAAAGCTCATGTACGTTTACAAAATTATTGATTGATGATGAATCATCCGAAATAAAATCAAGAATTTTAATAGGTTCATTCAGCTTAAAATCAACTGTTCCTGTCTGTTTAACGTTTGAGTATCCGGGGTCTAGATAACTCGTATTCATAAAATCCAGTGACGGAGTTTGTGCTGCGAGAGCCGGAAGATTCGACATAAGAATTGCCGATGTAATAATTATTGATGTAAGTTTTTTCATGTTTATCATTCCTTTCCTGTTTATGTTATTAATTATACCATATAAAGGAAAATATAGCAATAATTTTTTTAGCAAAAGAAATTACCCCATTTCAAAAATGAAATGAGGCAATGAAAAAAACGGCGTATTTTTAGTATTTTCTAATCTCTTTTGTAATAAATCCCGAAAGAATGCCGAGAACTATTGTTGTTATAATAATTTCGGGAATCATATACGAGCCGTTGTAGGTAACGGCATATGCAAGAACAGTTTGTTCACCTGCATAGGTGTGCCAGATTAAAATGCCTGATGCGATGTGGCAAAGGTATCTTATTGAAGTCACAATAAATCCCGAAAGCGGAATTGCCCACTTTTTTCTTCCAAAAAGCTTATAGAAAAAGCCTGCCGAGCCTAAAAGGGAAAAGGCAAGTATGTAGTCGAGCATAACAACAAGGAAAAAGCTTATAAAATTCTGAGCGGGAGGCGGATAAAAGCCTGTCATCATCTGAATAAGAGAGAACACAAATCCCGATAAAAGTCCCCATTTTGTATCAATAACAAGAGAAATCACGATAATGGGAACCATGCTTGCAATTGTTATCGAACCGCCCTGAAGCCAGGGCGCAGGAATAAGCTTTGATATAAAAACCAATACGACAGAAAGAGCTGTCAGCATTGCAGAGGTGGTAAGTTTTTTTGTTTTTGTCATAGTAATTAAATCCTTTCTGAAATAAAAAATCGGAGATTTCCTGATATGGTAATCTCCGAAAATAAAGTTTAATCACTATTATTCCTACGCCGGCATTATCCGTATCAGGTTCATGGGTCGGGATTCACAATCCCCTCTCAGCCTTTCTAAAAGCTCCCCAATTGTATTAAAATGTATATACACTTGTGAGTATATTATACTATCGATTTTATAGTTTGTCAATACAAAATTCCAGATTTTTCCTTTTTTTATATTACCGATGCATAAAGAACAGTTTTCTTAATTACAATTCCATATGGATAAAATTTATTTTTACAATTATTTTACAAGACTATTGACCTTTAAGAAAAAATTGTGTATAATATATGTGGTTAAATGTCTGATATGGTTGTGATGACTTTAATCGTTTATCTTATGATGAAACAATTTTAATATCGAAAGGAATGATACTTGCAAATGGGTGCTAAATATAAGAAGATTCTTTTAAAGGTCAGCGGTGAGGCGCTTGCTGGAGAAAACAAATTCGGACTAAACGAAAAAACTCTTGAAAGCATTTCAAAAAGCATAAAAGAGGTTGCCGATATGGGTGTTGAAATATCAATAGTAGTCGGCGGCGGAAACTTCTGGAGAGGCAGAAGCGGTGAAAATATGGACAGAACAAGAGCAGACCACATGGGTATGCTTGCAACTGCAATAAATGCACTTGCACTTTGCTCAGCTCTGGAAAACTGCGGTGTTGAAACAAGAGTTCAGACAGGAATTGAAATGCGTTCAATAGCTGAACCGTATATAAGAGGTAAGGCTGTAAGACATCTTCAAAAGGGCAGAGTTGTTATTTTCGGATGCGGTACGGGTAATCCTTTCATGTCAACCGATACTGCGGCTGCATTAAGAGCTGTTGAGGTTGAAGCTGATATTATTCTGCTTGCTAAAAAGGTTGACGCTGTTTACGATTCAGACCCGAATATAAATCCCGATGCAAAGAAATTTGATGCTTTATCATTCAATGATATTTTAGGTAAGGAATTGGGTGTTATGGATTCAACTGCGGCTTCAATGTGCAGAGATAACGATATGCCGATTCTTGTTTTCGGTCTTGATGACCCGCAGAACATAGTAAGAGCCGTTAACGGTGAAAAAATAGGTACATTGGTAACTAAAACAGGTGAAAGATAAATTATAATATAGGAGGAAAAAATTATGGGAAAATATCCTGAAGTAGAAGAAAGAATGAATAAAAGAGTAGAGGGCTTTAACAACGAATTAAAAACGATCAGAGCAGGAAGAGCTAATGCCCAGGTACTCGATAAGGTTTCTATTGATTATTACGGAACACAGACTCCGATTGCACAGGTTGGTTCAATCTCAACTCCCGAGCCGAGAACTTTGTTGATTCAGCCATGGGATATGTCTGTATTAAAGGAAATTGAAAAGGCTATTTTAAAGTCTGAATTGGGTGTAACACCTCAGAATGACGGTAAGGCTATAAGACTTAACTTCCCTCCGTTAACAGAGGAAAGAAGAAAAGAGCTTGTTAAGACTGTTAAAAAGTATTCTGAAGAGGCTAAGGTTCAGGTCAGAAATGCAAGACGTGATGCTATGGATGATTACAAGGCTCAGAAGAAGAACGGTGATGTTACTGAGGATGAATTAAAAACAATTGAAAAGGATATTCAGAATCTTACAGATAAATACATCAAGGAAATTGATGATATTACTGCTGCAAAAGAAAAAGAAATTCTGGAAGTATAATAAAATTAATTAAAACAGGCGGATTAATGTCCGCCTGTATCATTGAAAACATCAATTCGGATGTAAAGAGGTAAGTATGGTATTTTTTTGGAATAAAAAACGTAAAAAAACTAATGAAATAGATTATGAGCGTTTGCCAAAGCATATCGGAGTGATTATGGACGGTAACGGCAGGTGGGCGAAAAAAAGAGGCTTACCGAGAAGTGCCGGTCATTCCGCCGGTGCGGATACTTTAAAGAAAATTGTTACCGAATGTAATAAGATGGGAATAAAGTATATAACGGTATATGCTTTTTCAACCGAAAACTGGAAAAGACCCAAAGAAGAGGTAGATTACCTGATGAATCTTCTTATGGATTATCTGAAAAATGCAGAAACAACTTTAGCAGGTGAAAATGTTGTAATAAAAGCAATCGGAATCAGGGAAGAACTTTCGGAAGAATTACAGCGTCAGATTAAGAAAACGGAAGATTTTACAAAAAACAATTCCGGAATCATTATGAATATTGCTTTGAATTACGGTGCAAGGGAAGAGATTGTAAGAGCTGTACGCAGTATATCGGAGGAAGTTAAGTCAGGCAACCTTAAATCTGAGGATATAAATGCAGATTTAGTGTCGGATAACTTATATACTAAAAATCAGCCTGATCCCGATTTAATTATCAGAACAAGCGGTGAAGAAAGAATAAGCAATTTTCTCTTGTGGCAGCTTGCATATTCTGAGCTGTGGTTCACAGATAAATTGTGGCCTGATTTCAGTGTAGCTGATTTACATCGTGCTATTGCAGATTTTCAGGCGAGAAACCGCAGATATGGAGGTGTGTGATATGGCAGCAAGACTTCTTACATCAGCAGTTGGTCTGGTGATATTTTTCTGTATTTTACCTGCTCCTGTGTGGGTGTTTAATATAGCTGTTATGATTATAACTCTCGGAGCGGTTTATGAACTTAATAATGCAGTGACGAAAAATGTTCTGTTAAAAATAGTAGGAGTTTTGTCATCTGCCCTTGTATTCGGCGGTGTAATCAGCGGAAAAACCTTGCAGTGCGTGATTGCGGTTTTTGCGGTATACCTTGTTTTAACTGTTCTGATGTTTGGCAAAGAGAAGATAAGAAATATTTATCTTCTCGGTTTTACTACTATTATATATACAATTTTTCTTTCAACACTTGCATTGCTTAAAAGTAAATATACTGCATATGCGGTATTATTGCCTTTCCTTTTTGCGTGGGTGACAGACAGTGGTGCATATTTTGCAGGCAGGTTTTTGGGAAAGCATAAGCTTGCACCAAAACTTAGTCCGAAAAAAACCGTTGAGGGTGCAATTGGCGGAGTGATAGCCTGCGTTATTGGTTCATTAATATATGCAGTAGTTTTAAAATACGCTTTTGAATATTCACTGTTTAAAAGCGATGATTATATTAATCTGGCTGTTGCGTCTGTTGCGGCGTCGGTCATTTCGCAGTTTGGAGATTTGGCTTCGTCTGCTATAAAGAGGGAATGTGAAATAAAAGACTATGGTAACATATTGCCCGGTCATGGTGGTATACTTGACAGATTTGACAGCGTTGTATTTGTAACTCCGTTTGTATATTACTTATTTACATTAATAAAATAAATTTAAACCGCTGACAAAAAATTACAGTCAGCGGTATAATTTTTTTTCGGAATGGTTAAGCTATAGGTAATAATATACAAGCCAAAAGGATAATTTACAAAATCTGACATTAAAAAACAACAAAACACAAAAAATATTAAAAAAAGTGTTGACAAATTTCTTTTGGTGTGGTATTATATTAAAGCTATCAGCGATGAGGGTTTGAGAAAACTGAAAAAAATAATTAAAAAAATTATAAAAAAGTATTGACAAACGCTTTGTA
>JAZOTP010000107.1:0-4517 GCA_045657705.1 Clostridia bacterium
TCAAGAGGAGTGGGCATTCCCAAAGGCCCCGCAAAATCGGAAATATAATCACCTGATTTCATTTTTGCAAGATCCTGAGTGGTTTTTCCGACAACCTGAACAATTATTGTAACAGTTCCGTTGGTTCGGTCAAAATCTGCAATGGTAAACGGAACACGTTCGCCAAATTCATCAATTCTCAAAATTATAAACTGTCCCGGCTCAGCCTTTTTTGCAACTAACGGCGCTTCAATCTTCATCAGAAAAATAAAGTCGTTTAAATCTTTTTTTTCTATTATTTTATAAGGCATTTAAATCGTCCTTTCAATTTTTTCAGTTATTGGGTGATTGCAAAAGCAAACTGTAAAATTTTATAAAATTTATTATAACAAAATTATAAATATATGTCAAGGGTTCAGTTTTATTTCAAATTACTTAGCCTTTTTACAAAAATATTTACAGTATTCCTTTATTTCGCAGTTTTCACAGTCGGGTTTTCTTGCATTACATCGTACTCTGCCGTGATGTACAAGCTGATGACATAATCTAAGCTGTCTTTCGGGGGGAATAAGCTTTTTTAAATCATATTCAATTTTTTCGGGATCCTGATTTGTTGTAAATCCTATTCTGTTTGAAAGCCTTATGCAGTGAGTATCAACAACAACCGCAGGCTTGTGGAATATATCACCCAAAATCAGATTCGCGGTTTTTCTGCCTGTTCCGGGAAGTGTCAGTAAAGCCTCCATTGTATCGGGAACTTCGCCGTTATATACTTCTATAAGTCTTTGGCAGCACGCTTTGATATTCTTTGATTTGTTTTTATAAAAGCCTGCAGATTTTATATATTCCTGAAGCTCTTCCAAATCTGCCTTTGCAAATTCATAGACATTTGTATATCGCCTGAAAAGCTTTTCTGTTACTATATTTACTCTTGCATCGGTGCATTGTGCCGACAGTTGAGTGGCAATAAGCATTTCAACCGGGGTAGTATAGTTCAGAGAACACTTTACATCAGGATATATTTCATCAAATATTTGCAGTACATTTTCAACACGTTCTGATTTTTTCATACACATCTCCTATAGAATAAATACTAATTCCATTATATAATAAACACAATAATATTTCAAGTACTATTTTAATGATAAAATAATATGATTTTTCATGAAATAATGCATAAAAAACACATAATAGTGTTGATTTTTTCTTCAAAATGGTGTATAATATATATGATAATAATGTATTATGAGGTTAGTTCTGTTGTTTTGGTTTTAATTTACCGGTTTAACAGAAAGAATTTCAGAAAAAAGCGAGGTTATTATTTGTGTTTGTACATATAGGTAATGACGTGGTTGTGCGTTCGGAGGATGTTATAGCTGTATTTGATATGGATAACACCACAATATCGGCAAGGGACAGAGCTTTTTTATCAAATGCTCAGAAATGCGGTGAGGTTATAAACATCTGTGATGATTTGCCGAAATCTTATGTTGTGACAAGTTTTGAGGGACATAATAAGGTATATATTTCATCGGTATCGACACAAACAATATTCAAGCGTGCAAATTCAAAAAATTTAATTTTTTAATATAATGTAGGAGAAAAACGAAATGGCAGATAAAATCGAAGCTAAGTATGACGAAAATCAAATACAGGTCCTGGAAGGTCTTGACGCAGTGAGAAAACGTCCGGGTATGTATATCGGTTCGACCTCCATAGCAGGTCTGCATCATCTTGTTTATGAGATTGTGGATAACTCTATTGATGAGGCTCTGGCAGGATATTGCGACAAGATTATTGTGGATATTAATCCCGACAATTCGGTAACCGTTATCGATAACGGAAGAGGTATCCCTGTAGGTATTCACCCACAGCAGGGAATCCCGACGGTTGAGGTTGTACTTACTATTCTTCATGCCGGGGGTAAGTTCGGCGGCGGCGGATACAAGGTTTCGGGCGGATTGCACGGAGTTGGTTCATCAGTTGTTAATGCATTATCCGAAAGACTTGAGGTTGAAGTATCAGATGGTAAGCATATTCATTATCAAAGCTATGAAAGAGGTAAGCCTACCTGTCAGTTAAAGGTAATAGGAAACACCGATAAAACAGGTACAAAAATCACCTTTAAGCCTGATCCGGAGATGTTCGAGGTACTTGAATTTGATTATGAAGTGCTGTTGAAGAGATTAAGAGAGCAGTCATTCTTAAATAAGGGTGTTAAAATAATATTCAGCGACAAGAGAGTTGATCCTGTTGTAACCAAAGAGCTTTATGCTGAGGGCGGTATTAAGGAATTTGTTACATTCTTAAACAAAAATAAAGATCCTATGCATGATGAGGTTATATATGTTGAAACCGAGAAAAAGGGAATGTCGGTTGAAGTTGCAATGCAATATACCGATTCATATAATGAGGTCATAATGAGCTTTGCAAACGATATCCACACTGTTGACGGTGGTATGCATGAAACAGGTTTCAAATCCGGTCTTACAAGAGTACTTAACGACTATGCAAGAAGAACCAATCTTTTAAAGGAAAAGGATCAGAATTTGTCGGGTGAAGATACAAGAGAAGGTCTTACAGCGATTATCAGTGTTAAGCTTGAAGAGGCTCAGTTTGAAGGTCAGACAAAAACAAAGCTTGGTAATTCGGAGGCAAGAACACTTGTTGAGGGAATAATAAATGATAAATTTGCGGCATTCTTAGAGGAAAACCCAAAGGTTGCACGAACAATTATTGAAAAAACTCTTACTGCTTCTCGTGCAAGAGAGGCGGCAAGAAAAGCAAGAGAAGCAACCCGTAAAAATTCTGCTGCAACAAATGCATCTCTTCTTGGTAAGCTTGCAAAATGTACCGACGAGGGTGCTGATTATGCAGAGCTTTATATCGTCGAGGGAGATTCTGCGGGAGGTTCCGCAAAGCAGGGAAGAAACAGAAGATTCCAGGCTATTCTTCCGCTTTGGGGTAAGATGTTGAATGTTGAAAAATCAAGAATTGACAAGGTTTATTCAAATGAAAAGCTTTTACCTGTTATTCAGGCATTGGGTGCAGGAATAGGGGATGAAATAGATCTTAGCAAATTAAAATACGGTAAGGTTATCATTATGGCGGATGCCGATGTTGACGGTCAGCACATAAGAACATTATTGCTTACATTTTTCTTTAGATACATGCGTCCGTTGATTGATAACGGAAATATATATATCGCACAGCCACCGTTATTTAAGGTATACAAGGGTAAAAATCAGACACTTGTTGAAAAGTTTGCATATGATGAAGCAGAGCGAGATGCTTTAATTGCTGAAATGGGACCTTCTGCAAAGGTTCAGAGATATAAAGGTCTTGGTGAAATGGATCCGTCAGAACTTTGGGAAACTACTATGGATCCTGAAAAGAGAACAATGCTTCGTGTTGAGCTTGAGGACGCAATTGCGGCCGATGAAACTTTCACAGTCCTTATGGGTGATAAGGTTGAGCCGAGACGTGAATTTATTGAACAACACGCAAAATACGTTTCAAATTTGGATATCTAAATATTTAAAATAAGCTATTCTGTTATGGAATGGCTTATTTTATGACAGGAGAAAAACAGCGATGAAATTTACATATAAACATACAACCTTAGCATGCTATATGGCATATATAGTTGGGGCTGTTATAAATAATTTTGCACCTTTATTATTTGTTGCTTTCGGACGGGATTTTGGTATTTCCCTAAATCAGCTTTCCTATATAATTATTATGAACTTTGCTGTTCAGATGGTTGTTGATTTTCTGGGAGCAAAATATGTTGATAAAATCGGTTACAGAAGAGCTTTGATAATTGCACTGGCAATGGCATTTTTTGGACTCGTTTCGATGGGAATACTTCCATTTATATTACCTGCTTATGCCGGCATACTGATTTCTGTGTTTATGTACGCTGTAGGAAGCGGATTGCTTGAAGTAATGGTAAGCCCTACGATTGAAGCTTTGCCAAGCAGTGGAGCAAAGGAAATGGCAATGAGCCTGTTACATTCCTTTTATTGTTGGGGATGTGTACTTGTTGTGTGTGCATCAACGCTTTACTTCAGACTGGTAGGAATAGAAAACTGGAGATATTTGTGTTTTATATGGGCGATACTCCCTTTATTAACAATTCTCATGTTCACAAGGGTTCCGATTGTTCCCTTCGGAAACGGAGAACAAAGCGTGCCTTTGGGACAGCTTTTAAAAACAAAGCTTTTCTGGGTATTTGCGGTTTTGATGCTTTGTTCAGGAGCTGCGGAGCTTGCGATGTCACAATGGGCATCATTGTTTGCTGAAACCGGTCTGAATGTTTCAAAAACAATGGGTGATTTATTAGGTCCCTGCTTCTTTGCTATATTAATGGGAACAGCAAGGGCGTTATATGGAAAATACGGAGATAAGTTAAATTTATCAGCCGCACTTGTTATAAGCAGTATTATTGCGATTGTAGGGTATTTATTTGCATCATTAATGCCGAATCCTGTTATGGCCTTGGTTGGTTGCGGAATCTGTGGCTTTGGTGTTGCAGT
>JAZOTP010000108.1:0-29334 GCA_045657705.1 Clostridia bacterium
TGATAAGAAGTTTGGCTCTATAGTAAGTGTTAGGGTAACCAACAAATAGAGCTTGAATATAGTTAAAAAATTTAAAATAAGTAGAGCATGTTTATTCAAAATCCTGTATAATGGAATTGTCTAGAAACCATGACAGGAGGATTAACACAGAACAAATATCGCAATTATACAAAATGCGTTGGGAAATTGAAACTGCGATTGATGATATGAAAAACAAATTAGAACTTGAAAAATTTACAGGAAGCACACCGATTATTATGGAATAAGATATATATATATATATTCAATGTGATATTTATACAATATTATGAATGATATTTTTTCGGACAATTTATTGAGTTTTCCGTCAGATAATCGTGAATGCAAGATTGATTATATCTTTATTTCTCATGATATAGAGATTGATTCGGCTGATATTCCTGAAATTGTGTCATCTGACCATAGACCTCATACTGCAACTCTAAAATTATGATAGTTCATCCCACATTTGCAGGGCATAAATTTATCGTAAGAAAATAGCTTGAAGTGGTATACGATAAGTTTTACAGTTAGGATTGTAATATTTGACGCTTTCGGGTTACATCAGTGAAGCTCTCTGTATTTTTTTGGTGACATTCCGGTTTGTTTTTTAAAGAATGTTGAAAATTGAAGTGAGTCTTTATACCCTACAATCTGAGCTATTTCAGTTATTGAAAGTTCTGAATTTAGAAGTAATTCTGTTGCGCGGGAAATTCTTATATTGTTAAGATATTGTTTTGGTGAAATGCCGGAATATTTCTTAAAAAGCTTATACAGGTACCGTCTGTCTATTGAAAGATAGTCTGCAACATTTTCTATGTTTAATTCTTCAGAGAAATGAGTTCTCATATATTCTTCTGCATTAACTAACAGTTTACGGCGAAATGTATCAAGCTGTATAACATTTTCATTTTCAAGACAATGAAGTGCCTGATAAAAATAGTTTTTTGCTGTTATTTGAGAAAGTATCTGAGGCGGATCTATCGGTACATCTTCAGGGTATATATCAGAAAGCTCATTGTATATATCCGCTAACCGTTCAAAATTATAAATATCAATTGGAACGGCAGGTTCGTCAGGATTTATATTAACATCGGAAATAAGTTTTTTATGATGAATTCCGTCAAATGAAAAAACAAAAAATGATGTATCCTTTTTAACATCTAAAGAATTTTTTGCTTTTGAATAGCCATCTATGTAAAATGCCTGACCTTTATGAAATTTGTGTCCGTTAATGCTTCCATTTCCGCTGATTACAAAATATAAAGAAGAATATGGAGTGTGTATCAGATTTGTGGTGAGGGAAATATCATTATATGTATACGACTGAATAACACGTATTCTTAAAGAAGCATCACCATCCGAAAGTGATACATAGTAAAAGTTAAATATTCCCATGTAAAAATCCTCCGTAAATAATTGTTTTTTTGTAAAATTTAATTATAAATGTCTATGGCGTCATTATAACATATTTTGGAGACATTTTGCAATTGTATTTTATAAAAAAATATGCTATAGTTAAATCAGATTAAAAAATGATTTTTAGTAAAGACAAGATATTATGAAGAATAAGCTTCTGTACGGAAAGGAATAGCTGTAAATGAGAAGAATTAAATGTGATTTAGTAGTAGCAGGTGCAGGTGTTGCCGGAATATGTGCAGCGGTTGCGGCGGCAAGAAAAGGTCTTGATGTTGTTTTAATAAATGACCGTTCTGTTTTAGGTGGAAATGCGTCAAGCGAAATTGGGGTTGGAATATCGGGTGCAAATCATCATGGATTGAATACTGCAATTTACGCAAAAGAATGCGGTCTTGTGGAAGAATTACGGTTAATGATGGTAAAATATAACGAAGATAACGGATATGGCTTTCATGCATTATTGGATGCTGTGTTTTTCGATTTTATATATAATGAAAAAAATATAACCTTATTGATGAACACATTGGTAGAAGAATCTGTAGTTACAAATGGGAAAATTACATCATGTACAGCAAGACATACCGTAAGTAATGAGTTGTTTGAAATTACCGCACCAACATTTGTGGATTCAACAGGAAACGGGACTTTGGCTTATGAGGCAGGTGCGGAATATAAAATAGGCCGTGAGGGGAAAGATGAATTTAATGAATTCTGGGCACCTGATAAAGCTGATGACTTTACAATGGGTAACAGCATTTATTTTGAGACTGTAGATGTGGGGCATAAGGTTACCTTTAAAGCACCCAAATTTGCCCATGATGTAACAAAAATGGAGTTTTTTAAGGATATTAATAAGCCTGAAAATTTCAGAGGATTTTCATTAGGCGGTTCACATTGGGCATATGAATTCGGAGGACAGGTTGACATTTTAAAGGATCATGATTTAACAGAACTTGAACTCCGAAAACTGATATACGGTATCTGGGATTATCTGAAAAATAAAAGCGGTAATCCTAAGGCTGAGAATATGCAATTAAAAAGAGTTTTTGCAAAAGCCGGAACCAGAGAATCAAGAAGATTTATTGGAGAATATGTATTAAATGAGAATGATATTGAGAATAAAGTTGATTTTGAGGATTCGGTAGCCATGGGCGGCTGGCCTATGGATATTCATGCACCCTTGGGAATATATGATAAACTTCCGGCATCAAATTTTGTACCGGTAACGGGAATTTATAATATACCGTTCAGATGCTTGTATTCCGGAAATATCAAAAATCTCATGCTTGCGGGAAGAGATATAAGTGCTACACATATTGCGTTGGGGTCGACAAGAGTAATGGCAACCTGCGGAGCATTAGGTCAGGCTGTAGGAACGGCAGCATATCTTTGTAAAAAATATGAGTGTTTGCCAGGAGATATAACAAAAAACCATATAGAGGAATTACAGAATGAATTATTGTATGATGACCAGACAATTTTACATAGAGTTGATTCGGAAAATGGTAATTTTGAAGCTTTTGCCACAAGTGAAAAGGTGTATGAGAATACAGATTTAAACGAATATATTACACTTGAAAGAGATTATGCACTGGCTTTAATGTGCGATAGTGAGAAAATAGACAGTATAGATATTTGCTTTAAAGTAGAAAATGATACTTCATTAATATACAAAGTTTTGGGGGGAGTTCATAAGGAAACATATCTGCCATCTGAATTTATAAAAGAAGAAGAAATAAATTTGAAGAAATCAGATGGAGAATGGTTAACCTTAAAGCTTGATGTGCCGGTATCGACGGACGGAAAAATATACATTGTTTTGCATAAAAATGAAAACATATCGGTTGCCGTTTCTGAAAACAGAGTAATGGGGGCAATAACATTCAGAATGCATACAGATGAAAGTCATGATTTGAAAAATCATGACAGTATTCCGCTGGAAAAGGAAACAGGATATACGTTTATGGATCATCATTATGAAAGAAACAGAAATATTTTGTTTAAAAATATTTTACCGGCACAGACTGTTTTTGGTGCCAATAACGTAGTAAACGGATATTCAAGACCTTATGGAACACAAAACATATGGATACCTGAAAATGATAATAACGAAACCTTAACTTTGAAAGCAAAAACACCGCTTGAAGCTAAAAAGATGATTATTGTATTGGATAATGATCTGCATACCGACCAATTTGCTGTGGGTATGCACAAAACCATGGTTAAAGATATGACGGTAAAAGTTGTTTTAGATAATGGTGATGAGAAGATATTTGAAATAACGGATAATTATTTAAGAACTCCCCAAGTTGTTTTGAATAACGGTGAAAAAATAACAATTTCAGAAATTCAGATTACAATTGACGCAACATACGGTGATGTTGCAGGAATATATGGTATAAGACTGAAATAAAGTCTATTATTGACACGGATGCGGGTTTTGTTATGTATTTTATTTTTCAAATTTGTTGATTTTTTCTCCGGAATATGATAATATAGAATATAACCTATATACAAATTTTGGGAGAATTAAGGCATGAACATTTTACATCTTAAATATGCAATTGAAATTGATAAATACAAATCCATAAATAAAGCTGCCGAAATGCTTTTTATGAGTCAGCCTAATTTGAGCCGTGCTATAAAGGAGCTTGAGGATGATTTAGGCATAACTATTTTCAAAAGAACCTCAAGGGGTATGGTTGCAACTGTGCAGGGCGAGGAATTTTTAAGCTATGCAAGAAGAATTTTAGCTCAGATTGACGAAGTTGAGGATATGTATAAAGAGGGTAAGAACAATAAGCAAAAATTTTCGATTTCCGTACCGAGAGCAAGCTGTTATTCACAGGCTTTTTCGCAGTTTTCAAAGCATATTGATTCCTCAAAGCCATGCGAAATATTTTATAAGGAGACAAATTCATTGCGTGCAATAAATAATATTTTGCAAGCTGATTACAGGCTGGGAATAATAAGATACAGAACAAATCATGATAAATATTTCAGAGCAATGCTAAAAGAAAAAGGATTGCTATGTGACTTTCTGGCAGAGTATTCGTATGTTCTTCTGATGTCAAAGGAGCATGAGCTTGCCAATAAGGAGGATATACAGCTTTCTGATTTATCGGAGTATATAGAAATAGCCCACGCAGACCCATATGTACCGTCGTTACCGTTGGTTGATATTAAAAAAGAAGAATTGGGAGAATATGTGGATAAACGTATTTTTGTTTTTGAGAGAGCAAGTCAGTTTGATTTACTTGAAAATGTGAATAATACATTTATGTGGGTTTCACCTGTATCACAGAATATTCTTGACAGATACAATCTTATCCAGAAGAAATGTAAATCAAGCACAAAAATATATCAGGACGTGTTAATATACAGAAAAAATTATCATCTTACCGAGCTTGACCGAATGTTTATTGAAGAGGTTGCAAACGCAAGAAGAAAAGTGGAACTTTAAAATTAGTATAAAATACAATACCCGTGGAAACAACTTGCTTTCACGGGTATTTATTATTATTTATTCATTTTATAGAGAATCCACAAGCCCTTTAAGAGCATACTGTCATCACAATAAATATCATGCTTACTGTGCGGAACAAGAAATTTTGCAAGTCCGCCTGTTGCAAGAACAGTTGTTTTGTAACCAAGCTCTGATTCGATTCTGTCAATCATACCGTCCATCATTGCAACATTTCCAAATACTGCACCACTTTGCAGGCTTTCTATTGTATTTGTTCCGATTGAGCTTTTCGGGGCTTCAATTTTTATTGCAGTAAGCTGTGCGGCATTGTCAAACAATGCATTCATAGCTGTCTTTACTCCCGGGAAAATAGATACCCCTCTGAAAATTCCCTCTTTGTCAATAACAGAAATTGTTGTCGCAGTACCAAAATCAAATATTATCATTGGTGCTTTAAACTTATCCATAGCCGCAACTGCAACAACAGTCAGGTCATTTCCGACCTCGGGATTTTCCATTGAGAATTTTAAGCCGTGATTCATTTTTACATTTACCTCAATAGGCTCATAACCCGTTACGGTAAATACAGCATTTTTTAATGTATCTGTAATAGGCGGTACAACCGATGAAATGATAGCACCGTCTATTTTTGATAAATCAACATCATAAACATCAAGTAAATTCTTGAATATGACCGCATATTCAGCTTCTGTTTTGTTTCTGTCGGAGGAAAGACGACATTCTAAAAATATATTTTCTTCATCCATGCATCCCACAACAATGTTTGTATTTCCGACATCTAATGCTAAAATCATGTTAATCCTCCTTTTTTGAACCGAAAATAAATACTGTTTTAACGCTGTTTGCTTTTTATATCCAAAAGTCTTACAATTGCAGGACTTAAAATAATATTTAATCCAAATTCAAATAAGAAGTTTCCACCGACAAGGCCGAAAATCATATACTTTGCAACATTTCCGCCAAAGCCGAGCTGTGTTGCCCACTGAGCGACCGTATCCATGAAGAATACCACACATCCCAAAAGGAATATACCTGTGTTAACCAACGGACACACAGCCGCCGCTGCTATGACTGCTGCGTACTTATTGTATCTTGCAATCCACTTGTATACAAGTCCGGCAAGATATCCGCAAGCAATGCCTTTTAAAAGTACCGTAATTATTGTTCCCGGAACATTTACTGCAAGAAATGCACCTGCATCGCCGCTCGCAAGAACAATCACACCGAAAACCAATCCAAGCCATGCTCCTATTTTTTCTCCGCAGGTTGCTGTACCGATTACAATAGGTATCAACACCAACGATATTGAGAATGGACCAAGCTTTACAAACGAACCCATAAACTGCAGTATTACTACCAATGCAGTCATAATCGCCGCAAATACCATGGTTTTGGTTGACATTGTGTTTGTTTTTGTGTTATTCATAATATTACCTCCTGCTGCTGTTCCCGAAGATTTTTTTTAGTGGGATACAACGCATATTTTCAAGATAATTATAATACAAAAAGTAAAATTCGTCAATGTAAATTTGTTATAAAAAAACATTGTTAACAGGCGTTTTTTCTATATATTGCAATGAAATTTTATAATTTTTCTTATTATATAAAGTTTATTTATAATATAACTTTTGGTGTCATTACGACTTTATTTTAATAACTCGTCTACTTCAATATTAAACACCTTTGCAAAGGCAGCTATTTCAATGTCGGTCACAAATCTTTTTCCGCACTCAATTCTCTGAACAGCGTTTTTATCAATATCAATACCTATGAGTTGCATACGGTCAGCCAATTCTCTTTGAGAAATTTTCAAATTTGTTCTTAAAACAGCTATGTGTTTTCCGCAAATATTATTAAGACCCTCAGGGGATTTATTTATAAACATAATTTTCTCCTTTTTGACATTTTGTGCTTGTCAATAAAGAAATTATATGTTATAATTAATAAAAATATGACATTCATTGAATGTCAATATGGAAGGGTAATACTATGGCTGAATTTTGTCTTGAATGTTGGAACAGAATAAATAAAACAAATGATGATCCAAAAAAATATATTATTTCTAAAGATTTAGATTTATGTGAGGGTTGCGGTGAATGGAAAAATGTTATTATTTATGAGAAAAAAGCTTATTATCAATATATGTTTCGATTTATTGTTATTCCATTCAAAGTTATTTGTAAAATCAAATATTTAGTATGGTGGATATTTATATTTTTTTCTCATATTTGCAAATATAATAGAAAAAGAAAAAATAATATTAAATAGGTGTTTTGATAATAGAATACAATTTTTCAAATAAATTTATAATCTGCGAGGGATAATCTTGTGTATTGAAACATTGACTGTACCTCGCAGATTTATTATCCTACTTTTTCACATGAATCAAGCACATATTTTTCAAGTGCGTCCCAATCGCCTGTTTCACCGTTCTTAATTGCCAAATCAATTTGAGCAACCTCAATAACTCGGTCAGCAAGATAATTCTCTCCAAATCCTCTTGCACTGTTTGCGTATTTTTGAGCAATAAAAGGTGCTACACCTATTTTTGAAGCAATTTCTGCATAGCTCTGCCCCTCCGAAAGCATCAGTGAACAACGGAGCATTTTTTCAAAGGTTGATGAAAGCAGGTATAGAATTTTAAAAGCAGGCTCTTTTGCAGTTTTTAAATCCTTTAAAATTGACAATGCACCGTTTGCATTTTTTGACATCATACAGTCTGTTAATTCAAAAACCTTTACTCCGACAGCTTTTGACACAATCTTTTCAACATCGGTTTTGGTTATAACATCATCACAGTAATTTATAAGCTTGTCAAGCTCATTTTTGATGTTTGCCATTCCCTCGTCACAAATGCTTACAAAATATTGTGCAACATCCTTTGCTATTTTTTTTCTTTCTTTGAGAACCTCACGCTCAACCCAAGTAACAAGCTCGGTTTCGTTCATATACTCAAACTCAACGTCAACTCCAAGCTTTGCCGCCTTTTTATATAAAGCACTTCTTTTATCAACCTCATGCTCATCAAATATAAGCACAACATACTCAGGTATATCATTAATTCTTTTTGTCCAGTATTCTCTTTGTTCCTCATTGGATTTTTTAAAAATACCGCTGTCACGGATTATGACAAGCTTTTTGTCGGTCATCATAGGAAAGCTTTCTATTGAGTCATCAATTTCTGTAAAAGATGCGTCCTTTGCGTCAAGAACTATTTTATTAAAATCCGAAAAACCGCTGTCGTCAACCAACTCACAAAGACGGTTAATGTACAGCTTTTTTCCATACGCTTCTTCACCGTACATCAGATACAGCTTCTGGGGATTTTTTTCCTTTAAATGTGTTTTCAACTCGGATAATCTGCTCTTCTTTGCCATTGTTATTTTCTCCATTCATTATTTCTGCTATCTTTATAAAAATAATTTACAAGTATATTTTCGCGGTCAAATACTGCAAATGTAATATCTCCCATTTCATCGGTACGATAAATGTATGCACCGCTATCTTTAATTCTTTCAATAACCTCATCATTCGGAAGATTGTAAACATTATCTTCACCAACACTGATTACAGCGATTTCAGGTTTTATAACTTCAAGAAATTCCTGTGATGTTGAGGTTGCAGAGCCGTGATGACCTATTTTTATAAGGTCTACATCATCGAACTTTTCTAAGAATTCATGCTCAATATTTTTTGTTGCATCTCCCATGTATAATGCTTCAAAATTCTTATAGGTGAGCTTAAAAACAATTGATGTATCATTTTCATTCTCAAAATCTCCGGTTCCTGCCGAAATTACATCTATAACAGTCCCTGAGTCCATTGTTATTCTGTCACCGTTTTTAAGATATATTATTTCTGTACCTTTTTCATCAGCAAGAGCTTCTATCTTCTCCCGATATTCATTACCATAAGAACAGTCAGGCATTGCAACCGCCTGCACATTAAGATTTTCTAACATTGCGATAGTACCAAGACAGTGATCCTTGTGATAATGGGTGACTATTGCTAAATCAACATTGATAATTCCTTCGCTTTTAAGATATGGCAAAAACACCTTTTTACCGGCATCATAATCGGAAAATTCTTCGGCACCGCCACCGTCAACCACAATCGTTTCATTTTTCGATGTTCTGATAAATGCACCATCACCCTGACCTACATTTACAAAAGTAAAATATGCTGCTCTGCCCATGTATATTTCATTACCAATCAGTGAAATACAAAATCCGATAATTAAAAAAGCTGTAAGTTTTGTTTTTATATTCTTCCAACCGTTTATATACATATATCTTATAAATACAACCATAAGATAAAAAACAATAACGAGCAAAATAGACGGCTTGCCGGTACTGATATTTGAAAAAGGAATTTTGTCTATCCAATACGGTAATTTGTTAAAGAATAACAAAATTGCCCCGATTATATATTTTATAACAAATGACTGCCCCAAGATTACCAGCTCAAGAACGAATAAAGGGAATGAAATAATTACGGCCGCAACTAACGGAAAGCATATGTATGTCAATGGAGTTCCCAGTATACTTATTCCGTAAAAGTAGTATGAAGCTAATGGAAAGACTCCAACAACCGAGAGAAAAGTTAAGACAATTAAGTGTTTTATCCATGAAATTTTTATAAATCCGAATGCTTTGGTCACGGGTTCTTTAATCATAAAGAACATCCACCCCATAACAATTGAAATAACAAATCCTGAATTATACACAAGAAGTGGATTAAATATAAGAATTCCTATAATAACACCTGAGGCAATATCGGGATAATGTGCATAACCATACCTTCTCAGGGCGATGATTGTTGTTATCAAAAGTAGTGCAAGCTTTAAAAGTACCGCTGATTCATAGTTAAATGCTGAATATATAATCAGTGCAAATATGATGAATAAATCTCTTCGTTCTTTTCTGAAGAACATCAGAATGATATTTAATATCCCTGTTATCAGCAAAACGTGTAAATAGCCAGGATACAGCATTCTCATTATATTGGTTTTATAAAGAATATCAGAAAAATCTTCTGAAAAATCCTTTTTATTTCCTACGGTTATTGCTTTGAGTAATGCCGCCTGTTCTGACTCAAAATACCTGTCAGCAACCGCTCCCACTTTTAAACGCATAAGATTTGAAAAGTGTTTTATTCCATAAAGCTTTCTATAATCCGCCGGTATTATTTCGTAATCATCAATCCGATAAAATACGTCTTTACTTTTATAATATAGATTATAATCATAATCACTGCGGTTTTTCTGCCCTGAGATTCTCTCAAGAAATCCCCTGATTTTAACATTCTGTGTATATTCAAGCTTCACATCACTCGACAAAAGCACATTTTCATTAACATGATATCCGTCTTTTATATATTCTGCTTTTTCTATTTTTATTATGTAAGAATACCTGTCCTCGTTTTGGTCGGGTATTTCACACACATAGCCGTATGCTGTTATAAATTTGTCATCAACCGGATACAGTCCGTTCATTTCATACCTTTGTGCAAAGGCTGACAGAAAGCAGCCTACAGCAAAAGCCGTAAATACCCAGATATATTGCACTTTAAGATTTTTAAAAATCTTTTGAAGAGGATGAAATGCAAGAATAATGATTATAACCGCAAATGCTATAAAATTTATGTCAATATTATGCTGAATAAGTATTCCAAAAATCATTGCCAATGCAATTTTAAATAACATAACTGTCTCCCCGATATTAAAAATGCATCAGCCGCAGCTGACTTTTACTCCAACATAGCTAATAATCCATACAAGATTTACAATAATAAATAACAAACAAGCCTACGTTATTGTCTAACGTACGCCTATTATAATCTTACTATTTAAACTGACTATGCTACTTTTATATTATATCATTAAAAGCAGAATTTGTAAATAATTTTAACTAAATTTTTAAAATCATGGTTGTCTATTGACAAAATTCTTGTATTGATATAAAATAATAGCTAATAAAAAATAAGGGAGAAAACACATGAAAAAATTATTAACAGGAGCAATAATTGCTTCATCAATTTTAATAACAACTGCTGTTGCTTCGGCACAGGTAAGCGTATATGTTGACAACCAAAATCTTGAGCTTGAAAATCAGCCTGTAATTGAAAATGACTTTACTCTTATTCCTATGAGAGCTATATTTGAAGCACTGGATTCCAAAGTGGTATGGGTTGGAGCAGAAAGAGCTGTTCTTGCCTTTGACGGAGTTAATTCATTGCAGATTACAATTGATTCACCCACCATGCTTTTAAATAATTCAGAAATTGAGCTTGATGTACCTGCAAAAATTATTGATGACCATACATATGTGCCGCTAAGAGCTGTTTCTGAAACTCTCGGTGCCGATGTTCAATGGGATGCAGACACTAAAAGCATATACATAACAAAACCGACAACCGAGCATAAAGCCGAAAGAAAATATGCCGAAGCTAAAATTTCCGATGTCAACAACAACACTGTTATGAATCTTTACTATTCATATCCTTCATTTGAAAATCCTGATAACAATGAAAACATTTCCGTGTTAAACAGTTATTTTGAATCAAATGCACTTGAATCAATTGAAGTATTAAAAACACTCTACAGTGATTTTGAATTCAGCGGAAGTGAACCGTATAATTATTATTTTGGTTATGAAATCGCATATGATAAGTTTAATATGATTTCTATAGCAGAGCAAAGTCTAATAAATGTAGGAACAGAGCTTCAGCTTGATTACTTTGGCTATTTTAACTATGATTTTGATAAAGGAAGCGAGCTTCTTATATCAGATGTATTTAATTTCACCGATGAGGATTATGAAGCAGTATCAATATATGATTTCTATTTATATGAAGACAGTGCAATACTCAGTCTGAATTCAGAAAGCATCGCATATTATTATGAATACGGACTTGCTCCGTCCATGGGTCTTGCGTATACCGAAGAAACAAAAGAATTGTTTAAAATTAATCTGCTAACGGGTGAGGACAGAGAATATCAGCCTCCTGTAAGTATTTTTACTTCATCTGAATATAACCAGACAGACAATTCCCAAGAGCCTATTCCAAATGTGATAACTGATATTAAAACCTTTAAGTCTGTTGAATCTCTTGACTATTCATTAGGATTTAAAATGACTGAGCCAACCAATACTCAAAGATATATTCCGGATCACTATATACTTGCCAGGAGTGGAGATAATAATGTAGGTATCGGAATATATTATGATATAAACAATTATTCAACTACAATCAGAAAAGCCTGTGGCGATTTTTATGTAAGCACACGAACAGGCAAAAAGCTAAATGAAGGAAAAGTTATAGGAGAGTCATATGTTGATTTTTATGAAGATGACGAAACCTATTTTGCTTGTTTTACTGTTGCTTCAGACGGGGAACTGTATAGCATCAGTATTGAAATGGCGAGCAAAGATTTAGCAGAGCTTGAAATATTGTGTAAAGACATAATAACAAAAGAAAACAAATAATTTTACAGCGTCCCGTTCTTTTCGGGACGTTTTGCATTATTAAAAATAGTTAACATTTGACGGTATTATTTGACAAAAGGATATATATATGATAAAATTTAACAATAACTATAAACTTCCGGAGGTAGGAAATGATACTTTATAATGCGGCAAGAAAGGTAAATGCTCAAATAAAAAAATATAAGAAAAACCAAAACGGCAGATTTTTATCACCATGCCGCAGAATTGAATTTGTAAACCCTCCGTCAAGCGGGAGATTTGTTGCAATGACTTTTGACGATGGCCCAACAACAATGCCTACGACAAGTAATCCTCAAAAAGGACTTACCGACACACTGCTTGACATTTTGAACAGCTACAATGCAAAGGGAACATTTGATGTTATCGGCACAACTCATGAAAACTATCCGGACGAGTCGGGAAATCCTGGGGATTTTACATGGAGCGGTATGCATTACGATCATTATCCAAAATATGAGGATGATCTGGCGGCAGGAGCGGTAAATCAGCCGGAGCTTATCAATAAAATACTATCGGGTAATCATGAGATAACAAGTCATACCTATACACACAGACTGTTCGGTCCTATGCGTGCTATATACGGAAAAAGACATCATTTTATGACTCTTGCAGAGGTTGTTAACGATCTTGAAAAGCTTCACATCTATATGAAAAATAATTTTAACTATGAGATGAAGCTCTCACGTCCGCCCCACTATATAGATAATATTCCTGATAAAAGTACATCATATGATGCTTACAGAATTATGGGATATAACTACATGGCTGCAAGCCTTGACGGAGCAGGCTGGCAGCCGCTTGACAGCTATCAAAAAGAAGTTGACGTTATGATTGAGCCTTTGAAGAAAGCGTTATCTGAAAACTCTGACGCTCTTAACGGTAAAATTATTTTTCAAAAGGACGGCTGTAACATGAACCTGAGAACTCCTGTTGCAGACGCACTTAATGCACAGCTGAAGCTTTTGCAGGATTACGGATATAAGGTTGTAACGGTTTCGGAGCTTTTAAACCTGTCACCGTTTGAAGATGTTTCGGATAAAAGTGAATACTTTAAGCATATACAAAAGCTCTTAGAGTATAACCATGTTATAGGTTATAAAAATAACACATTCGCACCTGACAGATTAATTACGGAAGATGAATTTTTAATTATGAGCTCCGATCCCAAAATTTTTAAGGTTAAGAAGATTTTAACCTATAAAGATATGGCATTGCTTGCAAGGAATTCGATGAAAGAAAAAGGTGTTGAACTGACGGATAAAAAAATCGGAAATTCAATACTTGATATCGCTATGAAAAAGGGATTAGATATAGACGAAAGTAAACTAAAGGATAAAAATAAGGTAAAAAGAGCAGATGCACTTGAAGCTATCTGTGAACTTATAAAATAATATGAAAAACGTAATTATTACAGATATAAAATATCGTATGGCAATCGGAGCTATGCGTGAGCTTGGAAAAAAAGGATATAAAATAACTGCGGCAGAATTTGAAAATGTACCCCAAAATGAAAGACTCGGACATTTTTCAAAATATGCTGATATAAAGGCATTGGTTAATGATGATAATTTTTCGGAGGATATTATTTCTCTTTGCAAAAATGAAAGGCCTGTTCTTCTTCCTGTTAACAGAAAAGCATTGACCGCCGTTATTCGGAATAAAAAAGATCTTGAGCATTATTGTGATTTTATCGTTCCTGCCCCGGAATCAATGGCATTGGCGGATGATAAAGCTGAAATTTCGGATATTGCCGAAAAAATTGGTGTGCCGATACCGAAAACAACAACTCTTAAAAATCACAAAAGCATTGAAGAAATGGCTGAAAAAACAGGCTACCCGTGTATAATAAAATACAGAAACGGCGAAGCTATGGGCAAAAAACCGCATGCCAGATATAAAATAGTAAATAATAAGGAAGAATTTATTAAAGCTTATTCAAAAATGCATTCAGAAGACGAATACCCGATAGCTTCCGATTATATAAAAGGACATGACATCGGTGTAGCAGTTGTTATGAACAGAGAACATGAGCCTGTTGATTTTATTTGCTACGAAAGTCTGAGAGAATATCCGATAGAAGGCGGTCCGACCTGTTATCTGAAAACAATATTTGACAGACAGCTTTTAAAGTATGCTGTAAATCTGCTCAGCGAAATAAAATTTTGCGGAATTGCGATGCTTGATTTTAAAGGAAGTATTGAAACCCCGTACTTTTTAGAGATAAATCCAAGAGTTTGGGGGAGTGCAAACATATGCGACATAAGTAAATCAAGCTTCTTTGAAAGCTATGTAAAAGCTTCTATAAATGATATACAACCCATAGATATAAATACCTGTACCCCCAATTATAAAATAAATGCAAAAATGAGATTTACCCCTCAGAGCTTTGCCTGTTTCATTTCTCATATGAAAAAGTCACCTGATAAATTCAGGATTTTAACTGAATATTTAAAGGCATTTTTCGATTTGACCGTTAAAGACGGATTATTTGCTTTAAATGATTTAAAGCCGTATATAAAATATATACGAAATCTTATAAAAAGATAGACAGAGGTTAAACAGATGAAAAAAAATAACACATTTGTCGGTTCTGCCGCACTTGTTATGATTGTCGTTCTTGCGTCCAAGTTTTTGGGATTTTTGCGGCAGATGGTTATAGCATGGACATACGGCTCCGACATTAATACCGATATTTATTTTGTTTCAAGCGATTTTATGATTGGACTGTCAGGGGCAATGCTTGCATCCCTCACAACTGCTCTCGTTACAATATATATTGACATTTCTGTAAAAAAAGATCGCAGTAAGGCTAATGAAATTGCATCAAAAATGCTGACACTGTTTCTTGTGGCAAGCGGTATATTTATACTGTTTATTAATATTTTTGCACCTGTTATTGCAAAGATTCTTGCACCGTCATATAATCCCTATGACCTTGAAAGGCTTGTAACATATCTCAGAATTTTTTCAATAACATTTGTATTTACAGCATTTCAGTCGATATATGCCGCTGTTTTAAATGCAAACAATTCGTTTGTACCGGGAAAGCTTTACGGAATAGTATATAATCCGATTGCAATAACTTTTGTATTGCTTTTTGCAGGCCGATTTGGTATTAGGGCGTTGGTTGCGGCGTACTTTTGCGGAAACATTGCTCAAACCTTATTGTTAAAGCACCTATGCCGAAATACGTTTAATTTCAGACCGTCGGTTAATTTTTCAGATGAAAATATCAGACATCTGGTTGTTTTATCATTACCGCTTTTACTCAGCAACATATTTATACAGCTTAACGGTATTGTTGATAAAGCAATATGTTCTCTTCTGGGAGAAGGTATTGCATCAAATTATTCATATGCATACACACTTGAGCAGTTTATAACAGCAACCATAACAGCGACTGTGAGCCTTATACTTCTTTCACAGTACGCAACTTATGTTGCCGAGGGAAACACCGAAAAGCTTATAAAGACATTCCGGAATTCATTATCGGGACTTATTATTCTGCTTGCTCCCATAACTGTAATTGCCTGTGTATTATCATATGATATAGTGAGTATTGTGTATTTAAGAGGTGAATTTACTGAGGCTGCCGCACTGCACACATCCTATGCATTAATGGGTTTTTGTGTTGGTTTTTCACTCATTGCAATAAGAGAAATGTATATAAGACTGCATTTTTCATATCAAAACACAAAAATGCCAATGATTGCAAATATAGCAGCTGTAGTATTAAATGCTGTTTTGAGTTTTGTTCTGGCAAAATATATAGGTGTATTGGGAGTATCGCTTGCAACAAGCTTATCTGTAATTCTCACAATTGTATTACTTAATAAATCAGTTAAGCAATATATTCCCGATTTTAAATTTTCGTCAATGACAAAGCTTATAATAAAAGTTGCAGTTGCCTGTATGCTAACTCTGATAACTGCATTATTTGTAAAACAGGTGTTAGACATAAATATTCTTTTGCGATTTGTAATATGTGCAATATGCTCGGTTGCAGCGTATGTAATTTGTTTGGTTTTACTGAAATGTCCTGAGTTATATGAGCTTGTTAATAATGCAAAGTTACAAATCATAAACAAATTTAAAAAATAGATTAAATATTGTTAAAATTGTTTGACATTTATATAATTATCTGATACAATATCTCATAATTGTTTTATAACAAAATATTTACTTTTTGAAAGGATGATGGTTTGTGGACTCGTTCCCGTCCCGATTGTTACTTAATGTTGTTTTTATTTTTATTATTGCACTTTTAAGGCTGGCACAGGTTTCTGTTGACAGCGTAAGCGAGGCACGGTTAAATAAGATGGCTGACTCCGGTAATTTGAAAGCACAAAAAGCTCTTTTAAAGCTTGAAAAATCTTTAAGAATTTATAATTGTTTTAAAATTATAATTGTCTTTGCAGAGCTTTTAATTGCAAGTATTAATACCGTTTCGGTGCATAACATGACAATCGACAAAAATTTACTTGTGTATGAAATGCCGGTTACAATAGCTTGTATATTGTTTTTGGCTTTCGTCATTCAGCTTTTCGGAATATATATTCCACAGAAAATTGCTTCTAAATATGCTGAAAAAATAATGTTTTCATTTTCATGGCTCATTTCGCTTACATACATTATATGTACTCCGTTTGAGCGTATACTCTCAGCGTTGACCGCTCTTATTCTAAAGCCTCTCGGTCTTAAGAATTCGGACAAGGAAGATGACGAGGTTACAGAAGAAGAAATCAGATTTATGGTTGACGTTGGAAGTGAATCGGGTGCTATTGATCCTGATGAAAAGGAAATGATACACAATATCTTTGAGCTTAATGACACTCCTATCAAGGATATTATGACTCACAGAACCGATGTTGAGTTTTTATGGAAAGAAGAAAGCATTGAGGTTTGGGAAGAAACGATTAACAATACCAATCATTCAATATATCCCGTTTGCGGAGAAAATGTTGATGATATTATCGGCTATATAAAGACAACCGATTTTTACAAAATGCTTAGAAATTCACAGGATAATAAAGAATGTGACGTTTCTTCAATCATAAGGAGTCCATACCTTGTTCCTGAATCAATAAAGGCAGACGACCTGTTCAGACAGATGCAAAAATGTAAGACGCATTTTGCCATAGTTGTTGATGAATATGGTGGTCTGGGTGGTATAATAACCATGTCCGATTTGCTGGAGGAAATTGTCGGCGATCTTGACAATGATACAGAAGCTAATGAAGAAGAGGAAATTATTCAGATTGATTCAAACACATGGAAAATACTCGGTTCAACCGATATAGATACAGTTTCTGAAGTGCTTGAAATTGATTTGCCGATTGAAGAATACAATACATTTGCAGGAATGATTTTAGGTGAACTGGGTTCTGTCCCCGATGACGGTTCAACTGCTGAAGTTGAGGCATACGGCTTACAGATTAAGGTCACAAAAATTTCAGAGCATCGAATTGATGAAGCTATTGTCTGCAAAATTGAACAAACTACAGAAAAAGAAGAGTAATATTAAAATCGGAGCTTGTGATTTATCACAGCTCCGATTTGTTAATTTTTATCAACAATATTTGAAAGCCAAACACCTTTTTTTATCAGAAACAGTCCGATAATACATTTTATAATTTCAGCTGCCTGACAGCACAGGTATATTCCTATTATGTGCATATTGGTAAAATGCGCAAGACTGAATGCCAACGGTACACTTACACCCCATGAAAAACCGCAATCAAATATAAAAGTTATCAAAGTTTTTCCGCCTGAACGAAGTGTAAAATATGTTGAATGAAGTACACCATGAACAGGCATTAATACAGCACTTATTAAGATAAATGCAGTAGCAAGAGAGCGAACCTCATCGGAGGTGTTGTATGCGTATGGGAAAAGTCCCGAAAAGCACGCCATTATACTACCTACAACAACGCATATTATACCGGAGAAGAAAATCAGCTTCGGAGCGCCTTTTTTTGCTTCTTCAAGCTCATTTGCACCCAGCATTTGACCAATTACAACCGAAACGCCTGAACCAAATGCAATAAACAATACGTTAAATAAATTTATTACGGTGTTTGCAATGTTAAGACCTGCAACAACAGTTATCCCTCTTAAAGAGTAGCATTGAGTCAGCATTGCAACTCCGGCAGACCACAAACACTCATTGGCTGTAAGAGGCAAAAGCCCTTTTATAAATATTCTTTTTGAAAGGTTTGCAGGTACCCGCAGAGTTTTATATAAACCTTTCACAAATTCAAGTTTTCCTGAATTAATATGCGTCCATGCTATTACTATTCCAACCTGTACAAAACGTGATATTACAGTCGCAATTGCTGCACCGGCAACACCCATTTCGGGGAAAATACCGACACCGAAAATAAGAAAATAATTAAGTACCGTATTTGTTATAACGGCAGCAATACCTGCAACCATGGGAGGAGTTGCAAGTCCGCCCTCACGAAGTGTACCCGAATACGGATGTTCAAATGCAAACGGTACGAGTCCCACAAGCATTATAAGCATATACTCTTTTGCATATCTGAATGTTTCAGAAAGGTTAATACCTTCCTCGGCATTATGAAGATATGTTGTTATAAGGTTATCTCCGAAAAGAATAAAAATTCCTATACCCATTGCTGTTATAAATGCTACGGTTAAAAGCTTAAAACGAAATGTATGGCGAACGCCGTCGTAGTCTTTCTTACCAAAAAACTGTGCGCAAAAGATTCCGGCACCTGAAACTGCACCAAATACTGTCAGGTTAAATACAAAGAACAGCTGGTTTACAATTGCAACACCCGACATTTGCTCCGTGCCTATCTGTCCAACCATAATATTATCAATCATAGCAACAAAATTTGTGATTAAATTTTGTATCATAACAGGAATTGCTATTAATAATGTTTTTTTATAAAAGCTCCATGAGCCGATTAGCTTTTTCATATTACTTATCCTCATTTATGTATTTTAATAGTATTACAAACAAAAAAGACAACATTCGTCAGAATATTGTCAATTTTATGTGGCGACTCGGATGGGGCTCGAACCCACGACCTCTAGCGTGACAGGCTAGCGTTCTAACCAACTGAACTACCGAGCCAAATACAAATAATATTATAACACAAAGCATATTAATTGTCAATACTTTTTCTAAAAAAACTATTATTTCCAACATACAAATCAACCATGGGTTGACTTTATTAATATATACACAAACCCAACGGTATTCACCGTCTTAAATATTTTTGCATATATTATAATTGGAGGTGAATAATAATGAGTAATTTAAATTGTCGCTGCAGAAGTAACTGCACAGGAATTGCTGTTGCAGCAAGTATTATTATCGGAATAATTACAGGCTTTCTCCGTTTCAGTGCTGCTATAACCGTTACTCCTGCATTTTTATGGGTACTATTCGGAATTGCTGTTGTATATCTCGCAGTTACGGTTATAACATCGGCAGCATTACGCACAACAAGCATACAAAGTTGCCTATGTTCAAATCTGCCTGTACTGCTTACAGGAATACTCGGAACAATTTTAACATCAATAGTTCTTCTTGCAATTACATTTGTCGCTACCAGTGTAACAGGTGCTATTATTACAGGAATTCTTTTAACCTTCTTCTCGCTGATAATAACCTCAACCGCCTGTCTTGTAAAATGTATATCGGGATGTTATGACGACTAATGTAAAATAATCTAAATGGAGATCTTAGCGTGATATGCACCAAAAAAGTCATCAAAGACTTTGGAGGTGCATATTTTTTATTCCTCAATGTATCATTTTTGCAGTATTTCTTTAATATATTATATAATATTACCTCTGATTTTTGGCATAACTACAAATTTATATACAATATATACAAAAAAATCTTCAAAATTTTAAACAGAATGACGTTGCATTTTTTGTTTAAATGTTATAAAATTATGGTATATATAAAATATATCTTGTTAATTTTTGATAAACAATCATTTATATAAATTAAGTTCAGGCAGGATATGTATAAAAGGAGGAAAAGACATTGGCTAATTTAAAAATGGACAGTATCAGAAACGTAGTAATGATGGGACATGGAAAATGCGGTAAAACCACCCTTGCAGAAGCAATGCTTATTAACAGTGGTTCTATAGACCGTATGGGTAAAGTTTCCGAAGGAAATACAGTGTCAGACTTTGATTTGGAGGAAGTAAAGAGACAGGTATCTATTCAGTCATCTATGATTCCTATAGATTGGAAAGGAATGAAATATAATATTATTGATACACCGGGATATTTTGATTTTGCCGGAGAAGTTAAGGAAGGATTGAGAGCTGCAGATTCTGCACTCATTGTATTAAGTGGTCGAAGCGGAGTATCTGTAGGAACTGAACAGGTATTTAAATATGCACGCACAAAGGGTGTTCCTATTATGTTCTTTGTTAATAAAATGGATGATGACCGTGCAAACTACATGACCACTCTTGAAGCAATGAAGGAAAAATTCGGAAAATCAGTTACTCCTTTTGTTATCCCTATAAGAGAGGGAGATCAATTCAAGGGCTATGTTGATATAGTGGATATGACGGCAAGACGTTATGAAGGAATTGACAGAATTGACATTCCTGTTCCCGAAGGTATGGAAGAAACCGTTGCACCGCTTCGTGATATGATTATGGAAGCAGTTGCTGAAACAGACGATGCTTTGATGAATAAATATTTTAACGGTGAAGAATTTACATTTGATGAAATAAAGCAGGCTATAAGAAAGGGTGTTAAGGACGGAAGCATTTATCCTGTATACTGCGGAACAGGTCAGGAAAATGTTGGCGTAATGAGCTTATTAGACGGTATCGGAAAGTATCTTCCAAATCCTAATGAAATAACTGAAATTGCACATGATTCCAAAACAGGAGAACCTGTTGAGGTTGTTCAGGACGCACAGGATACAACATCTGCAATCATCTTTAAAACAATTGCAGACCCATATGTTGGTAAAATGTCATTGTTCAGAGTTTACTCAGGAAGTGTTAAGCCTGATACTACATTATATAATCCAAACAAGGATTCATACGAGAAGATAGGAAAGATTTATACGTTGCTCGGTAAAAAGCAGACCGAAACAAAAGAAGTTGTTGCAGGGGATATTGGTGTCGTTGCAAAGCTTGATAAAACCAAAACCGGTGATACACTCTGTGCGGAAAACAAGAACATAATTCTGAGTGGTATTGATTTCCCTCAGCCTGTATTATCTATGGCAGTTTATCCTGTTTCAAAGGGTGATGAAGAAAAGATTGTAAGCGGATTGATGAAGCTTACCGACGAAGATCCGACTTTCACTGTTACAAATAATTCAGAAACAAAGCAGACTCTGATAAACGGACAGGGCGAACAGCACATAGATGTTATTGTAAGTAAGTTAAAATCAAAATTTGGTGTCAATGTTAAGCTCGAAGAGCCTATTGTTCCTTATAGAGAAACAATTCTCGGAACTGCTACCGTTGAAGGTAAACATAAGAAGCAGTCGGGTGGTCATGGACAGTACGGTCATGTTAAGATTCAGTTCGAGCCGGGCTTGACAGAAGATATGATATTTGAAGAAAATGTATTTGGAGGAAGCGTTCCAAAGAACTACTTCCCGGCTGTTGAAAAGGGATTGAGAGATTCCTGTGAACACGGTGTATTGGCAGGTTACCCTGTTGTTAATTTAAAGGCTACCTTGCTTGACGGTTCATATCATCCGGTTGACTCGTCGGAAATGGCATTTAAAACAGCAGCATCAATTGCATATAAAGACGGTCTGAAGCAGGCAAAGCCTGTTTTACTGGAGCCTATCGGATATTTAAAGGTTTATATTCCTGAAAATATCATGGGTGATATAATCGGTGATATTAATAAACGACGTGGTCAGATTATGGGTATGGGAGAAAGTGACAGAGCCGGATTAAATCTTGTTGAAGCTGAAGTTCCTGTTTCGGAAATGCATAAATATGCTACTGACTTAAGATCAATGAGTCAGGGCAGGGGTTCATTCACTTTTGAATTTACAAGATACGAAGCAGCTCCTTCAAATATTGCTGAAAAAATTATTGCAAATGCAAAGCAAGATTAAGTTTTCTTGGATTTTAACCCGAAAAAAATAACCAAAAAATTACAGGCATACTTTTTCAAAAAAGTATGCCTGCTTGGTCATATGTACTTTTAGTACAATAAAATATTCCTGATTTTTTATATTTTTGTTTATGTTTGAAACAGTTTAGTCGATGTTACTAATAAAATGATTTTAATTTTGTGAATAATGAGTCTTACAATTTTAATTAAAATATGTTATCATAAGTATGTATTAAAAAATGCCCAAAATAAGAGAGGAGAAATTATAAATGGCAGATTTACAATTAAAAGGTATTTATAAGAGATATGCAGGTAATGTAACTGCTGTCAGCGATTTTACACTTGACATAGAAGACAAAGAGTTCATTATCCTGGTTGGTCCTTCAGGCTGCGGTAAGTCAACAACATTAAGAATGATTGCAGGTCTTGAAGAAATTAGTGAGGGTGAATTGTACATCGGCGGCAAGCTCGTTAACGACGTTGCTCCGAAGGACAGAGACATAGCAATGGTTTTCCAGAACTATGCGTTGTATCCTCATATGACAGTTTACGAAAACATGGCATTTGGTCTTAAGTTAAGAAAGACTCCAAAGGCTGAAATTGACAAGAGAGTTAAGGAAGCTGCTAAGATTCTTGACATTGAGCACTTGTTAGACAGAAAGCCGAAGGCTTTGTCAGGTGGTCAGAGACAGCGTGTTGCTTTAGGTCGTGCTATCGTTCGTAATCCTAAGGTATTCCTCATGGACGAACCTTTATCAAACCTTGATGCTAAGCTCAGAGTTGCAATGAGAACTGAGATTAACAAGCTTCACAAGAGATTGCAGACAACATTTATCTACGTTACACATGACCAGACAGAAGCTATGACAATGGGTACAAGAATCGTTGTTATGAAGGATGGTATCATTCAACAGGTAGATACTCCTGCAAACCTTTATACAAAGCCATGCAATATGTTCGTTGCAGGATTTATCGGAAGTCCTCAGATGAACTTTATTGATGCTAAATTAGTTAAGAGAGATGACGGAACTTATGTTGAATTTAGCGGAGAATCAATTCGTCTTCCTGATGGAAAAGCTTCAAATTCTGCTTTAGACAGCTACATCGGTAAGGAAGTTGTTCTCGGTATCAGACCTGAAGACATTCACGATGATGAATCTTTTGTTGCAAGTCGTCCAAACGATATTGTTAAGGCAGACGTTGAAGTAACAGAAATGATGGGTGCTGAAACATACTTGTACTTAAAGATTGCAGGCAAGCCATTTGTTGCAAGAGTTAATCAGCGTTCAACAGCTAAGCTCGGTGATAAGATTGATGTTGTATTTGATACAAACAAGATTCACTTATTCGATAAAGAAACAGAGCTTACAATCATTAACTGATTATAAACGAAATATTTATGGGGTTTTGGATTTTCCAAAATCCCTTTTTTTCGTGTATTTTAATATTATGTTTTATGTAAACTTGCAAAATATTTGTATAAACAGGAATAAGTTAAATATAAACATTAAGTATTTTTTTACAATTTTGTATAAAACTACAAATTATTCAGAATTATGAAATATTATAAAACTATAACAATTTGTTAAAAAGGATAAGCCGACAGGAAAAAAAGCAATTTTTCTACATATATATAGAACGAAAATAATATTTTGTGAGGGATATATATGTTTGAATTATTGATTCAATTAGTAAATGAACTGATGTTTCTGACCGGGTATGTGGGTGGAGGAAATTCCTTTCCAAAGCAGCTGACCGCAGAGGAAGAGAAAAAATATATTGAATTGTATCAAAACGGAGATATGGATGCAAGAAATACTCTTATTGAACATAATCTAAGATTGGTTGCTCATATTGCAAAAAAATACAGTAATGATTCCAATTCCGAAGATTTAATATCTGTGGGGATTATAGGTTTGATTAAGGGGATAAATACATTTAACAGTGAAAAAAGTCCAAAGCTTTCTACATATATCGCACGTTGCATTGAAAATGAAGTTCTTATGGTTTTGAGAGGTGCAAAGAAATTAAACAATGAAGTGTCACTTGATGAATGTATAGGAACAGATAAAGAGGGAAATGCATTGACATTTGCAGATATTATTCCTGCTGACGGTGTTGATATTGTAGAGGACATATCAATGAAATCCGATATAAAAAGATTGTTAAGAATAATGAATGAAACTTTGAAAAAAAACGAAATTGATATTCTTGTATGGCGATACGGCTTGAACGGTCATAAAAGAAAGACCCAGCAAGAGGTTGCAGATATTTTAAAGATTTCACGTTCATATGTATATCGACGCGGTTATTGTAAACTCTAAAAATGGCTTTAAATGGCGGTTTTTTGAGGGTTAAAATTTTTTGCGACCATTCATCAAAATATTTTGTGAAATTTTGTACTTTTCTTGACTGCTACAAAATAATGAATAAAATCTTGTTTTTGTAAAACAATACACTTGTAATAATCTTGATTTTGTGATATAATGCTGTTATATAAATCTTGTTTTGGTGTTGGAGGCAGTTATGAAAAGAAAAATTTATGATAAATTATTAGATTGGAAAAATACATCAAATGGCGATACAGCTCTATTAATTGATGGCGCTCGTCGTGTTGGTAAAAGCTATATTGCAGAAGATTTTGCAAAAAGAAATTATAAATCATATATACTTGTTGACTTCAACAAGGTTAATGATGATGTGTGCAATTTGTTTGTTAATTACCTTGATGATTTAGACACCCTCTTTATGTATCTATCAAGTTATTATAATATCAAATTATATAATCGTGAAAGTGTAATAATATTTGATGAAGTGCAGATGTTTCCAAAGGCAAGGGCTGCTATAAAATATTTAGTCGCAGATGGTAGATATGATTATATAGAAACTGGTTCATTAATGTCGATTCGTAAAAATGTAAAAGATATTACTATTCCATCCGAAGAAAGGCATCTTCGTATGTACCCAATGGATTTTGAGGAATTTTTATGGGCAATGGATAATGAAATGTTAATGTCTGTTATCAGGGACTCCTTTGAAAAGAAAAAGCCTATGGGACAGATGCTACATCGCAAGGCTATGGATTATTTCCGTCAATATATGATTGTAGGTGGTATGCCGCAAGCTGTTGAGAAATACATTCAAACCAAAGACTTTGAAGCGGTTGATGTTACCAAACGAAATATTTTGACATTATACAGAGAAGATATAATGAAACATTCTGATGGTAATGAGCTTGAAATTGAAGCAATTTTTGACGAAATTCCGGCACAGCTTTCAAAGCATGAAAAGAAATTTAAGTTAAGCGATATAAAACCTACCGCAAGAATGCGAGAATATAAGCAACCATTTTATTGGCTTGATGATGCTATGATTGTTAATACCTGCTATAATTCTTCAGAACCTAATATTGGTTTGAAAATGAATATGGAAAGAAAGACATTAAAATGCTATATGGCAGATACAGGATTGCTTATAAGCCATGCCTTTGATGAAAATGGAATTGTTAGCGAAGAAATATATAAAAAGTTGCTTTTTGATAAGTTATCTGTAAATTCAGGTATGCTTCTGGAAAACATTGTTGCTCAGATGTTAGTCGCAGCAGGTCATAAATTATATTTCTTTTCTAAATCTTCAAGAGAAAAAGCAGAAGATAGAATGGAAATAGATTTCTTGATTGCAAAAAGCAAAATTACTAACAAGCATAATATTTCACCTATCGAAGTTAAATCGGGGGAGAGATATACGCTTTCATCTATTAAAAAATTCATGAACAAATATAAAGAGCAGACAAATATTCCATATGTTCTCCATACAAAAGATTTAAAAGAAGAAAATGGCATAGTATATCTGCCTTTGTATATGACTATATTGTTGTAAAATCAAATACTAATATTGTTGACAGATTATATTTTTATATAGTCTGTCTTTTTTTGTAATATTTTTTTGAAAGGAAGATTTGAATGAAAAAAACTGAAAGAGAAGAATATCTGTATCATAATACAGAAAAGTTATTAAAAAAATATCGTGACATTGTATGGAATGTTGAAGTTGCGACTATGCAGGCTGAAGAAGATTTTAAAAAGGAAATGGTTTGCAGTTGTGATGGATATTTCGAAGAGAAAGCTTGGTATCCGAAGTGATGAAATTACGGATGTGATGAATGTCAAATGTGATCCGATTTTAATTGGCTCGCTTCTAAAGGATAACGGTATTTATCCTGCATATCATATGAACAAGGCATATTGGATTACAATTATGCTTGATGGTAGTATAGACGATGATAAAATTAAATGGCTTATCGATATGAGTTTTGAATTGACAAAGAAAAACAGGTGAATTTATTAAAGTTGTGGAGTAGATGACTCAATTCCTTTAAAGGGGTTGAGTCATTTCTGCTTTCATACCTAAAAACAGTATGCTTGTATACCGTTATTTTATAAAAGTTTTAAACATAAAATTATGAGAGGTGGTAATGATGAATGAGTTTCATATTGAACTCTACATAGATAGTGGAGAATCGCAAAATACAGAGCTTTCTAATTTAGATGAGAAATACATAAATCAATGGAAAACAGAATTGGAAGAAAGGGCGCTCGGTGAATACTACAACAAAAAAATAAAAATTTTAAACAATAATATTTGATTTCAAAAAGCGGTTGTGCTATAATTATTGCATAGAATAAATAGTTGCCGTTTTTTTCAGGGAAGGAGGATATCTTAATGAAAGTAGCGGCAGCTTACATACGAGTTTCTACTGAAGACCAGATTGAGTTTAGTCCGGATAGTCAGTTAGAAAAAATAAAGCTCTATGCAGAAAGAAATCAAATTTTATTACCAAAGGAATTTATATTTTTAGATGAGGGTATCAGTGGCAGAAATACGAAAAAAAGAACTGCATTTAATGAAATGATAGGTCTTGCAAAGCGTAAGCCGAAACCATTTGATGTTATTCTTGTTTGGAAATACAGTCGATTTGCACGAAACCGTGAAGATAGTGTTGTTTACAAATCCATGCTCAGAAAAGATCTGAATATTGATGTTGTTTCAATTAGTGAAGATGTGGGCGATGATAAAATGTCAATTCTTTTTGAAGCTATGATTGAAGCAATGGATGAGTATTACAGTATCAACCTAGCAGAAGAAGTAAAACGCGGAATGACCGAGAAGGCTAAAAGAGGTGGTGTCCTCTCAATCCCTGCTTTTGGTTACAGAGTAGAAAACAATGAGTTTGTCATTGTGCCGGAAGAAGGGGAGATTATACGAAAGGTTTTCAATGACTATGTAAACGGCAAAGGCTTTTTATCTATTGCAAAAGCCCTTAATGGTATGGGAATACGAACACACAGAGGCAACAAAATAGAAAATAGAACCGTAGAATATTGGCTTAATAATCCTGTGTACATAGGTAAAATCCGATGGAATCCCGATGGTAAATTGTCGAGAAATTATACGGCAGATACAGCTATCATAAGTGACGGAACACATTCGCCTATAATTGATATGGAAACATGGGATAAAGCTCAGGAAAAAATGAGGACACAAAAAGCAAAGTTTGGAAAGTATTATAATCCAGACCGCAAGGATTTATCTCATTGGCTGACAGGTTTAGTCCGATGCGAAAAATGCGGAGCGGTTTTATCTAATCAGGGGGGATTTTTCGGATGTTCAAACAGAAGCAAGGGAACTTGTAAGAGTGTAGGGTATATTAAAGCTGAGAAATTGGATAGAATTGTTTTTGACACATTATCGAATATAATGTTACCAAATGTAAGTTTGGACTTCGCTGAGCCGGAATCTGCAGAACGAATCCAATCAGACGATGAAAGTAGAATAATCGGAACACAACTTCAAAGACTTGAAATTCGTCTGGAACGTGTAAAATTAGCTTATGAAGACGGGGTGGATACTCTCGAAGAGTATAAAGCTAACAAAAAAAGTATCCTTGATGAAATGGATACTTTAAAAAAATTACTCGAAACACGCAAAAGGGAAGAGTCACATGAAGAAACTACAATCAGCAAAAAAGAACTTCGGAGACTTACGGATATTTTGCAGAATTCAAATATAAGCAACACTGAAAAAAACAGGGTGGCAAGGACAGTTTTTAAAGAAATTATCAAGGGTGGGGAAGACGGAAAGACACTTAAATGCGTGTTTTGGAGATGACTCAAACAGTTGGTGTACGGTGGACCTAATGGAGAATTAGGTGCATCCCTTAGATACCTCTCGCAAAGATATACCATGCCTGATGATATGTCAAAAGGGTTGCTTACCGATATAGGTACTGAAGAGCTGGGACATTTAGAAATGGTAGGATCACTTGTTGCTCAGTTGTCAAAAGGTACTGCGCCGGAAGAATGGTTAAAAATGAAAACTGCTGAATACTACGCTGATAACGGATTAAGCGTATTTCCTCAGAATGCACAGGGAACACCATTTAATGCAGCTTCAATTGCCGTAACTGGAGATCCTCTGACAAATTTGTATGAGGATTTAGCGGCAGAGCAAAAGGCAAGAGCGGTGTATGATAATATTTTAAAGCTTAGCGATGATCCTGATGTTAATGAGGTAATAAAATTTTTGCGTCAACGTGAGGTAATACATTTCCAACGTTTTGGTGAAGCATTAGATAATCTACAGGATAAAATGAAATCAAAGAAAATAATGGGCAGAGGAATTAAAAACAGTTAGATAATAAATTATTAAGTTTTTAAAGGGGGGGTGTTGCGTTGGCAATACCCCTTTGGGATTTATTTGATGTTTATATATGCCTGAATACTAACCAAATCTCTTTTTAAGTTATTACTT
>JAZOTP010000109.1:0-6008 GCA_045657705.1 Clostridia bacterium
GGTGCATTATATAAGAGTATGGAGTTTGTCGGAGAGGGAGTTAAAAATCTTTCGATGGATGACCGTCTTTGTATCTGCAATATGGCAATAGAAGCAGGTGCTAAAAACGGTATTTTCCCTGTTGACGAAATAACTATGGAATATATGAAGGACAGATGTGAAAGAACTCCTGTAGTATATGAGGCTGATGAGGATGCTAAATATGAAAAAACAATAGATATTGATTTATCAAAAATTGTTCCGACGGTAAGCTGTCCGCATTTGCCTGAAAATACAAAGCCTGCAGACTCTCTTTCGGATATAAAGATTGACCAGGTTGTAATCGGAAGCTGTACAAACGGACGTATGGAGGATATGGAAGCCGCATACAAAATTTTAAAGGGCAAAAAGGTATGTGACGGTGTTCGCTGTATCATTATTCCGGCAACAATGCAGATTATGAGAGAATGTACAGAACGTGGGTATGTAACTGCATTTATTGATGCCGGAGCAGTTGTTTCAACACCGACCTGCGGACCGTGTCTTGGAGGATATATGGGAATACTTGCGGCAGGTGAGAAGTGTATTGCAACCACAAACCGTAACTTTGTCGGAAGAATGGGACACGTTGAGAGTGAAGTCTACCTTGCAAGCCCCGAAACTGCGGCGGCAAGTGCGATAAAAGGCTACATTACACCATACAAGGAGGATTAAGCAATGAATACAAAGGGAAAAGTTTTTAAATATAACGATAATGTAGATACCGATGTTATTATTCCTGCACGTTATCTTAATACTCCGAAAGCGGAGGAGCTTGCAAAGCATTGCATGGAGGATATTGACACGGAATTTGTAAAGAATGTAGTGCCGGGAGATATTATGGTTGCAGGCTGGAATTTCGGCTGCGGTTCATCAAGAGAACACGCACCGCTTGTTATTAAAACCTGCGGAACCGGCTGTGTAATAGCAAAGAGTTTTGCAAGAATTTTCTACCGTAATGCAATAAATATCGGGCTTGCAATTTTAGAATGTCCCGAAGCAGTTGATGAAATTTCTGCAAATGACGAAGTAAGTGTCGATTTTGATACAGGAGAAATTCACAATATAACAACGGGCAAAAAGTATTATGCTCAACCGTTCCCTGAATTTATTCAGAATATTATTTCAAAGGGCGGACTTTTAGCGTCGCTTAAATAAGGAGGAAATACATATGAACAAAAATATTGCGGTAATCAGGGGAGATGGTATAGGTCCTGAAATTGTGAATCAGGCTTTGTCGGTACTCAATGAGGTGGCAAAAATTTACGGTCATACCTTTAATTATACTGATGTTGATATGGGCGGCTGTGCGATTGACAAATGGGGCGATCCTCTGCCCGAAGAAATGCTTAAAAAATGTATTGAATCGGACAGTGTTCTTTTGGGAGCAGTTGGGGGAGATAAGTGGAACAATGTTCCGGGAGATAAGCGTCCCGAAAAAGGACTTTTACGTTTAAGAGCAGGTATGGGAGTTTATTCAAACAACCGTCCGGCAAAAATCTGGCCTCAGCTTGCAAGTGCTTCACCGCTTAAGGAGTCAATTGTTGAAAAGGGTATTGACTTTATTATTGTAAGAGAATTAATCGGCGGAATATATTTTGGTGAGCATAAGACAGAAGATGAAAACGGACAGAAAAAAGCAACCGATATTTTAACATATAACGAAGAAGAAATTGAACGTATCGGAAGAATTGGATTTGAAACAGCAAGAAAGAGAAATAAAAAGCTTTGTTCGGTTGAAAAGAGCAATGTTCTTGATTCAAGCCGTTTATGGAAATCGGTAATGCACAGACTTTCAGAGGAATATCCCGATGTTGAGCTTTCCGATATGCTTGTTGATAACTGTGCAATGCAGATTGTCAAAAATCCGGCACAGTTTGATGTTATTGTAACAGAGAATATGTTCGGAGACATTCTTTCCGACGAGGCGTCGATGATTACGGGTTCAATAGGTATGATTCCATCATCAAGCCTTTCGGGTTCGGGATGCGGTCTTTATGAGCCTATTCACGGTTCTGCTCCTGATATTGCAGGAACAGATACTGCAAATCCGATTGGCACAATTCTGTCGGCGGCTATGATGTTAAGATATAGCTTTGATATGGAGAAGGAAGCAGACTGCATAGAAAAAGCGGTTTCACTTGTTCTTGATGACGGATTCAGAACAGCGGATATTATGCCTCAGGAGGAAGAAGAGGCAAAGTTGTGTAAAAAGGTTGGCTGCAGTGAAATGGGCAGGCTGATAATTAATAAGCTAAAGGAGGCTTGATAATATGTTATTATCCGGTGCGGATATAATTGTAAGAACATTAATAGAGCAGGGAAGTGACGTGGTATTCGGCTATCCCGGAGGACAAATTTTAAATGTATATGATTCTTTATACAAATACAGTGATGAAATACGTCATGTACTGACAGCACATGAACAGGGAGCGGCACACGCAGCAGATGGTTATGCAAGAGCAACAGGAAAGCCGGGTGTTGTTATAGCAACATCGGGACCGGGAGCTACAAATCTTGTAACAGGTATTGCAACCGCATATCTTGATTCTGTTCCTATGGTTGCGATTACAGGAAACGTTTCAACGTCGCAAATTGGTTACGATAGCTTTCAGGAGATAGATATAACCGGTATCACATTGCCGATAACAAAACACAATTATTTTGTCGGAGATGTTAGAGAGCTTGCAGATATTTTAAGAGAGGCTTTTGAGCTTGCGATGTCGGGAAGACCGGGACCTGTTTTAATTGACGTTCCTAAGGATATACAAATAGCAAAATGTGACTATGAGCCTCGCCCGGCGGTTATGGCTCAGGATAAGATGGCAGCTAAGGAAATAAGAATTGAAGCGGCGGCTGAGTGTATAAACTCATGTGAAAGACCGTACATATATTTTGGTGGTGGTGTGATTTCAAGTGAGGCACAGGAAGAAATGCTTGCACTTGCAGAAAAAATTGATGCCCCGATAGGCTGTTCAATGATGGGATTATCTGCAATTCCAACAAATCATCCGAGGTTTCTGGGAATGCAGGGAATGCACGGTCATTATGCATCGTCAATGGCAATGCACAATGCGGACTGCATAATATCTTTAGGAGTTCGTTTTAATGACAGAGTTACGGGAAATAAAGAAAAATTTGCACCTAATGCAAAAATAGTTCATATTGATATTGACGGCTCAGAGCTTTCTAAAACGGTCAATGCATCTTACAGTATGAGGGGAGATATTAAAAAGACTTTAGAAAAGCTTATTGAGATAACGGAAGAAAAACAACATTCTGAATGGCAAAAAACTGTTGAACTATTCAGAAAAGAAGAAAAAGAAAATATTGACAAAAGAGAGGGTATGACACCGAAGAATATACTTGATATGTTGAACACATTCATAGGTGATAATACTCCTGTTGCAACAGATGTCGGACAACATCAGATGTGGTCAGCACAGAATATTTGCTTTACCAACAGCCGCAGATTTATTTCAAGCGGAGGATTAGGTACAATGGGCTTTGGTCTTGGAGCGGCAATTGGCGCACAGATAGGAACAGGTGAGCATACTGTTTTAGTAACAGGTGACGGAAGCTTTGCAATGACTTTAAATGAGCTTACAACAGCAGTTTCAAATGAAGTACCGCTTGTAATTCTTATCATGAATAACGGTGTATTGGGTATGGTACGTCAATGGCAGACTCTGTTTTTTGAAAAGCATTATTCAAATACGGTTCTTAACAGAAAAACAGACTTTGTAAAGCTTGCAAAGGCATTTGGTGCAGACGGTGAAAGGGCTGTGACACTTGATGAATTAAAAGCGGCTTTTGAGCGTGCATTTGGAACAAAAGGCCCTTATGTTATAGACTGTGCAATAGATAAGGATGAATTTGTATTACCAATGCTTCCTCCGGGTGGCTCAATGGAAGATATTATTGTAAAGGTGGGTGAGTAATTTGAACAGATATACAGTTGCAGTACTTGTGCGAAATCAGTTTGGTGTGTTAAATCGTGTAACAAGTATGTTCAGAAGAAGACAGTTTAACATCAGTGCATTAACGGTTAGTGAAACAGAGTCAGCCGAATATTCAAGAATTACCGTTGTATTTGACGGTGAGGATATTAAAAAACAGCAGCTTGTTAATCAGCTTTACAAATTACCGGATGTGTGTTCAATAACAGAATTACATCCTGAGGATTCTATAAGCTGTGAGCTTATGTTAATAAAAATGGAAAACAATCCCGAAAGCCGTGACGATATTTTAACAGCGGCAAAGGCTTTTGAGGCGACAACAATGGAGTACAGCAAGGATGCTATAGTATTCCGTCTTGCGGCAGATTCAAGACGAATTGATGATTTTATTAATCTTATGCGTGATTATACAATACTTGAAATATGCCGGACAGGCTGTGTTTCACTTGAAAAGGGCGGTTCAACCATCAGAAAGGTAACAAATTTATAATATTTAAATTAAGAAAGAGGTAATTATTATGGCAAGAATTTTTTATCAGCAGGATTGTGATTTACAGAAGTTGAGCGGAAAGACTGTTGCAATCATCGGTTACGGCTCACAAGGACACGCACACGCTTTGAACCTTAAAGACAGCGGTGTCAATGTTATTGTAGGTCTTTATGAGGGCAGTAAAAGCTGGCAGAAAGCAGAAGCACAGGGATTAAAGGTTATGACATCGGCAGACGCTGCAAAAAATGCAGATGTTATTATGATATTGATAAACGATGAAAAGCAGGCAAAGCTTTATAAAGAGAGCATTGAACCGAATCTTACAGAAGGAAAAACTCTTGCATTTGCTCACGGCTTTAACATTCATTTCGGTTGTATCAAGCCTCCCAAGAATGTAAATGTTATCATGATTGCACCAAAGGGCCCGGGACATACTGTAAGAAGCGAATATCAGGCAGGAAAGGGAGTTCCGTGTCTTATTGCTGTTGAACAGGACGCAACAGGAGATGCATGGGATATTGGTTTAGCTTATGCTTTGGGTATCGGCGGTGCAAGAGCAGGTGTTCTTGAAACTAATTTCAGAACAGAAACAGAAACAGACCTGTTTGGTGAACAGGCTGTTCTTTGCGGCGGTGTTTGTGCCTTGATGCAGGCAGGCTATGAAACTCTTGTTGAAGCAGGTTATGACCCGAGAAATGCTTATTTTGAATGTATCCATGAAATGAAGTTAATCGTTGACCTTATCTATCAGAGCGGTTTTTCGGGTATGAGATACTCAATTTCAAACACAGCAGAATACGGTGACTACATCACAGGTCCGAAGATTATTACAGAGGAAACAAAAAAGACAATGAAGAAGATTTTAAAGGATATTCAGGACGGTACATTTGCAAAGGATTTCCTTTTGGATATGTCAGATGCAGGCTCACAGGTACATTTTAACGCAATGAGAAAGCTTGCATCAGAGCATTCGTCTGAGATTGTAGGAGAGGATATAAGAAAGTTATACAGCTGGAGCGATGAAGATAAGTTAATTAATAACTAATAATATAACTTATGGTTTATAGCATATTGAAAAGGAGTGGAAAGGGCTCTATTTGCACAAGAGAGGCTTTCGATTTAGCCAATTATTACAGCGACAAAAATGCCGGCATAATACCGGCATTTCTGCAAACTGTGTTGCTTTAGATGGAGTACTGTGTCCATAAAAATATGTAAAATATTTTTTGGCATATAAAAAGTGTGCAGCAATCAGAGCTGCACACGAAAAATGCAGAACCCTAATTGTTGTCACACAGTTCATATAAAACAAATTAACGTACATGAATAAAGAGTTTGCATTTTTACCATTAATAAAGTACAAACCGTTAATTTGTTTTGATAATATTAAACTATGTGACAGTGTTATTATGCCACAAAATAGCAACATTGTAAATAGTTTTAGAAAAAAATCAGAAAAGAGTTGATTTAAATGAAAAGTGATTTCTTAAAAAAAGGTACTCAGAATGCACCTCACAGAGCTTTATATCATGCACTTGGTT
>JAZOTP010000110.1:0-8431 GCA_045657705.1 Clostridia bacterium
CAAATTGAAAGAAGCTTCAAATGCAACCCCTTCAACTGCGTCAATTGCCGGAATATTTCTGAAATCTACATATCCTGTATTATTGTTTGCGCTGTAAGACTTATCTGATGAATTAATGCTCAGTGCAAACTTATTGCTATCCGGATCATTACGCACTTCACTAATCATTACATTATCATAGGAAAATGCAACCTCTTTTGTTGTTGCCTGCGTTGTTTCGGTAGATTCGGTTGTTGTATCAGTTGTGCCGGTTGTGTCCTCTGCATATGCCGTGAAAACCGATAAGCTCATTACCATAGCCAAAGCAAGTGAAAGTAATTTAAATTTTTTCTTCATATATATCTTCCTTTCATTTTTTAACAATTCTTAGTTTTTATTTGCCAGAAATTCATCAACCTGTGCCTGCAGATACGCTTTAACCTCCTGCAAGCCTGCGGCATTTGCTTTCTTCATCCATTCATTATAAAATTCTTCCCAACCGTCACCAAGTGCTCCTGTTGCAAGTGTTTTCATATACTCGCCCTTAATAGCATCCAGCTGTGCAATATTGTCGGACATTTCCTCAAGAGTCGGAATAAATCCGATAAGCTCTGAACGGTAATCAGAACCGTTTATAACATTGAATTCATAATCAAGCTTGTCGTCAGGTTCATCCTGTGTAAGATATGCAAGCTGTGTATTTCCGACAATCCACTTATAAATTCCGTAGTCACTGGTTGAGCCTCCCTGCGCTCCGTAAGGAGTTTCGATTCTGTTCTCGCCCACCCTGGTATAGTGCTTTCCTTCAATTCCGTATACAAGCATATTATAAAGCTCTTTGTCTGTCTGGAACAGATTTAATACCTGCATTGCTGCCTCCGGATGCTCACAGCTTGTTGTGATTGCATTTCCACCTGCTTCATTTTTCATAGGAATAAAATACTTGTCTGAGAATGGGATAACAAGAAAATCTTTTCCTTTTTTTCTCATATTCTCCTCAATATATTTATTATATCCGCTGTCATAAAGGACATATCCGTCTGCAATACCCTTCTTTTGAGCGTCGTCTGTAGCACTCTGTGCGTCCTTTCTTATCCAGCCCTTTGTATACCATTCTGCGTGTCTTTTATACTGTTCCTTCACTGAAGGCATCTCAAACTTATACGCAACCTCATGAGTTTTGTTATTTACTATAAAGTTACCTGTAATGGTTTCATAGCCCTTTACCGGATACTCGTTGAAGTGGTGAGCGCCGTACTGAATTTTTCCGTTTTCATCAAGCTTTTGCAGATAGTCCTCAATAATCTGAACAGCACCGTCTGTAATGTAATCGTTTGAGTAAAGCTCACTCTTTAACCCCTCAACATCAAGCCACTTTTCTGCATACTCCTTCTGAGTAAAAAATGCTCTCTCGTTTGCTAATGACTGATATGAAGGAATTCCGTACAATCCACCGCCAACTCTCATGTAATTAAACAGCCACTCCGGCAATTGTTCCTTTATTCCCTGGCCGTATTCATTAAGCAAGTCGGTAACTTCAATAAGGCTTCCGTTTTCAACCTCATCAGCCAATACAAGTTGATAGGTATTTATAATGTCAAGCTTTTCCTTACCCGTCTGCATCAAGAGAACTCTCTGCTTGTAATCAGAGCCTCCAACAACATCAAATTCAACAGTGACATTTGGGAGAGTTTCATGAATTTTTTCATTAACCGCTGCCCATACCTCATCTGAATCCTTCTGATGTCCGGGACCTGACATAATCCACTTTAACACGATTTGTCCATCCTCGGCTTCTTCCTTCTTTGTGCCGCAACCTGCCATTGATGCCATAACCATTGATAATGTCAACAGCGACAAAATGATTTTTTTTGTTTTCATATTTCCTTCCTTTCCTCTGAGTTTTAACTCAGAAATTGTTTTTATGTATTACTTAATTGTAACCTGTTTTATTACGGCTTATCCCTTTATTGAGCCGACAACCATTCCCTTTGAGAAGTATTTCTGGAAGAATGGAAATATTACAAGCATCGGTCCTGCTGCAATCATTGCCATTGCATATTTCATCGATTCTTCCGGCATACTTTCGGTACTGATAAGAGATGATCCCTCTTCCTGTAATTTCTTAATATATGTTATTTCTCTGAGTATCTTCTGCAATAAGAACTGCAGTGAATATAAATCCGGATCTCTTATGTAAAGAAGTGAAGTATTCCAGTCATTCCACTTACCTACAAGAGCACTGAATCCAAGTGTTGCGAGAACCGGGGTTGAAAGAGGAAGAATAATTCTGAAAAATATTCTAAGCTCACTCGCGCCGTCAAGCTTTGCCGCTTCAACAAGCCCCTCCGGCAAGCCCTGGAAAAAGGTCTTATATATTATAACATTCCACGTACTACTCAACGCCGGGAATATGTAAATCCATATTGTATCATTTAAATGCAGATACTGTGTATACAGTATGTAGTGAGGCACCAGTCCTCCACCGAAAATCATTGTCACAAGCATATACTTTGACAAAAATTTCTTGAATTTATAATTGGGACGTGAAAGCGGATACGCCATAAGGCTCTGCATGAGCATTCCCAAAAATGTTGCCGTCAATGAGAATATTATTGTTACCTTATAGCTCTGCAGCATCTGATCAGGATTTGCAAACGCCTGACGGTATGCGTCAAAGCTGACTACCTTAGGAAAAATTGTGTAACCGTATTGGGCAATTGCATCCTCGCTTGATATCGATATTGAAATCATAAGTATAATCGGTAATACATATGTACACATAAGTAAAATCATAAAGACATGCAAAAATATCTTTCCTATACTTATTTTTTTAGTTTTCTTCATTTTGTCATTCTCCTTCGTTATTTATTAGAAAAGGCTCTTTTCCGGACTGATTTTTCTTACCACCAGATTGGTTCCTACAACCAGAATCATTCCGATTACCGACTGGAATAAACCTACTGCTGCTGTTCTTCCCATATTGGTTGCCTGCTGCAGGGCACGGAAAGTATATGTATTTATAATATCGGTTGTTGAATAAAGAACACCGATATCCATCGGTACCTGATAGAATAAACCAAAATCTCCGCTGATAAGTCCGCCTACTCCGAGAATAAGCTGTATTGCAAGCAACGACATAAGCTCCGGAACAATTATGTATCTTATTTCATGACGTAATTTTGCTCCGTCAACTCTTGCCGCTTCAAACAAAGAATCGTCAATTCCCATCAACGCTGCATAATATATAATACATCCCATTCCAACAGATTTCCATAAATGAACTATAGTAAGTATGAAAGGCCAGTATAACGGCTTTGAATACCAGTCTATTGCCTCAACGCCAAATTTTGCAATAATACTGTTAAAAATTCCCGAAACAGGATTTAATAGTGCATAAACAACAAACGCAACCAAAACCATTGACATAAAGTTCGGCAGAATCATTGTTGTCTGATAAACCTTAAGTACCCATCGCTTGGTTATATTATAGAGTAAAATTGCCATCGCCATTTTGGCAAAATTATCAAGAAACAGGAATAATGCACTGTAACCTATAGTATTTCGCATAATTCTTACAAAGTCATTAGACTTAAAGAAAAACATGAAATTGTCAAATCCTACCCATTCGCTTCCGAATATGCCCAGATGCGGATTAAACTTTTTAAATGCTATTACTACTCCAACCATAGGCAGATAACATACAATAAGCATATGTAAAAATCCCGGCAGGGCAAGCAGAGAAAGCTCAATCGTTTCTCTTAAGCTGTTTTTCCGCATCGACGAGTGCTGTTGTTTTTTCCTTACTGAAACTTTCATAAAAAAACCCCTTTTGATAATAATATTTAGTAATTGTTACATAAATATTATACATCAAAAGGGGTATATTGCACAAGTGACAATTCTTTACTTTTTATATGCGACAAATTTATACTTTTTTACTTTTTAAAACTCTTTAGGCATAATAACCGTCACCCTTGTAAAGCTGCCGGCTTCAGTTTCAATTTTTATATCTGCCGATTCTCCATATACAATTTTTAATCTGCGGTATACATTCTTTATTCCGATATGCCTGGAGGTAAACTCCGTGCTTTTCATTCGTCCGATAACCTCATCAAGTGTTTTTTCATCCATTCCCATTCCGTTATCCTCAACGGAAATTATTAAATTATTCTCATTACTTCCTGCCGAAATTTTTAATATTCTGTCATAGTCAACCGCTGAAAGCCCATGATACACTGCATTTTCAACAAGCGGCTGCAGGCATACTCTCATAATCTTACAGTTATAAACCTCTGCGTCTATATCCCACACCACTCTGAGATTTTTATACCTGTAGTTAAGAAAATCTATATATGTTCTCAAAAATGAAAGCTCCTGCCTAAAATCAACAAAAATGGTATCGGAATTCAGAACATAGCGAATCAGGCGTGTAAGCGAGGTTACCATTATTGTCGATGAATTTTCCGCTCCCAGTTCCTTTGCAAGCTTCAAACCTATAAGATTTAATGAATTATTCAGAAAATGCGGATTTATCTGCATCTGCATTGCCATCATGCTGAGCTTATTGTGTTCGCTGAGTCTATTATCAAGCTCCTGCTTTAGTTCGGTACTGCTGTCAACAAACGCCAGTATCTTTGTTACAATATACTTTACCTCATTGTTTTTCAATTCATCAAGCAGCCTGTTTTCATTCGGAGCGTCAACAAAATGTATAAGCTTTGATATAGGCTCAAAGGCATTCAGGGCAAGAACACCCGAAATAAATATACCGAAAACAAATATCAGTGCCATTGCAAAAATCAGCATCATTCCGGTATTTCCCGTTTGTCTGCTGTAGTCATTTATTAAAGCAGTAACTATATATTTTCTGTTGTTGTCCTCCATGCTGTAGCCGTAATATGTATTATCCTCCAGTTCAAATACATCCTCTCCCTCAGAAAAGGTCTTTCCGAACATAGCTTCATCAACAGTTGTCATAAATTTACTTTCGTCATTTGAATATATAACAAGATTATTCTCATCCGTTATATATAAACTATACTTGCCGTTATATGCACTGTTTGCATACTTTGCTACCTGGTATATATCAACAGTTACCACAACACAGCCCTTTCCCTCAATTGCAGACATATATGTCAGAAGATATGGGTATTTTCCATCTGCCTTATGCGGAACAATAACCATTGTATCATCAGGATTGCTTTTATAAATATCAAACCATGTCAGATTGGTATCTTCATCAAATTTACTCTCCAAATTATGCGTAAGTACGGTATTATTACTTTCATTATACAGTAACACACTGTCAACATACTTTGTCATATTTTTATATGCAGACATTTTTGAAATAAGTCTTGTCTGATACCCGGTTAATATTGTTTCCTCATTTTCAGACATTATATAATTTCTTACATCGGTATCAACTACGATATTAAGCGTCAGATTCTTTATTTCATTTAATACATTCTCTGTTGTTTCTATCATATTTTTAGCATTTATTTCATTATATAACAGCATCTCATTTTTTGAAATACGCATCATAGAAGTGTAAATCGTAATACAACTGATACAGAGTATAACAAACATTACAAAAAATATCTTAAGGAAATTAACGAACAGAATACTGTTAAATTTGTATTTGCTGAAAAATTTATTCATAAATACTTTCATACCGCACCTCTGTATTTTTTACATATTTTTCAAAACCTGTTTTTTATAGTCAACCGCAGAATAGCCTGTATAATTCTTAAAAATACGCTGAAATGTTCTGGTGTTCTTATATCCGCAAAGCTCTGCTATTTCTCCGATTTTACTGTTCGTTCCCAGATACTCTATTGCTTTTTTCATTCGCACTTCAAGAATATAATCTCCAAGCGTCGTTCCAGTTTCCTGCTTGAAATATCTTGCAAAATATACGGCATTGAAATACAGCTCGTCCGCCACATCAGTATAGGATATATCGTTCATATAATTTTTGTTAATATATTCCTTTGCCTTTTCAATAATTTCTTCCCTTGCCGGTCTTGTACCGATTACGTTGTATACAGCTTCATCACGAACATTACCGTTATTGTCGACTATCGAAAGCTTCCTGCCCTCCGGATCCTCATTATTAGTCAGCTGCATAACCCTGTTTATAACTCTTTTTGCATTTTTCGTTCCGTACAATTTTACATAAGATATCATTATCTTATAAAGCTCGCTCTTATTAAATACATTTGTACAGCTCCCTATTTCATAAATACCGCAAAAATCCGTTATTTTAATCATTTTACAATCAAGATTCATAATATCATGAATATTTCCTTCAATCATTTTCTCAAGTCCCGATATTACAAAATCTGTCATAATAGCAATAATTATATAATCGCTTTGTCTGTTTATTTCTGTAACAACTCCGCCGTTATACTCGTTTACAACACTTTGAAGCACACCCTTTATTGCATCATTAAAGCATTCAGAATCATAATTCCAGCTCTCATTAAGCTGCTCCTTATAATTTAAAAAGCTGCATTTAAACAAAGCTATTTTTACATCATTGATATGGTAAGGAATATTACATTTTTTATATTCCGTTTCAATATCTTCCGTTTCAAGTGCTCCGACAATCAGGTCGGTACAAAAGCCCTCTCTTTGAGTGCTGTAATCAACATCGTCTGTTCCTTTTTTCCCTTCTTCAAGCTCTTTTGTAATCCTTTTCAAAACCTCTGTAAGCTCTCTCATGTCAATTGCTTTGAGCAGATAATCAGAAACGTTATATGCAATTGCCTGTCTTGCATATTCAAACTCACCATATCCGCTTACAATAATAACTTTAATTGAAGGAATATTCTCATGTATGTACTTAGCAAGCTCAAGACCTGAAACCTTTGGCATTTTTATATCAGTAATAACAATGTCCACTTGATTTTCATCAAGAAATTCAATCGCTTCGCTTCCGTTTTTAAAGCAACCAATGACTTCAAAATCACCGATAATATTTTCTATATAGTCCTTTAACAGCTCATGAGTTGAATTTTCATCATCAACAATAATAAGTGTGTGCAAAGAAAACACTCCTTCCTCATATTATAAATACTTAATTTCGACCTTATTTTTACGCAAAATATATATTTATTATATCACAAGCCACATATTCAAATCAAGCGACATTTTTATACAATGTGTCATTCATTAACTAATTTTAGCTTCTATTCAGATATAGTATTCTTATATAAAAACAAGCAGCCTAAAACTCAAGGTTTTAAGCCGCTTATTTAATGTATATTTACTGTTCTGATAGTCTTATAAGTTACTCTTAATAAATTCAACTGCTTCTTTTTTAGCTTCATCAACTGTCTTTTCAACAGCTTTTTCCTCTGTTCTTAACTTATATTCAACTATATTTTCGCCGCACTTCTTACCTACAACGATTCTTAAAGGAATACCGATAAGGTCGGCATCTTTGAATTTAACACCTGCACGTTCTGCTCTGTCATCAAGCAATGCTTCAATCCCCTGTGACTTTAAATCCTCATAGATTTCTTCCGCCATCTTCATCTGTTCCTCGTCCTTATTGTTTACAGGAACAACAATTACATGATACGGCGCAATTGCAACAGGAAGAATTATTCCGTTTTCATCGTGACTTTGTTCGATTGCAGCGGCAACACACCTTGTAACACCGATACCGTAGCATCCCATTATTACAACCTTTGGCTCACCGCTTTCGTCTGTATAATTTAATCCCAAAGCCTTTGAATACTTTGTACCAAGCTTGAAGATATGTCCTACCTCAATACCCTGTGCAGTCTTTATAGACTGACCGCATTTCGGACACTTATCTCCGTCTGTTATAACTCTTATATCAGCAATTTTAGCCGGTGTAAAATCTCTGTTGATATTTACATTCTTATAATGATAGCCTGTATCATTTGCACCGATAATAAAGTTTTTCATTTCTGCAACTTCCAGATCGGCGATAACTTCAATATCAAGACCTACAGGACCTGCAAAGCCTACTTCTGCCTTTGTGAGCTGTCTTACCATAAACGGTTCTGCCAATTCAAGATCGTCAACACAGCCAACAAGATTTTTTAATTTTACTTCATTGATTTCTCTGTCGCCTCTTACCATTGCTGCTATATATTTATCGTCAGCCTTATAAATGATAGTCTTTGCAAATACATACGGCTCTGTTCCAAAGAAGCCAACAAGCTCCTCAATCGTATGTACATTAGGAGTTTCAACCTTTTCCATAGGCAAGTCACCGCCTATAAATTCTTTAGCTTCCGGAATACACTGAGCTTTTTCGTAGTTTGCCGCATACCCGCAGGCATCACAATAAGCAATTCCATCTTCACCTACAGGAGATTTTACCATAAATTCCTGAGAACCGCTTCCGCCCATCGCACCTGAATCAGCGTCAACAATAGTAAAGTCAAGACCAAGTCTTGTGAATATTCTGCAA
>JAZOTP010000111.1:0-30216 GCA_045657705.1 Clostridia bacterium
GACTTACTTTTTCCATATAGGTAACGCAAGACCGTTTATCATTTTTGACACTTTAAGAAGATATTTTGAGTATCTGGGCTACGAAGTTAATTTCGTGCAGAACTTTACAGATATAGACGATAAAATGATTAACCGTGCAAACCGTGAGGGTATAACAGTAAAAGAACTCGGCGAGCGTTTTATTGCTGAATACTTTAAAGATGCAAAGGCACTTGGAATTCATGAAGCTTCGGTTCATCCGAAAGCCACTGAAAATATTGATGCAATTATTGATATAATCAAACGTCTTGAAGATAATGGCTATGCTTACAATGTTGACGGAAATGTATATTTTTCAACGAAAAAATTCAGAGAGTACGGAAAACTTTCAAAACAACCGTTAGAAGACCTCGAAGCAGGAGCAAGAATTGATGTAAATGAACACAAACGTGACGCTATGGACTTTGCACTTTGGAAAGCACAAAAAGAAGGCGAGCCTGCATGGGAAAGTCCCTGGGGGCTGGGAAGACCCGGCTGGCACATTGAATGTTCTGCAATGGCAAACAAATATTTAGGCGAAACTATTGACATTCATTCAGGCGGCCAGGATTTAGTTTTCCCTCATCATGAAAATGAAATAGCTCAAAGTGAATGTGCCAATAATAAGCCTTTTGCAAAATACTGGATGCATAACGGATATATAAATATTAACAATCAGAAAATGAGTAAATCATTGGGTAATTTCTTTACAGTTCGCGATATTACAGAAAAATATGAACCTGAAATTGTTAGATTTTTTATGCTATCAGCTCATTACAGAAACCCAATCAATTTCTCTGATGTGTTAATGGAACAATCAAAATCTGCAGTAGAAAGAGTTTACACCTGTATTGATAATTTGCATTTCTTACTTGAAAACAGTGAAATCAGACCTCTTAATAGTTCTGAAAGTGAATTTTCACAAAAGCTTGATGAATTCAAGCAGAAATTTATTGATGCAATGGATGACGATTTAAACACTGCTGATGCTATTGCTGCTATTTTTGACATCGTCTATGCGGCAAACACCTATCTTTCAAACGAAAATAAAAATGCAGAAGAAATAATTAATAAAGCTCTTGACACAATTTCAGAATTAGGAAATGTCCTTGGATTATTTAATAACAGCAAAAAAGAATCATTGGATGCTGAAATTGAAGCTATGATTGAAGAAAGAAATCAGGCAAGAAAAGAGAAAAACTGGGCTAAAGCTGATGAAATAAGAGATAATTTAAAAGCAATGAATATTGTTTTAAAGGACACACCTATGGGTGTTAAATGGAGCTATGAGAAATCAGAATAATTCTTCAGATAAGAAAGGAAACGGTTATAAATGGACAATTTAAAACCAACACAGTTCTCCCCTCTTGTGCTCGCATATATCGGTGATGGAGTTTATGAATTATTTGTAAGAAATAAAATTATACACGAACATTCTGATATGCCTCCTCATAAGTTACACATTATTTCAAGCTCCCATGTTAAAGCTCATGCCCAGAGCAATTCAATGACTGTTCTGGAAGAAATTTTATCAGAAGATGAGCTTGCAATATACAAAAGAGGAAGAAATGCAAAATCAGCAACTGTGCCTAAAAATGCTGACGTAACCGATTACAGACGTGCAACAGGCTTTGAAGCATTAATCGGTTATCTGTACTTAAAGAAAAAAAATGAAAGACTGAATGAATTAATGGAATTAGCTTTTGCTAATTCTTTAGATGAAAATGTTAAGTAAAAAATTAATTATATGATTTTTACAACAAGAAAGGGATGTAATCAAATGGACAAAAAAAGAATATGCGAGCTTTCTATTATTGCAAACAAAGTTCGTAAAAATGCACTGACAGCGGTACACACACCAAATTCAGGTCACCCGGGAGGTTCACTTTCAATTGCTGATGTTTTAACACTACTTTATTTTGAAGTTATGAACATCAATCCTGAAAACCCAAAGGATCCTGACAGAGACAGATTTGTACTATCAAAGGGACATACAGCACCTGCACTTTATTCAGTACTTGCACAACGTGGATACTTCCCTGTTGATGACATTAAAACTTTCAGAAATACAAACAGCTACTTACAAGGTCACCCTGATATGAAAGGTGTTCCCGGTGTTGATATGTCAACAGGCTCACTCGGTCAGGGAATTTCTGCGGCAGGCGGAATGGCGATGTCAGCTAAGCTTGATAAAAAAGATTTCAGAGTTTATGCTGTTTTGGGTGACGGCGAGCTTGAAGAAGGACAGGTCTGGGAACAGGCAATGTTTGCATCACACTATAAACTGGACAATCTTACAATCTTTGTTGACTTCAACGGACTTCAAATTGACGGAGACATTACAAATGTTATGAATCCGACGCCTATTGATAAAAAATTTGAAGCATTCGGCTGGCATACAATTTGCTGCTCAGCTCATGATTTTGAAGAATTAAACAATGCAATTACTGAAGCTAAAAATACAAAAGGACAACCTACTGCAATTATTATGAAATCAGTTAAGGGTAAAAATGTTTCATTCATGGAAAACAATGCATCATGGCACGGTGCTGCTCCTAACAAAGAGCAATACGATCAGGCAATTTCTGAGCTCGATGCTATAATAAATAAATTGGAGGAAGAGTACAATGGCTAAAAAAGCAACAAGAGAATCATACGGTGCGGCACTTGTAGAATACGGTGCTGACGAATCAATAGTTGTTTTGGATGCTGACTTATCAAAGTCAACCAAAACAGATATGTTCAAAAAAGCATATCCGGACAGATTTATAAATATGGGTATTGCAGAATGTAACATGATGAGTGTCGCAGCAGGACTTGCATCAACAGGAAAAACTGTATTTGCTTCTTCCTTTGCTATGTTTGCAGCAGGTAGAGCTTTTGAACAAATAAGAAATTCGATTTCATACCCTAATTTAAATGTTAAAATCGGCGCTACACACGCAGGTATCTCAGTTGGTGAAGACGGAGCTACACACCAGTGTCTTGAAGATATTGCTCTTATGCGTTCTTTACCAAATATGGTAGTGCTTAACCCGGCTGATGATATTGAAGCAATGCAGTGTGTAAAAGCCGCTATTGACCACAAAGGTCCTGTTTATATGAGATTTGGTCGTCTTGCTGTTGAGGATATAAACGCACCTGACTATAAATTTGAATTAGGAAAAGGTGTTCAATTATCTGAAGGTAATGATGTTTCAATTATTGCAACCGGTCTTATGGTAACAGAAGCTCTTAGAGCTAAAGATTTGCTTTCTGCTGAGGGTATATCTGCAAGAGTAATAAACATTCATACAATTAAGCCAATAGATGAAGATATTATCACAAAAGCGGCTAAAGAAACAGGTGCAATTGTTACCTGTGAAGAGCACTATATTATGGGCGGTCTTGGAAGTGCTGTTTGTGAAGTTGTCTGCAAAAACAGTCCTGTTCCTGTTAAAATTATAGGTACAGACAGATATGGAAAATCAGGTAAACCTGCTGAACTATTTGAAGAATACGGCTTGACAGCTGAAAACATAGTAAAAAATACAAAAGAAGCTATTGCATCAAAAAAATAATTAATCAGAAAGGATATGTTGTTTATGAAAAAATATATTTCACTTATATTATCTTTAATTATTCTCTTATCTTCATGTTCTGACGGAAAGAAAGAGTTGAAATCCACAATATATCCTTCAGAGTTGCTCACATCAGAACAGATTGCTCCCTATATCGGTTATACTCCGGTAATGTCGGAAGAAAGAAGCCGTCGTGTTTCAACTGCTTTATTTGTAAGCGACCCTATAGGACAAGGTGATATTGTTGAGGTCAAGCTGTTTCAGAAAAATCAACTTCAATCTGCTCAAAAAGTAAAAGAAAATTTTGATAAAATAAGAAATATGCGTTCAGATGCATTTATAATTGACAGTCTCGGCGTTGAATCCTTTATTGCGTATCCGTCTATACATTATTACATTGACGGATATCATATTCAAATAACCGCCGGCTCCGGTTCTGATAATCTGCAAAAAGCACTTCTTATGAACCTCGCTAAGCTTTCACTTGAAAAATTCACAGAATTAACCGGAATATCAGCCGAAACATTTTCTGATTCTCAAACAGATACAGCTTCATCGGATAACTCTGAAAAATCTGAATAAATATACTTGTATATAAATTTCAGAGCTTGCATATCACTACAGAATGCAGGCTCTTTTATTTTGTCTTGAAAAACAAAAAAAGACTGCCTTACTAGTGCAAGACAGTCATAAATTTTAAATAATTATTTATTGAGATTTTCTTCAAGCCTTTCAAGCTCTTCTGTAATTTCTTTAGGAAGTCTTGAACCAAACTGTGCAAAATATTCTTTTTGATCTGCAACATCTTCAAGCCATACATCCTTATCAACACTCAATAATTCTTTCATTACAGCCTCATCTATGTCAAGGTCTGTTGTATCAATATGAGTAGGTAAATAACCGATAGCACTCTCAACAGCATCAGCTTTTCCTTCGCATCTGTCAAGAATCCAGAGAAGAACTCTCATATTGTCACCAAATCCCGGCCACATGAAGTTACCTTCAGCATCCTGTCTGAACCAGTTAACATGGAAAATCTTAGGAGCCTTATCAGCATCCATCTTCTTACCCATTTCCAACCAGTGAGCAAAGTAATCAGCCATATTGTAACCTACAAAAGGCTTCATAGCCATTGGGTCACGTCTTACAACACCTACAGCACCGGCTGCTGCTGCTGTTGTTTCAGAAGCCATTGTAGCACCAATAAATACACCGTGCTGCCAATCTCTTGCCTGATATACCAACGGAGCAGTCTTAGCACGTCTGCCACCGAATACGATTGCACTTACAGGAACACCTGCAGGATTTTCAAATTCTTTTGAAATACATGGACAGTTAATAGCAGGAGCAGTAAATCTTGAGTTAGGATGAGCAAGCTTGTTGCCGTCTGCTGTGTATTCCTTGCCGTTAACCTTTGCACCTTTCCATTCAGTTGCATCTTCAGGCGGATTCTTGTCAAGCCCTTCCCACCAAACAGTATTATCTGCATTGTTTATAGCAACATTTGTAAAGATTGTGTTCTTCTTTGTAGCTGCAAGAGCATTAAAGTTTGTCTTTTCACTTGTTCCCGGAGCAACACCGAAGAATCCTGCTTCAGGATTGATAGCATAAAGTCTTCCGTCAGGACCGATTCTTAACCATGAAATATCATCGCCTACTGTCCATACCTTGTAGCCTTTTTCTTCCAGATATTTAGGAGGAATAAGCATTGCAAGGTTAGTCTTACCACAAGCTGACGGGAATGCGGCACAAATGTACTTAACTTCTCCCTGCGGATTTTCAAGACCTAATATAAGCATATGCTCAGCCATCCAACCTTCTTTCATACCTAAGTATGAAGCAATTCTCAATGCAAAACATTTCTTACCGAGTAATACGTTACCGCCATAAGCTGAATTTATTGACCAGATTGTAGAATCCTGTGGGAATTGTACAATATATCTGTCATCAGGATTTACATCCTTTTTAGCGTGAAGACACTTAACAAAATCTGCACTGTCACCTAACTGTTCAATAACAGCCTTGCCGATTCTTGTCATAATAGCCATGTTTAATACAACATAGATACTGTCTGTAAGCTCGATACCAATCTTTGAGAAAGGTGAGCCTACAGGTCCCATTGAGTAAGGAATAACATACATTGTTCTTCCCTGCATTGAACCTTTATATAAAGCCTTAAGCTTTGCATACATTTCTGCAGGATCCATCCAGTTATTTATCGGGCCTGTTTCTTCCTTTGTAGGTGTACAGATAAATGTTCTGTCTTCTACTCTGGCAACGTCATTTTCAGCAGTTCTGTGATAATAACATCCCGGTAATTTTTCCTGATTAAGCTTAATCATTTCTCCTGTTGAAACAGCTTCCGCTCTTAATTCTTCAAGCTGAGCTTCGCTTCCGTCAATCCAGATTATATTATCCGGCTGACACATTGCAACCATTTCATCTAACCATGCTTTTACTGTGGCATTATTAGTCATAATTAATCTCCTCCTGTTTATACATTTCAGCGTTATATTTTCAATCTGAAAAATTAATTCTTTTCACTTTTTCAAATTCCCCGCCATTATACTAATTATATCATAAATATCAAAAATTTAAAAGCCTTTTGTGAAAAAATTAACATTTATTTCACAAAAAGTATATAATAAACACTTGTTTTATACAATTTAACCAATATAAAAAGATACTGACGAATAAATAGTGTTCTCTACTTATCCGTCAGTATAAATTTGTTAGTTAAGGTTATTCATGTCTTCAATACTCTTTAATACTTTATCAAGCATTTCACGGTATTTTACTCCCTTTTCCTTTTCCTCATCAATAACCTTTTGCGGTGCTTTGGCAACAAATCCCTGATTGTTGAGTTTTCCCTCAACTCTCTTAATTTCTCCCTCAAGCTTAATTTTTTCTTTATTAAGTCTGTCAAGTTCTTTTTCTTTATCAACCAATTCACCCAAAGGCATAAATATTTCTGCACCCTCAACAACTATGTTGACAGCATTTGCATCAATTCCGTCTTTTGATGAAGTAACTGTTACATTCTGAGCAGATGCAAGCTTTTCAAAATAAGAAACACCCTTAGAGAATATATCTTCTTTATCTGTAACAACAATAATATTTGCTTTCTTTGAAGGAGGTACATTCATTTCTGCTCTTCTGTTTCTTATAGCAACAATTGATGACATAATCATCTGTGTCTGCTTTTCTTCTGCTTCAAAGCAAAGGCTTTCATCAAATTTAGGGAAGCTGCTTACCATTATGCTGTCACCATCATGCGGCAGATGCTGCCATATTTCCTCGGTAATAAAAGGCATAAACGGATGTAATAACTTCATTGTATTTGATAATACATATGTTAATACATACTGAGCTGTTTTTGCAGTAGCATTTTCCTTATCAAACAATCTCGGCTTAACTAATTCAATATACCAGTCACAGAAATTATCCCACAAGAAATCATAAAGCTTCTGAACTGCAATTCCCAATTCAAACTTATCAAGATTATCTGTTACTTCTTTAACCAAAGTATTATACTTAGATAAAATCCATTTATCTTCAAGCTGCAAATCTTTAACATCAGGCAATTTATTTTCGGTTATATCAAGATTCATTAAGGTAAATCTTGAAGCATTCCATATCTTGTTTGCAAAGTTTCTGCTTGCTTCAACTCTTTCAATATAGAAACGCATATCATTTCCAGGTGCATTACCTGTTGCTAATGTAAATCTCAATGCATCAGCACCGTATTTATCAACAATTTCCAATGGATCAATACCGTTACCCAATGATTTTGACATTTTACGTCCCTGTGAGTCTCTTACAAGACCGTGAATAAACACATGCTTAAACGGAGTTTCTTTCATATGCTCCATTCCTGAGAATATCATTCTTGCAACCCAGAAGAATATAATATCATAGCCTGTGACAAGAACACTTGTAGGATAGAAATATTCAAGCTCCTTTGTCTTTTCAGGCCAGCCTAAAGTTGAGAAAGGCCAAAGAGCTGATGAGAACCATGTATCCAATAAATCCTCATCCTGATGAACTGTGCCTCCACACTTTGGACATACTGTAATATCTTCTTTAGAAACAGTAGTTTCTCCGCATTTATCACAATAAAATGCAGGAATTCTGTGTCCCCACCATAACTGTCTTGAAATACACCAGTCAAATACATTTTCCATCCAGTTCATATATATTTTTGAGAAACGGTCCGGAACAAATTTTGTATCACCATCTGCAACTGCCTTAATAGCAGGTTCTGCCAAAGGCTTCATTTTAACAAACCACTGCTTTGAAATAATCGGTTCAACAGTAGTTCCGCAACGGTAACACTGACCTACGTTATGAGAATGATCCTCAATCTTTAATAACAGACCAAGCTCTTCAAGATCATTAATCATTGCCTTTCTTGCTTCGTATCTGTCCATTCCCTCATATTTTCCGCCGAGGCTGTTTACTGTTGCATCATCATTTAATACCTTAATAGTTTCAAGATTATGTCTCTTTCCCACCTCAAAGTCGTTAGGATCATGAGCAGGAGTAATCTTAACACAACCTGTACCAAATTCCTTATCGACATATTCATCTGCGATTACAGGAATCTCTCTGCCTACCAAAGGCAAAATTAATGTTTTACCAATAATATCCTTATATCTTTCGTCTTCCGGATTTACTGCAACAGCTGTATCACCCAACAAAGTTTCGGGACGTGTTGTTGCTATTACAACATATTCATCACTGTCCTTAACAGGATATTTGATGTGCCAGAAATGTCCTGCCTGTTCTGTATGCTCAACCTCAGCATCAGACAAAGCTGTTATACAATGCGGACACCAGTTAATAATTCTTGAGCCCTGATATATAAGACCCTTATCATAAAGATTTACGAAAACCTCTCGAACAGCCTTTGAACAGCCTTCATCCATTGTAAACCGTTCTCTGTCCCAGTCACATGAAGAACCGATTTTCTTTAACTGATTGATAATTCTGTCACCGTAAGTCTTTTTCCAGTCCCAAACACGTTCCAGAAACTTTTCACGTCCAAGGTCATATCTTGTTAAACCCTCGTTTACTCTTAAGTTTTCCTCTACCTTAATCTGTGTAGCAATACCTGCATGGTCTGTACCCGGTACCCAAAGGGTACAAAATCCCTGCATTCTTTTATATCTTATTAAAATATCCTGCAGTGTTTCATCAAGAGCGTGTCCCATATGAAGCTGTCCTGTTACATTCGGAGGCGGTATTACAATTGTAAACGGCTCCTTTTTTGGATCCGGCTCTGCATGAAAATATCCGTTGTCAACCCAAAATTTGTATAAACGGTCTTCAACCTGAGCAGGATCATATTGTTTAGCAATATTTTTGCTGTCTTCCATTTATTATCATTCCTTTCATTTTATAACAATATCAAAGCCAGAACAAAATCAATAATTCCCAAAAGCAAAGCAAAGAGCTTTATTTTTAATATATCCTTCTGTTCGGGTTCTTCTTTTTTGAAGATGTATTTTGCTATCTTCTTTGATGAGTATGTTAATAATAAAGCAATAACTGCTATGATAATTATAAATACATATTTTATCATATAATAAACCCTCCAAAGAACATAACTAACCTATTATATTTATACTATTATATAATTATCTCATTTTTCCCGATATTTGTCAAGTAATATTAAAATAATTCTGATTTTTTCAACAAATATTTTAGATAAACATCATATAAATTACCTTTTTTGGTTATAATAATTAACTTGCAGATTATACATTGACATTTTAATAAATTTATTGTATAATATGAGAGTAATTCTCAAATTCATAAAGAGGTGACTTATGTATCAGACAAAGCAAAAGAAAACATTAACTGATTTTTTAAAAAACAATACATCACGACAGTTTTCAATAAATGAAATAATATCAGCAGTATGTCCTGACGGTTCAGGAAAAAGTACGGTTTACAGACAAATTTCAAAATTTGTTGACGACGGGACACTTCTTCGTATGCACGGTGATGACGGTAAAAATATTGTATATCAATATGCAGGAGCTGAAATAAAGTGCAGCGAGCATTTTCATTTAAAATGCACCGTGTGCGGTGAGCTTATTCACTTAAACTGCGACCGTTTCACAGAAATGTCTGCTCATATACTAACCGAACACAAATTCGTACTTGATACAAAAAAAACTGTTCTTTACGGCGTGTGTTCAAGCTGCAATAAATAGAAAGGTAATATATATGAAAAAAACTTTAATTTTATTAACAGGTATAATGGCTTTAATATTGTCATCATGTAAGCCTGCAACAATTGCCGATAATTCCAATGCAAGCAATTCAGATTTAAAGCCTGAAATAATCGCAACAATATTTCCTCAATATGACTTTGCACGTCAGATTGCAAAAGAAAATGCTGAAATTTCAATGCTGCTTAAACCCGGTTCTGAAAGTCACAGCTATGAGCCAACTCCTAAGGATATTATTAATATACAGAATTGTGATTTGTTTATTTACACCGGCGGTGAATCTGATAACTGGATAAAAGAAATTTTAAGCTCAGTTAATTCCGAGGATACCCATATCATAAATTTAACAGATATTTGCGATTTAATAGAATATGAAGATGAACACAATCATGATAATGAAATAAATCATTCTTACGACGAGCACGTGTGGACATCACCAAAAAATGTAAAGCTTATTTCAAAAGCAATTTGCGAGGCACTGTGTTCTATAGACAGTGAGAGTGAATCCGAGTATGTTGCTAATTACAACGAATACATCACACAGCTCGATACTCTCGATAATACACTTACTGAAATAACTGCAAACTCCCAGAGAAACAAATTGATTTTTGCTGACAGATTCCCGTTTGCTTACCTTGCAAAAGATTACGGCTTAGAATATATTTCGGCATTTCCGGGTTGTTCAGAAGAAACAGAACCGAGTATAAAAACCGTAACAAGTCTTATTGACACTATTAACCGTGAAAAAATACCGACAGTATTTTATATTGAGTTTTCTAATCAGAAGCTTGCAGATACAATTGCAAGCGAAACAGGAGCGGGTAAATCTCTTCTCCACTCATGTCATAATGTTACTGCCGAAGATTTCAACAGTGGTGTTACATATATTGACCTGATGAATGAAAATGCAAATACTCTTAAGGAGGCTTTAAACTGATGACTTTGATTAATTGTGAAAACATTACGCTTTCATATGACGGAAAATCAGTAATTTCAAACCTTTCTTTCAGTGTTTCGCAGGGAGATTATCTTTGTGTAATCGGCGAGAACGGAGCAGGAAAAAGCACTCTGACAAAAGGTATTCTTGGTTTGTTAAAACCAAATTCCGGAAAAATAACTTTTGAAAACGGGTTGTTGATGAATGAAATAGGTTATCTTCCTCAGCAATCTGATATACAAAAAGATTTCCCCGCCTCGGTAAAAGAGGTTGTTATTTCAGGCTGTCTTAATAAATGCGGTTTTTTATCTTTTTATAAAAAGGAACACAAAGACCTTGCATCAAAAAACATGAGGCTTCTTGGTATTGATTCTTTAAAGGATAAATGTTATCAGGAGCTTTCGGGAGGACAGCAACAACGTGTTTTATTGGCAAGAGCATTATGTGCTGCAAAAAAAATGATAATTCTTGATGAACCTGTTGCAGGACTTGACCCGGTTGTGACAAATGAATTATATTCAGCAATTAATTTTCTTAACAAAAAACACAACCTTTCTGTTATAATGGTATCTCACGATTTACACGGTGCACTTACAAATGCTACTCATATTTTGCATCTTGGTAATAATGATTACTTTTTTTCTACAGTTGGTGATTATAAAAAAAGCGAATATGCAAAAAAATTTTCATCACCCGATAACTATAATATTTGATTGGAGATATATATGGAAATAATTACAGAAATGCTATCCTATCCATTTATGGCACGGGCTGTTTTGGTAGGTGTTTTGGTATCATTGTGTGCATCTTTACTTGGTGTAAGCCTTGTACTCAGGAGATATTCAATGATTGGTGACGGACTTTCTCACGTTGGATTTGGTGCTTTGGCAATTGCTGCTGCATTAAATATTGCTCCGCTTAAAATAACAATACCTGTTGTTGTTCTTGCGGCTTTCTTTCTTTTACGTCTTACTCAGAACAGTAAGGTAAAGGGGGATTCGGCAATTGCTTTGATTTCAACAGGTTCACTTGCTGTCGGTGTTATGATTATTTCACTGACCTCAGGTATGAATACTGATTTAAACAATTATCTTTTTGGCAGTATTCTTGCAATGAGTAATGAGGATATGATTTTAAGTATAGTATTATCAGTAATAGTACTTACATTATTTATCATGTTCTATAATAAAATCTTTTCAGTTACTTTCGATGAGAGATTTGCAAAAGCAACAGGAGTTAAAACAAATTTATACAATATACTGATTGCAATTCTTACAGCAATTACCATTGTTATCGGAATGAGAATGATGGGAGCAATGCTGATTTCAGCCCTGATAATATTCCCTGCCCTGTCATCAATGAGAGTTTTTAAAACCTTCAAAACAGTAACAATCAGTTCTGCTATTTTATCTTTACTGTGCTTTTTAATTGGTATAATAGTTTCTTACTTATATTCAGCTCCAACAGGTGCAAGCATTGTTTGTGTAAATATTATTGTTTTTCTGTTAATGTCTGTTGTATCAGGTACAAAAACATATTTGGGTAATTAAAAAAGGGCAATTCGCCCTTTTTTAATTCTTAATTTTAATTCCAAATACTAACTGTTACCTATACAATTCTCATAGTAAAGTTTTTATTAACTCCTGTGATGATTTTGAACTTAAATAAGAAGGTGGAACATCAAAAACAGTCATACAGCCTGATTTGCCGTCTTTATTTAATTGATACGCCGCACGAGCATATGCAACAATTACAGATGCAGTAAATTCAGGATTTGAATCAAGCTTTAAGCTATATTCAATAATATGATTATGTTCAAGATTTATACCGGTTTTTCCGCTTCTGATAACAAATCCTCCATGGGGAATACCGCTGTGATTTTTATCTAACTCCTCCTGAGATACAAAATGAACCGTTGTATCATAATCAGCGAAATAATTTGGCATATTTTTAATCTCATTTTCAATTTTTGCCTTATCCGCACCCTCTTTTATAACAACATAGCACTCACGAATATGCTTTTGTCGTGTTGTTAATTCAGGAGCAGCTCCGCTTCTTACAGCATCCAATGCAGCTTCAACAGGTATAGTATATTGTTTTGCATCTGCAACACCTTCAACTCGTCTGATAGCATCAGAATGTCCCTGACTTACACCTTTACCCCAGAAAGTATAATCCTTTCCGTCTGTCAAAATTGCACCGGAATATAATCTGTTCAAAGAAAACATACCCGGATCCCAACCAACCGAAATCATTCCAACCTTGCCGGATTCTTTAGCAGTTTTATCTACATTTTCAAAATGTTCAGGAATTTTTGCGTGTGTGTCAAAACTGTCAACAACATTAAAATATTTACTAAGCTCCGGTGTCTGTTCCGGCAAATCCGTAGCACTTCCACCGCATAAAATCATAACGTCTATATCACTGGTCATTTCCTTTGCTTTATCAACATGATAAACAGGGACATCAGGTGTATTGATTTTTAAATTCTCAGGATTTCTTCTTGTAAATACCGCCACCAGTTCCATATCATCATTTTGTCTGATAGCACTTTCAACACCACGTCCAAGATTACCATAACCATAAATTCCAATTCTAATACTCATTATAAATCCTCCTTTTGTTTCATCGCAAGGACGGAATCAGAAATTCATTCTTAGTAAAAAGCTTAAAATCCAATCTCTTCCTTAACAAAAATTATATCACAATTTTTTTTTACGTTCAAGAATATAACAGCATTTTTTTATAATTTTACACATATTGTATTTATATCTATTTTTAAGAGCTTTATTATTTGTTTTTATGCATAAAAAAATTGCTGACACTAAAATCAGCAATTTTAAATATCAATATTCAATTACTCTGTCTTCTCCTGCTCCAAATCTGAACATCTTTATTTTTCTTTCATCGGTACTGACAATCACAGCATCCCAGCAATCCTGATTTACGCTGTTTAATTCTCTGCTTTGTGCATATTTTACATCATCAATCATAGCATTTCGATCAATTCTCGGAAGCTGAGTATTGATTGTAATATAATTAATACCGGCTATTTTTGCCTCATAATCATATCCGTATCCGCCGCAAATCCATCCGGCAACACTTACTCCCTGTTTTTGCGCTGTCTGAATAATCTGCATTGTTTTTTCAGTTGAATGCCCATGATATATAAAAGGATCTTTACCATCAGAAAAGCGTGAGCATGGAATAGTATTCGAAAATATCAAAACCGTTTTTTCTTTATTTACATTTAATGCTTCTTTTTTCAGCCAAACCAGCTGTTCAACTCCAAAACGGTGACTCAAATCATATATTCTTTCAGCCTTATCAATTTCATAAGCAAAACTTGACAAAACAACAATTCTCAAATTACTGCCCGGAATATCAACATAATAGTACGGTTTATTACTTTTTCGTGATACACCGTCGCATAAGTGTATAAAAGCTGTATCATCATACCACATATCATCGGTCATAATGTTTTCAACCAACTGACCGCAAAAGGTCTCATCTCTGTAACCGTCGGTCTTTCCCTTGGCAACAAAGAGTTTTCTGTTTGAAATACTGCTTCTGAATTTTTCCAATTCCTCCGAAAGCATCCACCTTGATATTTTTTCAGGATTATTTCCGTTAATTATCCCACCTAAGTGAATTAAAAAATCAAATCCTACATTTTTATCAACTTCTCTGATATTTGTTACAGTATCGTCAACCGTATCACATAAGTGCGTATCGGAAAGCACTGCAAAACACACATCACCTTTTTTTCTGTTGTTTTTTATATCTTCAACGGTCTTGACTGTTTCTTTAAAAAAACATTCGTTCATTTATAAAATCCTTTCTTCCTATGCATTTTTAATTGCAAAATTATATTTTTTCAATTATATGTAATCAATATTCCAAAATTACATCCTCGCCTGCTCCAAATCTGTACAGCTTTAATTTTCTTTGTTTTTTATCAAGAACAGCACTTACCCATAAATCCTCAGTCACAGTATTGAGCAGTCTTGTAGGATAATACCCTCCCTCAGGCATCTGCCAGAGTTGAGGCTCATATGCAGTACGGCAGGCAAAAATAATCATATTTATTCCTCTTACCTTAGCAAAAAAATCACCGTGATAATCTCCTATCAGCCATGCGGCGATATTAAAATTTTTTCTCTTTTGCTCAAGAAGAATAATATCAACAACCAACTGACCGTTTATACATGAATTATCATTTTTGACATCATCATCTTTAAAAACACTATATGGCGGTATATGTGAACAGAAAAACACCGTCCAGTCACTGTCAATATTAAGTGCATATTTTTTAAGCCAGTTTACCTGTTCATCATCAAATCCTGTTTTCTTATTAAACTTATTATTTTCAAAAGTATAATGACAGCTTGATAATATAATAAATCTTATTTTTTCATTTGGATAATCAACATAATAATAAGGCTTTTGGGGTATTCGTGATACATTCTTATATTCATCGACAAATCTGGTAGCATTATACCAATCCTCATCAATAGCCATATCAAATGCATTTAAATAAATGTTATCTGTATATCCGTCATGATTCCCCTGAACAGGATATAAGACACCGTTTCTCAAAGCACCTCTATACCGTTCCATTTCACTTTTTATAATTTTTTTTGTGTATTTAAACGGAATATTCCCATTCAAAAAATCTCCAAGATGTAAAAGACATCTGAAATTTACAATTTTATCAACCTGATGTATATTATTTATACTGTCATTTAACGTATTATCAAGATGAGTATCGGTGATTATTGAAAAAACAAAATCACCACGTTCAGAAACTGTTTTTTCAGCCACTCGTTTTATTTCTCCACGATAATACGGTTTTATGCTACTATTCATATGTATTCTGTCCTTTGTAATATTAATAATAAACTGTTATGTCTTCTCCGGCACCAAATGCAAAAAGTTTTAAAACCTTGTTCTTTTTATCAAGTACAGCACCTTTCCACGAATCCTCGGTAGCAGTGTTTAATTTCCTGTCCAGAAATTCACCGCCATCAGGCATTTTTCCCAACTGAAACTTATACGCAGTTTCACCGGGAACTATAATCATATTAATGCCATTTACCTTCGAAACAAATTCGCCATGAAAATGACCAATTAACCATGCTGCAACATTAAATTTCTTCTCATTTTTCTTTGAGAGAAGTATTTCGAACATTCTTTTACCATTTATTCTTGAATCTTCATCTAAATACGCATCATCATAAAATTTATTGAAAGGTGAGTCATGAGAGACAATAATTACTGTCCATTCTTTATCTAAATTTAATGCTTCATTTTTAAACCACTCTACCTGCTCATCACTTGTTCCATACCTTTTCTCAAATATACCATCAACAAATTCATAGTAGAATGAACATGAAACAATAATTCTTACCTGAATGTCAGGATAATCAGCATAAAAATACGGTTTTTTATGAGGTCTTGATACATTCTCATAATTTTCAGTGAATTTAGTTGCTTCATACCAATCCTCATCCAATGCCATATCATTTCTTGTTTTTCCGATATTATCGGTAAATCCGTCATGATTTCCCTGTGCAGGAAAGAATCTGCCGCTTTTTAGTACCGAACAAAATCTTTTCATATCATTTTTAAGAATTTTCTTAGTATAATTTTTCGGTATGTTTCCGTTGAGAAAATCCCCAAGATGTATCATACATTGAAATCCAACTTTTTTATCAACTTCACCCATATTTTCAAGACTTACATCCAAAGAATTATCAAGATGAGTATCTGCAATTACCGAAAAAACAAAATCAGCATTTTCTGAAGTTATTTTCTGTGAAATTCTGTCTATTTCATTATAATAGTACGGCTTAATATTATTTTCCATTTTTATCTATTCCTTTAATTAACCATTCTTCAAATCATGTACACTAAATCCCTTAGGCTTATCTGTTTCAATGTATTCAAGCACTTCTTCAGCATTTTCAGAGCAGAAATACAAAGATTTACAGTCATTTCTTATAAATCTTTCATCATATGCGGTCTGTAATAAATGTTCTAGATTATCATAATACCTTTTAATATTATAAATACCAATAGGCTTTTCATGTCTGCCAAGCTGTTTTAGAGTCAGCACTTCAAAAAATTCTTCATATGTTCCCATTCCGCCCGGAACAATTATAAAAGCATCTGCCATATCTTCCATTTTACTTTTTCGCTGTGCCATGGTTTCTGTAAATATAAGCTCGTCACATTCAGTATATATTGCTTCAATCCTTTCTTCTTTAAAGAAAGATGGAATTACACCGTATATTTTTGAGTTATTTTTTTTCACACCCCGTGCCGCTGCACCCATTAATCCGTGCTTACCTGCACCGAAAACAAGCTCATGCCCGCGCTTTGACATCATTTCACCAAGCTTTTCAACAGCATTGATATATTCACTGTCAATTTCATTACTTGCAGCTCCAAATACACATATTTTCATAAACATCACTCCATTATTTATGTTTTCTTATATTATACTATATTTTCCAAAAAAATTCAATTAAAATATAGATATTTTCAAAAGATTTTCAAAAGATAATCATTCTGTTTAAAAATAATTGTTTTATTAAAGTTCTTTCGACAAAAACTGTCATTTTTTATAATATATTTTCTTTAAAATAAAATATAATTGTATGATTTGGATAAATTTTACTTGACAAAGGGATATTCATATGATAAAATAAAAGAACATTGTGTACAGCGGAGGTTATAGTATAATGTGTACTGAACAGGTTATCGACAATTTAAGTGATGAAAATACAGTTACACTTGCCCAGGCAGGCAATTCGCAGGCTATGGAGCAAATAATTGCCCGCTATAAGCCTTTAGTTCAAAGTACATCATCAAAGTTTTATATGAACGGTCTTGATAACGATGATATAATCCAGGAGGGTATGATAGGCTTATATCGTGCAATTATTGACTATAAACCCGGCAAATCTGCCTTTAAAACATTTGCAGTTCTTTGTATCACACGAAGAATCATATCTGTATTAAAAGCCACAAAAAGACAAAAGCATATACCGCTTAATTCATCGCTCTCTCTGGATAATGAGCTATACCAGAACTCTGATAATTTTTTAATTGATTTAATTGAAGATACTCACAAAAAAAATCCGGAGTCTATAATAATCAGCGAAGAAAATCTTAAACAATACAAAAAAATAATCAGCAATACGCTTTCAGCTCTTGAATATAAAGTATTTACATATCATCTTCATGGGCATTCATACAGTGATATTGCAAAAATTATTAACAAAGATATTAAATCTGTTGATAATGCAATTCAGCGTATAAAGAAAAAACTCTTATGTATCGTTGATGAATGCTGACAGTTTAATTTTATACTTTTTCAAATCATATATCCGTGTAGCTTAACAGTAAAGCAATACTTTATTTTGTATTTATATCGGTTCAACTCCGATCCGGATAACATTATTTTTAATTAATTTAAAGCGAGGGAATTTTAAAATGTACGAAGACAAAACTTTAGTTTGTAAGGATTGCGGTAACCAATTTATCTTTACAGCAGGAGAACAGGAATTTTATGCTGAAAAAGGGTTTGATAATGATCCAATCCGTTGTAAGGATTGCAGAATTGCAAAGAAAAACAGTATCAGACAATCCAGAGAACTTTATGAAATAGTATGTGCAGAATGCGGTAAGGTTGATAAAGTGCCTTTCATGCCGCGAAATGACAAGCCTGTATACTGCAGTGATTGTTTTGACAAGCATAAAGCTTAATAACAACTAAAATTCTTCTCATTTCACAATCAGGTGATTATGAGAAGAATTTTTTTGAGTTTACATTAATTTTTTAAATAAATCTGTCAATAAATCAATAAAACCATATTTTTCTTCAATTATTTTTACATCTCTATCACATACTAAATCAATGGTACCTATCACTTCACCGTCAAACGTATATTCAGCATATCCTATTTTTTCGTTTTTCATAATATCTGATGTCGGCGATTTTATTGTATGGAGAATAATTCCGGCTTTTGAATTAATGTTTTTTCCACCTGTTACAAATGCATCTTCGGAAGCTATTGCACTAAATGTATAACCGTTACCGTCAAAGCTTTTTAAAACTTCTCCCCTTTTTATGATGCTGAATTTTTTTGTGTTTTCAAAACCATAATCAAGCATTTTCTTGTGATCATTCCAATCATCAGGTGCTCCGAGAGTGACTGCAATCAGTCTTATCCCGTCACGCTCTGCAGCAGAAACAAGACATCTGCCGGTTTTTTTTGTATATCCGGTCTTAACCCCGATACAGCCATCATAATTCCATAAGAGCTTGTTATGATTTTTAAGATAACATATACTTGATCCAACATTGATTTGTGAATTTTTTGTTGAAACAATGTTTTTAAAATTTTCATTTTGAAGAGCATATGATGCAATCTTTGCCATATCAACAGCAGTTGAATAATGATTTTCTGCATCAAGACCGCTCGGATTTTTAAAGCTTGTGTTATCAGCACCTAAATCTTTGGCTTTTTCTGTCATAACCTCAGAAAACACCTCAACGCTTCCTGATATATGCTCAGCTATAGCACAGGCGGCATCATTACCGGAATTCAGAAGCATACCGTAAATCAAATCATTACCTGATATTTTATCACCGGAATTGATGTAAATAGATGACCCCTCCTGATTTGCGGCATTTTCAGATATATTTACAGTATCATCTGAAATATTTTTTTCCAAAGCAATTATACCGGTCATTATTTTTGTTGTACTTGCAACAGAGTGCTTTTGATTTCCGTTTTTTTCAAATAAAATTTCACCTGTATCGGCTATCATAAGACAAGCACATTCAGCAGATAAATCCATAGCATAAGCATTTCCTGCCGCAAACACAAATACAAATAAATACATCAAAAAAAATCTTTTCATACATATCTCCATCCTGTACATAATGACATAGGCAAACGTTACTTAAAACAATGTATGAAAAGATTTTAAATTTAATTCTATAATTCTATAATTTTATAATTTTAAATTACATTTCCGGTTTTTCAAGTGTGATGTTTCCGATTTTACAGCTCCGAAACTCATCCATAACAGTGTATGCTGCACGTTCAGTATCAATTTCACCGCCGGAAATCATAAAGCCACGCTTTTTCCCGATATAACTCAATAACTCATGCCCCGCCATTTGTGAAATATCCTCGGTTAATTTGTATCTTGCACATAATAATTCAGGATAAGTATCTCTCAATAATTCAAGCAGTGAATATGATAACAATTCAATATTCATTATTTCATCTTTAATTGCACCGGTATAAACAAGTGTTTTGGCTTTTTCCTGATCATCAAATTTCGGAGGCAATAATCCGGGAGTGTCTAAAAGCTCAAGCCCCTCTTTTATTCTTACCCACTGCTGAGTTTTTGTAACACCCGGGCGGTCAGCTGCAATTGCTTTATTTTTTCCGACAAGCCTGTTTATTAAGGTTGATTTACCCACGTTAGGAATACCTACCATCATTATTTTAACAGGTTTAGTTATACCTTTACTTTGTTCTCTTTCAATCTTATCCTTGACAAGATTTCTTGCAGCCTGCTCGATTTTATTTATTCCCCATCCCGTTGCACAGCTGACAGAAACAACCTTCATACCCATCTGTGTATATTTCTGTACCCATAAGTCGGTTACAGCTTTGTCTGCAAGATCATACTTATTCATAACAATCAGTCTCGGTTTACCTTTAATTATATCATTAAAATTAGGATTTCTTCCCGAATAAGGTATTCTCGCATCAAGAATTTCTACAACCACGTCAACAAATTTAATATTATTTTGTATCATTTTTCGGGTTTTTGCCATATGCCCCGGAAACCATTGTATTTGTTGCTGCTGTTCCATTTAATCTCCTCCCAAATACAAGAAAGAGACAAAACCAAATATGGTTTTGTCTTTCTTTATATAAGTAATTAACAATTTCAATAATTAATTATTGTTGTTTCTTCTTAAGAAAGAAGGAACATTCAAATTATCCATACCGGGCTTTACAGTTCTGACAAAAACATTGTTATCATCGTCTTCAGGTGCCTGGAATTTAGGGAATCCGCTGTCTGTTGAAGTACGAACATCTGAAGCTGCTCCTGCTGCTGAACTGAAATCTGGCTTTTGAGCACGTTTTTGTCCTGCATTAAGACCTGTAGCAATAAGAGTAACCTTTATTTCGTCTTTCAATGAATCATCAACTGCTGTACCGACAATAATCGTAGCATCCTGTGATACCATTTCTCTTACAATGCTTGACACTTCACCCATGTCAACCAATGAGAATTCAGTACCACCTGTGATATTAAGAAGTACATTTTCAGCTCCTGCAATGCTTGTTTCAAGTAACGGACTTTCAATAGCGGCTCTTACAGCATCCTGAGCTGCATTTTCACCCTTACCGATACCAATACCCATATGAGCAATTCCTGAATCCTTCATAATTGTGCTTACGTCAGCAAAGTCACAGCTGATGATACCGTTTTGAGCAATAACCTCAATGATACCTTCAACGCCTTGTCTTAACACTTCATCTGCAAGCTTGAAAGAATCTTTAATTGTAATCTTTTTATCTGCAGTCTTTAACAACAAATCATTAGGAATTGTTACGATTGCATCAACATTTGCACTTAATTCTTCAATACCCATCTGAGCATTTTTCATTCTCTGAGGACCTTCAAAGAAAAACGGTTTTGTTACTACTGCAACTGTGAGTATACCCATATCTTTAGCAATTTTTGCAATAACAGGTGCAGCACCGGTTCCTGTTCCGCCGCCCATACCTGCAGTAACGAATACCATTTCAGTATCCTTCATAATTTCTTTTAATTCACTTTCAGTCTCTTCAGCCGCCTTTTTACCGATATCAGGCTTAGCTCCGGCACCCAATCCCTGAGTTAATCTTGTTCCAATCTGAATAACAGTTGGTGCTTTAACTGTCTTTAACTGCTGTAAGTCTGTATTTACAGCAATAAACTCAGCCTTATTAACACCTGCTTCAATCATACGGTCAACAGCATTATTACCCCCGCCGCCAACACCAATAACTTTAATTCTTGCACCGTCTGTAGGCTGAACAAATTCTTTCTCTAACTCTATATTACTCATAAGTATACTCCTCCTTATAATACTCCTTAGAATATTGTACTATATTTTTTCAATTAATTCAATAGTATTTGTAAAAAAAATTTAAAATTTATTTAATATTTACTTTTAATTCATATTTTAATGTCTTCTTTTGTGATTTATGGGGTATATATCGCTTTTCCTGCAATCGAAATATCAATTGTTCCCCTTGAATTTGCTGTTAATTTATCAGAATTTAAAGCCATATAAAACATACCAATCTTTTTAGAAAAATCAATCGACGAGCCACATATAACATCAAGCCGGTTTTCATATTTAAAACTGATATTATTTATATCACTGAAATTTATCGTTCCAACCTTTGATAAAACCTCCTGTTCAATCATTGCATATATACAATCTGTAACCAGCGAAAGCTTATCATTATCATCTGAGGAAATAACAGCACCGGGATTTGCCGCTGTGATTCCTACTCCGATTATTTCAGCAATATTTTCTATTTTTGTATCTACTACCTCAAGAACCTTTAAATTCTTGTCAAGAATTACATACTGTTCGCCAAGCATCATATATCCTATCGGCTGACATTCGGAGATTGCCACCTTAAGTGCAACCGGGAAAATAGATTTTTTTATCTCAAGACTGTCAACATACGGAATGGTCATTATATTTTCTTCAATCTTTTTTGTATTTAATCTGAAAAGATTCTCTTCTTCAACACTTCCGACAGCTTGTTTAATCAATGCAGTTTCAATCTTTGAATTACCGTTTATTTCTATTTTCTTAATGTTAAATAACGGAGTAAAAAATAATACAACGGAAACAACAATCAATATTAAAACCGTAAAGAATATAATTCTGCGCCGTTTCATTGCACGTCTGCGCTGATTCTGACGCTTAATATGTCGGGCCTGTATATTTTCGGCACTGCGATGTAATCTTTCGTCCATCGTATTTTACTCCTCTCTTTTGATATTTGCTCCACATGCAGAAAGATATTGTTCAATATGTTCATATCCTCTGTCTATATATGCGATATTTTCAATAGTTGTAATTCCTTCAGCGGCAAGTGCACCGACCACAAGTGCAGCACCTCCGCGCAATTCTTTGGCAACAACCTTTGCACCGCTGAGATTTTCTACCCCCTGTACAACCGCTATCCTTCCATCTACCTTTATATCAGCCCCCATCCTGATTAATTCCTCGACATGCTGGAATCGGTTCTCAAATATATTTTCGACAAATACACTTGTTCCCTCTGCAACAGAAGTAAGTGCCATAAAAGGAGACTGTATATCCGTCGGAAAACCCGGATATGGCATAGTGACTATACGCTTAACTGATTTTAATCTTCCACGCGGCGACTGCAAAATAATTCGTGTTTTCTCATCATAGATTCTACATCCCATTTCACGAAGAACAGCAATCATTGCATTCATATGTTCAGAATTTGAGTGTTTTAATATTATATCACCGTGAGTTGCAGCAGCACATGAAAGATATGTAGCTGCAACAATACGATCAGGAATAATTGTATGCTCTACGCCATATAATTTCTTAACACCCTCAATTTTAATAACATTGCTGCCCCCACCCGAAATTTTTGCACCCATTCTGTTTAAGAATGCTTCCAAATCAGCAATTTCAGGCTCTCTTGCAGCATTGGTAATTGTAGTTACTCCCTCTGCCATGCAAGCCGCAAGCATAATATTTTCAGTCGCACCAACACTCGGAAAATCAAGGTGAATATTATCCCCTTTTAAATTATCCGCAGTACAGTTTATGTATCCGTGTGATTCAATTATGCTGACACCGAGCTGTTTTAGTGCTTTTAAATGAAGATCTATCGGTCTGTTTCCGATTTCGCACCCTCCCGGCATCGAAACAACAGCCTTTTTAAATCTCGCAATTATAGCTCCTAAAAAGATAATTGAAGAACGCATTTGCCGCATCAGCTCATCAGGAATTGTATATCCGTTTATATTATCTGAATCAACAATAAGATTTTTACCTTGTCTGTTTACTCTGCAACCGAGATTTTTTAAAACCTCTATTGTAATTTTAACATCCCTCAAATCAGGGCAATTGTAGATAACATTTTTGCCGCCGTTCAAAACGGTAGCCGCAAGTATCGGAAGTACAGCATTTTTTGCACCATGAACCTCGATTTCACCTTCAATCCTGTTACCGCCTCTGACTATCAAGCTGCTCATACAGAACACCCCATTTCATATTACAAATTAATTTATTACATAATATGAATAATGAGCAGATGTGTTCCATTTGACACCATATTATATCAGATATTCCCGACAAAATCAATATAATTTGAATAATTTAATATTTTTTTTATAAAACTTTTGAAATTCTGTAACATAAGGATAAAAAAATACCACCTGATTTTGTCACTGTTTAAGTCAGCAGCAAAATCAAATGGTATAATTTTCATTAAACTCCGCTGTAAGCAGAGAATCCTCCGTCAACAGGTATTACCACTCCGTCAACAAAGCTTGACGCCTCATCATTAACCAAAAACAACAATGTTCCGATAAGCTCTTCGGCATCACCGAATCTACCCATAGGAGTTGCATTAAGAATTTTGTCAGTTCTTGGAGTAGGTGTTCCGTCCGGATTAAATAAAAGATTTTTATTTTGTGCAGTTACAAAAAATCCGGGAGCAATTGCATTTACTCTTATTCCCACTTTTGAAAAATGAACTGCCAGCCATTGTGTAAAATTAGAAACAGCTGCTTTTGCTCCGCTGTAAGCAGGAATCTTTGTTAAAGGAGTAAAAGCATTCATTGAAGATATATTTATAATATTTCCCTTTTCTCTTTTTACCATATCCCTGGCAAATACCTGTGTGGGCAATAATGTACCCAAAAAATTCAGGTTAAAGACAAATGAAACACCGTCGGGATCAAGGTCAAAAAATGTCTTGATTTCCTCTTCTGTTTCAATATCTCCCGGAAAATAATATTCTTTAGTGGTTGTTCCTTTAGGATTATTTCCTCCGGCACCGTTAATCAATATATCACATTCTCCGAAATCTTTTACTATTTCATCATGTACTGCTTTTAAATTATCAAGCTGTAATACATTTGCAGCATAGCCTTTAGCACATCCGCCATCTTTATTTATTTCATCAGCAACTGCTTTTGCAGCTTCTTCATTCAAATCAAGTATTGCAATTTTTGCATTACATTTGCCCAAAGCCTTTGCAAACATTCCGCAAAGAACTCCTCCGCCGCCTGTTACAACAACGGTTTTACCTTCTAAATTCAACTCAAACGGTAATTTCATTGTAATCCTCCCAATCATTTTGAACTTTTATCGATTGCTTCCCATAAACCGTTAATATAAACAGCGCCTAAAGCTCTGTCAAAAAGACCGTATCCCGGACGTCCTGTTTCTCCCCATATCATTCTTCCATGGTCAGGACGGATATAACCCTCAAAGCCTTCATCATGATATGCTTTAACAATTCCGTAAATATCAAGTGAGCCATATTCTGTTTTATGTGCAGCCTCTTCAAATGACTTTTCTCCTGTTATCTTAATATTTCTGATATGTGCAAAATGTATTCTGTCCGCAAATGAGTGAATCATATCAATTATATCATTGTCAGGTGTTACGCCCAAAGAACCACTGCAAAGAGTTAAGCCGTTATATTTGCTGTCATAAAGCTTTAAAAATCTTTCAATGTTCTTTTTATTTGTAATAATTCTCGGCAAACCAAAAATGCTCCATGGCGGGTCATCCGGATGAATTGCCATTTTGACCTTAACCTCTTCGGCAACCTTTATTACTCTATCAAGAAAGTATTTTAAATTATTCCATAAATCCTCTTCTGAAATACTTTGATATTTTTCTAAAAGTGCTTTCATACCCTCTTTTGTATAGCTTGCATCCCATCCCGGCAATGATAAATCACCGCTTAAAGGATTCATTTTCTGAACGGTTTCTTCTTTGTAAATCAGAGCGTGTGAACCGTCCGAAAGCTCATAATTCAAATCAGATCTTGTCCAGTCAAAAACAGGCATAAAATTATAGCAAACACAATCAATTCCGGCTTTTGCAAGATTTCTTAAAGTAGTGCAATAATTTTCAATATATTCATCACGGTTACCGTCACCGGTCTTAATATCTTCATGCACAGGTACACTTTCTATTACGGAAAGATTTAAGCCATGCGACTCAATTTCATTCTTTAATTCCATTATTCTTTCATAGCTCCACGCCTGACCGACAGGAATATCATAAATTGCCGAAACAATTCCTGTCACTCCCGGAATCTGTTTGATTTTTTCCAGTGTAACCGGATCATCTTTTCCATACCATCTGAATGTCATTTCCATAACGTCACATCATCCTTTCTAAAATTTTTATTATAGTTCAACTTTTTTACTGTTATTTTTTGCACTTTCATACATTGCAAACAAAACTCTCATTGTATGAGCAGCATTCTCAAGAGTGATATATTCACTCTCTTCTCCGCAGAGATTTTTATAAAAATCATCAATCTCATGTAAATGTCCGCTTCCCCAATATCTCTTACCCTCTGCCATATTTGCGTCATCACCGATAACCACTGTTTCTTTATCGGTAATTTTGTAAAGTCTTTCATCTGCATATCTGAAAGTAGCATTTTCAAATTTAATTTCAATTTCAGCAGGCGACCACGATGAAAAAGCATTGGTACCGTAAAATAAACCTGTAACACCATTATTCATTTCAAACAATGCATCTGCTGTATCCTCAACCTCTATAACATCATTCAGTTTTTTCGTTGAAACAGAAGCTTTTACGGATTTTACACCACTACCCAAATAATTAATAAGGTCTATCGTATGTATTGCCTGATTAATAAGCAATCCGCCTCCCTCAGTTTTCCATTTACCTCTCCACTCATCTGCCATATAATATTCAGGAGTTCTATGCCATGTTAAAAATGCTGATATTCCCAACATATTGCCTACTGTTTTGTCATTATCAACAATGTCCTTTAACAGACCGATACATATGTTAGTCCTGTTTTGAAGCATTACACATATCTTTCTGTCGGTCTTATATGAATATAACTCTTCAAATTCATCTGCGGTCATTGCACAAGGTTTTTCAAGAACTACATCCTTGCCCGCTTTTAAAGCCGAAATTGTCATATCCTTGTGAAGATAATGCGGTGTACAAATATGCACTGTATCAATATTCTTATCATTAAGTACCTCATTAAAATCAGAAAACAACATACAGTCGTAATCTTTTTTTGCAAGTTCAAGCTTATTATGTTCATTATCGCACACGGCATATAAATTTGCATATTTACTTGCTTTAATTGCCGATGCATGAATAGGCCCTACTGCTCCGTACCCAACTACACACGCATTTTTCATAACTTATCATCCCCTTGCAGAATACAAAATTAATTAAAACCCTTGGTTTTTAAGTTATTATAGCTAATTTCAAGTGATTCAATTGGATTTCTCTGACAAACATCCTGCTCAACCATTGCCCATGCTACTCCTGCTTCTTCACAAGCTTCAATTATAGAATCCCAGTCAAGATTACCTTCCATGACCTCAGCCATGAGCTGATTATTACCCTTTTCAATTTTCATATCCTTAAAGTGAACAACAACTGCACGTTTTCCTGCTTTTCTAATAAAATCAGCAGGATTTATTCCGGCATATGCCAGCCAGTAAACATCAACAATAAAGTCAAATTCACCTTTTTCAATAAAATAGTCCATTATGTATCTGCCGTCAATCTTTTCAAATTCACCTGCATGATTGTGGTATGCAAAAGTTATTCCGTTTTTCTTAAATTCAGCATTTATTTCATTCATCTGCTCAACAAATTCTATCATACGTTCTTTTGAAATACCCTGCCATATATCAGGCATTGCACCAAGACCTGCAATCGTACAACCGATTGTCTTATGATAGTCAATCGACCAGCCAAGATTATTTAAATATTCATCCATACTTCTGTGAGTACATACAGGTATCATATTATACCTGTCGCAAATGTTTTTAACATCTTCAGCATCAATTGGTCCGATTCCCGAAAGCTGAACTGCCTTATATCCGATTTCTGAAAGCTTTGCTATTGTATTTTCAAAATCTTCTTTTGTTTTTGTGTAATCTCTTACAGTATATAACTGTGCACCTATTCTTTTATCCATCATCATTACCCTTTCATTATAAATTAATATGTGCCTTCTGTTCCTGCCATTACATTTGAATCTTTCTTTACAACTGTAGAATTTTTTATTTTTTCCTGTAACAATTCATAAAATTCTTCATGAGGGAAGTTTTTAACATCGGCCCATTTACCTGTCCATGCAGAATAATGAATAGCATTTGAAATTGTCAATCCGTTCACACCCTCAACACCCGGTGCCAAAAGCGGTGTTCCTGATATTAATGCTTTGGCATAATCCTTGAAAATGCCGATATGCTGTTCTCCTCCACCACTAACAGGAATTTCGCATTTCCAGTTTTCGGGACAACCGAACACCAACTTATTGTTTTTATTAAACTCTCTTTCAGAAACAACATTACGATAGAATGTTATCTGATTATGTTCAACAACAATCTTGCCCATATCAGCAGCTATTTCAAGTCTGTTTGTTCCGGGAGCTTCTCCTGTAGATGTGATATACACACCTGTCATTCCGTTATCATATTCCATATATGCTGTTACATCATCTTCAACTTCAATATCATAATATTTTCCGAATGATACATGTGACATAATTCTTGACGGCATACCGAAAATCCATTGCCATAAATCAAGTTGGTGCGGATTCTGATTGATTAAAGCTCCGCCGCCCTCTGTTTTCCATGTTGAACGCCATGTGCAGCTGTCGTGATAAGCCTGCGGTCTGTACCAGTCTGTAATTGTCCAATTTACTCTTTTAATTTTTCCCAGCTCGCCGCTTTGTACCATTTGTCTGATTTTTTGATATACAGGATTTGTTCTCTGATTATACATAATTCCAAACAGTAATCCTGACTTTTCAGCAGCTTCGTTCATTTCTAAAACCTGCTTTGTGTAAACGCCTGCAGGCTTTTCTGTAAGTACATTTATACCGTGATTAAATGCATCAATTGCAATTTCTGAATGGTCATAGTGCGGAGTTGCAATCTCAACCGCATCAATAAGACCGCTTTCAAACATCTGTGTAGCTGTTTCAAAAACAGGCACACCCGGATAATTTTTTTTAGCATATTCTCTTCTTTCTTCAGAAATATCACATACTGCTGCCAAAACAACATCGGGGGCTTTTGCGTCCAATAAATTTCTGCTGTGAGAAGATCCCATGTTTCCTATTCCCACAATACCCATTCTTACCTTTTCCATGTTACCAATTCCTTTCTTATTAACCTGCTATTTTATTAATGATTTTTTTCAATTCATCATGTGCCAAAGTAAACTTTTCAGGTGTGCTTCCCTCTAATTCAAGCATTTTATCATCAACTTCAAGATTTTCAAGTCCCTTAAAGCTTCCGAGATGCGGCTCAAGGCTTAAGAATCCGTTATATCCGTCTTTATATAAATCTGTCAATATTTTTTCAACATTTCCAAGACCGTAGCCTGCCGGAACAACATCTCCGTTTTCCTTTGCATCTTTTATATGCATATAAACAACATACTGTTTCAGTAATTCAAAAGCATCGGGATATGTAATCTGTCCGCACTGTACGAAATTTGCAGGATCAAAAACAGCTCTTAAATTAGGAGAATCGACTGCTTTTAAAATCTCAGCACATCTTACTGCAATATCACCGTATATTCCTTTTTCATTTTCGTGCAGAAGAATAATATCATTAGCCTTTGCATACTCGGTCATAACCTTCATCCGTCTTATTACTTCATCGGTATATTTTGAATAATCTTCACCTTCCGGAATATAGAAGCTGAAAACTCTTATATACTTTGTTCCAAGCATTTTGGCAGTTTTAACTGTTCTTTCAAACATTTTCATATGTTCATCAAAATTATCCGTTATCTGTATTTTTCCGATAGGAGAACCGATTGATGAAACCTTAATACCGTATTTATCCATCTTTTCTTTTAATTCGAATACTTCATCGTCATTTAAACTTGAAATATTTTTCCCGTCAATACCTCTCGGCTCAAAATATTCGATTTTTAATTTGTTAAGATGTTCAAACTGTTTTACTACATCCGAATCAATTTCATCGGAAAATCCCGTTAATATAAATTCTGACATAATGTACCTCCATTCAGATAATTCTTTATTTATAACTACATTATAATACAAATATTATAAATTTACTAAATCAATATTGACAAAAACATTGC
>JAZOTP010000112.1:0-9723 GCA_045657705.1 Clostridia bacterium
GATTTTGCCTGAAGATGTAGCCGGAACAAGATTTGAAGAGCCGGTTCAGTTACTTGCGGCTTTGAGAATAATGGTTGGTGACGATGACGGTGCTTTCAGACTTGATGATAACATCAAGCGTTCAGAGGTTGCCAAAATGGCGGTTCATGCGCTCGGACTTGAAGAGCTTGCTGAATCTGCACAGGGCGAATCAAAATTCCCTGACGTATCAGTAAACCATTGGGCTAACGGCTATATTAATGTAGCAACGACTCAGGGGTTAATTGAGGGTGACGACAACGGTGAATTCAGACCGAACGATTCTATAACCTATGCCGAAGCTATGGCGATTTTCGTAAGAGCTTTAGGATACGAGGTTATGGCAGAGGATAAGGGTGGATTCCCTAATGGATATATTGTTGTGGCAGGTAATAACGGTATGACAAAGAATGTTCAGGGAACATCTAACGTAGCTATAACAAGGGGAAATGTTGCATATCTTACAAGCAACTCATTAACAGTTAACTTAATGGAAAAAACAGGCTATGGTGAGAATGCGGCTTATGAAGTGACAGACAAGACCTTATTAAAGGATAAGCTTGATGTTACAAAGCTTACAGGTCAGGTTACTGCAATTCCGTCAACAAGTCTTGAGGGTGACTCAAACTTGAATGACGGCGAAATAAAAATTGGCGAAAATGTTTATGAAACTGCATATAACATGAACAATCTTTTCGGCCACAATGTAGTTTACTATGTGAGAGAAAATGATGCAGGCGAAGAAGAAGTAATTCTTGCAATGCCTCAGAAGGATCAGAACTCAAAAATCGAAGTAAATGCAGAATTATTTGAGGGTATCACAACAAAGAACGGTAAAAAGGCTATTGAGTATTTTGAAAAATCAGATTCATTAAAAACTACAGTAACTGCTTTAGAGGATAGTGCAAAATTGATTTATAACGGAAAAGCGGCAGAGCTTACCGATGAGTTATTGAACATCAAGGATAAAGCAGGTAAAATAGAGCTTCTTGATACCGACAGAAACGGTGTATATGATATAGCTTTTGTTACAACTTACTTTAACGTAGTAGTTGAAGAAGTAACTTCATCAGGTAAAATCATAGACAAATACGGTGCTCCTACAATTAATCTGAGTGATGATGAAGAAATAAGCTACAGAATTTTAAGAGGCTTACAGGAAATTGACTATGATGAATTGAAAGAATTTGATGTACTTTCAGTAGCAAAGAGCCTTGACGGTGAATTGTATGACATCGTAGTATCAAACGAAACAGTATCAGGTAAGGTTACAGGTTCTGATAAAGACGGTTTCTATATAGCAGGTAAGCACTACAAAGTGGCTGACAACTATACCGAAACAATCAAAATCGGAACAGAGGGTGTATTCTACCTTGATATAGAGGGTAAGATTGCAGCTGTTGACAACAAGGTTATTGCAAGCGATAACTATGGATATTTAATCAGAGCATACGCTTCAAACGAAACAGAAACAGCAACATTCAGAATTTTCACAAAAACAGGTGAAGACAAGACTTTCACAGCGAATGAAAAAATCAGATATAATGGTGCTACCGGACAGAGTGCGGTTGATGTGGTTGACAACTTCTTAAAGGACGGACAGACAGTAAAACAGCTCATAACCTATACAACAAATGCAGACGGTAAAATCACAGCTATCTACACTTCAAAGGATAACACAGAAACAGGTAAGGCAAGTGAAGATGAATTTACACTTGACTACAACATGACAGATGTTGCATACAATGCAAAATTACAGTCATTAGGTGCAATAAGACTTACAGACGAAACATTTATCTTTGATATTCAGGACGATGTTGATGATTACAGCATAGCTTCTCTGGATATGTTCGAGGATAAACAGAAATACAATGTAATGGTATTTGACACAACTGAAGAATTTACAGCAAAAGCTGTTGTTGTAACAAATGCAGAGTTCCAGACTAATGCAGAAGCATCAATTGCAGTAGTTAACAAGATTTCATCAACAGTAAATGAAGATGATGAAGAAACAGAATTGTTATCAGCATTCATCGACGGTAAGGAATCACAGATACTTGCAGAAACAGCAGGAATACTTGTTAAGGGTGAAGCAAACAAACAGCTTTCAACAGGTGACATTATTCAGTACAAGACAAATGACAACGGTGAAATAGTTAAGATCAGAGTATTGTTCGATATTGACGCTAAGGGAACAGAAATGAACGAAACTCCGGTTGAGGATCTTGAAATCATTTACGGTAAGGTTGTTAAGAGATTTACAAACTCAATGAACGTATCTGTTAATGACGGTGCTGTAAGAAACCTTGTAATACCTTCAGATGTTAAGGTTTACAGCGTTGATACAACAAAAACAAAGAACAACGTAACTGTTGCAACAACAGGTGATATTCAGGCTTACGATGAGGATGAAGGCAACAGAGTATTCGTAAGAATTTATGATGAGGTTGTAAAAGAAATTGTTGTTATAAAATAATCTATAATCTGCCTGCAAAATATCTTCTCTATACAATTTCATTTCAATTAACAGTCGAAAGATAAAAAAACAGCTCAATCTTCGGATTGGGCTGTTTTTTGTATAAGGAGGGGCTATTTTAACGCAACAGCACTTTTCATCTAAAGTCGCCTGACGGCGGGCTGAAAATATATTGCATCAATATTGTTCTGCTTTTTTGATTCAAAATTACTTATATTTTATATGCCTTTTCGGTTGGAATAGCAATGATTATTCCGTTTGCAGCAGAGGTTGTGCCGAATTCCTTATTTACGTCTTCCATAATTTGTGCACTTGTTTTAAGTGGTGCAAGGATACAGAGTATTTCCCGTTCACCGTCAACATCAGTTTTTCCTATATCTGCAAACTGTTCAATATTGGCGAGTCTTCCTTTTATAACTGTTCCGCCCGTGGCACCTGCTTTTCTTGCGACTTGCATTACATCATCAGAATAACCTTCGTTAACTGAAATAATAATCAAATTATTGTGATGTTCGTTTTTCATAGAACCATTTCCTCTTTCTATATTTTTATCATTATTAAAGCTCAATATTTCTGTTAAAATCCTGTTTGCGGCAGATATTTTCAATATTATCATAAGTCCACCGTATTTTGAATGACTTTCAAAGGCTGTTCCGAAGCTTGCCATCATATCTTTAACTGCAGTTTCTTTGCCAAGACTTATAATTATATCCTTGTCTTTGGTGCCGAGACCAAATATATCCATCATTTCTGTTGGAGCGGTGCCTAATCCCACGCATTGAAAATTGACTTTTATATTCATGTTTTCCAATTCTTTGATAAGCTTTTTTCCTTTATCGCGCTCAACTATTGATAAAAGTGCCATAGGTCGTTTACTCATATAGATTTTCCTCCTCGTCAAAGAATAATATATCATCTTCTATCATGCTGATTTCAGTATGAAGCTTTTTGAGCATCTTGATACGGTTTCGTCTTTCATATAATCCTAAAGTCTGGATGGTGATAAGAGGTGCCATTGCAATCAGTGCAACAATTCCGAAAGCATCAGTCATAATATTTCCACCTATGGCTTCACAGGCACCTACTGCGAAAGGAAGCATAAATGTGGATGTCATAGGTCCGCTGGCAACACCACCGGAGTCAAACGCAATACCTGTGTATATAGTTGGTACAAAAAAGCTTATAATCAGTGATGCGGCATATCCGAATATTAAGAATGGGAGTATTGGTATTCCAGTAAGGACTCTCAGCATTGAAATTCCAACAGAGACGGAAACACCTATAGAGAGTGCAATACCGACTGATTTTTGTGAAATTGCACCGTTTGTTATTTCGCTTACCTGTCTTTTTAATGAATGAACTGCAGGCTCGGCAGAAACAACAAAGTATCCCATAAGCATTCCTATAGGTATAAGCATACTGCTGAATGAACTTTTTGATATCATTGCACCAATTAATCTTCCAGCCGGCATAAATCCGACATTTGCACCTGTTAAAAATAATACCAGACCAATATAAGTATATAAAAAGCCAACGGACATTTTTATAATATTGTGTATATGAAATTTTTTCGTAATAAGCTGAAATATTATAAAAAGCAGAACAATTGGTACAAAAGCAATCATTATTTCTTTTGCGTATATCGGAAGTGCATATGTAAACTGTCTGAATGCTTCGACTGTAGTAAGTACATTTGTGATTTCATAACCGGAGGTGGTTGGTTGTGGTTTATAAAATATACTTAGCAGAAGCACCGAAACAATAGGTCCTATACTGCACAGGGCAACCAATCCAAAGCCATGCTCGCCGGCGTGTTTTCCTTTTTTGCTTGCAGCAAGGCCCGCACCTAAAGCCATTATAAACGGAACGGTAATAGGTCCTGTAGTAACTCCACCCGAGTCGAAAGCTGTTGGTATAAACTCTTTCGGGGCAAAAAATGTCATTCCTATAATAATAACGTAGAATAGTATAAGCAAGGTTCTTAAAGAAAGTCCTTTTTTATTTCTTATAAGAGAAATACTCAGAAAAATACCTACGCCAATACCAACACACATAATAAGCATTATATTGGGAATTGTAGGTACTTGTTCAGCCAGAACCTGTAAATCCGGTTCTGAAACAGTAATAAAGAAGCCGAGGATAAAACATATAACAAGTGGAATTGCAATTTTTTTGTTTTTATTCAGAGATTTACCAATTCCATCTCCTAACGGTTCCATAGATATACCCGAACCCACTGTAAAAAAGCTCATGCCAAAGATAAGCATAACTGTGCCGAGTAAAAATATAACAAGCACACCTGTATCAAGCGGTATAAAGGTGACAGATAGTATCAGAACTATCAGTGCAATCGGTATAACAGAACCAAATGCTTCTTTAATTGATGAAAAAATATGTGTCATTGTATAGTACTCCTAAGAATTCTGATTTTTCGTATTAACATCATTCGCAATCATAGATATTTTAGCACATTTTACTCAAAAAAGCAACAGTTAGAAAGATAAAAAAATGTGAAATTGTCTCTGTGAAATTGACTATCAGATATATATGTGTTAAAATATATTTATAAACAATTTTTTACAAGATGGAGTTGACAAAATGAATAATAGGGTTGAAAATATGATTCTTGCGGCGATGTTTTTAGGGTTGGGGATGGTTTTACCTTTTTTTACAGGACAGATTCAGCAGTTTGGAAATATGCTCCTTCCGATGCATATTCCTGTTATACTTTGCGGACTTATATGCGGATGGCAGTACGGCTTGACAGTTGGATTTATTCTTCCGCTTCTACGTTCGTTTATGTTTAGTATGCCTGTTATGTATCCGAATGCTGTTGCTATGGCGTTTGAGTTGTCAACATATGGATTTGTGTCAGGATTTTTATATTCACATTCAAGGTGGCAGTGTGTTAAAGCACTTTACCGCTGTATGGTTATTGCTATGATAGCGGGACGTGTGGTATGGGGAATTGCCGAAGTAATACTTTTGGGTGTTGATGACGGTGGATTTACATTTGCTGCATTTGTTTCTGGAGCTATATTAAATGCAATTCCGGGAATTATTCTTCAGCTTGTTTTAATTCCTGCTGTTATGCTTGCTTTAAAAAGAGCGAAGCTTATTCGTTTTAAAAATAAAAATACAAAGGGTGAAAGCACCGATGCAGTTAAATGAAATAATTGAAAATATACAGAAATTTCAAAATCCTTTTATTCTTATAGCAATAGACGGAAGATGTGCCTCAGGTAAGTCAACTCTTGCGGGAAAACTGCAGAATAAGTTGTCATGCAATGTTATTCATATGGATGATTTTTTCTTAAGACCTGAACAAAGAACTAAAGAGAGGATAGAAACTCCCGGGGGTAATGTTGATTATGAACGTTTTTTGGAAGAAGTATTGATTCCTTTAAAAAACAACAAAGATTTTTCTTATAAACCTTATTGTTGTCATACTCAATCATATAAAAATGAGATACAGGTTTTCAAAAATAAGATAAGTATTGTCGAGGGTTCTTATTCATGTCATCCGCGGTTATGGAATTATTTTGATTTACATATATTTCTTGACGTCGGATATGATGAACAGATAAGAAGAATTAAAAAACGTAATGGGTGTGACGGTGCGGAGAATTTCATAAAAAGATGGATACCTCTCGAAGAAAAATATTTTGAGGTTTACAAGATTAAAGAAAAATGTGAGTTGAAGTATATTGCAGAAATTTAATAAAAAATATATATCATATTAATTTATCATAAATGTTTTGGGGAGGCATTTTTTGTGGTTACAATTTTTAACAGAAGAGAACTTGTATGCACATGGAGTATGAAGAAACAGGCTGATATCCGCAACATATTAGCATCTAACAATATTGATTACAGTATTAAAGTAACTAATATACAGAGTAGAAATTTTTTTGGATCGACGAGCAGAGCAAGAACAGGGTCATTTGGAATAAATTCAGATTATGCGTATCAATATCAAATTTATGTAAAGAAGGATAATTTTGAAACGGCACGTTATCTTATTAATGATGTAATGTAAAGAAGAAAAAGAAAAGGATGGAGATTGTATGAAAAGTAAAAAACATCTGTTACTTACCGAGGATAAGTAACAGATGTTCTTGTTGTAATAAAACTATTCAATGCCTGAAAGCTTTTTGAATTTTGGGATGAATTTCAATATAACAATAATACCTGCAAAATGCATCAGCATATTAAGTGCTGATGACGGTATTCTGAAAATGACAGTATTGATATATGTCATACCCATTAAATCCTTTAAAAAATATGCCATTGCAAGAATGCTTAATAATGATGTATTTAACATAAGACAAATAATTAACTTTATTATGTTTTTTGTGTTTACACTGTACGATTTAAAGAAAAACAACCCGTATGAAATACCGTAAAGAGCCTCAACAAGTCCGATTTGCGGCATATAAGGTCCAACTCCGGGATTTACAAAATATGCAAGTATATCACTGAGGATTCCGCACAAGCCACCGTAAACGGGGCCGAACAGAGCAGAGGTTAAAAATACCGATGTGAATTTAAATGAAATTTTAATTCCTGCACCGATTCTTAAAGAGAACATTCCAAGAACCACAGCAACAGCAAGCAACATTGCAATAGTACACAGTTTTCGGGTGTTATTAATTTGTTTTTTCATAATAAAAAATCCTTTCTGCAAAATGACTGCAAAAAGGTACAAACATATCACGATTTTGCAGCAACGGAATGCGGAAACAATACCGCAAGCTTTAAAGCTTTTCGTAGATAAGACAACTTCCCGTTCCTATCTCACTTAACGCATCGAATCCTACTTTGCTGAATATATAATAGCACAACAGAAATTAAATGTCAATATTTTCATAAAAATTTTTGTTTTTAGTAAATCTTTTTACAGTATATGAATATAATAATAGTGATACTAAAAATAAATTATTAATGAACCGGAGGAAAAGAAATGTCAGCAGGATTTACTTGTTATTGTCCGATAATTGGTAAAAAAGTTGAGATAAAGGGTGAATATTTTGAAAAGAAAAAAATAAGCTTTAATCCCAAAAGGATAAAGAGTATTTGTCAAACTGAAACCGGGATATGTAAAGGAAATTGTTCGACGTGCAGTTTGTTGTAAATGAAAGGGTGTATATTATGGCTATGACTCCTGAAAAAAAATTAATGGAAATTCTGTCAGGAATGGATAAGCAAAAGATAGCACAGTCAAAACAAAGTATAGAGCAGCTGTTAAACTCACCGCAGGGAAAAAAGCTTTCACAACAAATAGGAAATATTGATAGGAATAAAATAGTGAATACTTTTATGAGTATGAACAGTGAGGAAATAAAGAAAAAACTGCAAAATATTGATATTTCTCAATTATCAAAAATTAATGCAGATGATGTTATAGATAAGTTAAAGTGATTTTTGGGAGGTTAATATGGCTGATGATATGTTAAGCTCTTTAAAGAGTTTATTGGGGGATAATGCTGATGAAAAAATAAATGCCGTATTGGGTATGTTAAAAAGCAATACAGATAATGAAAATAAGGAAAGTGTTGATGACAGTATAAAAATTTCGGAGGATAAAAAGCCGATACCGATTTCTCTGGGAAATAATAATTCGGGAAATAAAGCGAATAATTTTTTTTCTCCTGAGGGGTTGGAATATATGGCAAAATTTAAAGGCATTATTGATGAAATGGGTTCTGTAAATGATCAAAGGTCAAATTTATTAATGTCTTTGCGTCCGTATATGAGAAACAACAGACAAAAAAGTATTGACAATGCAATTAAAATTTTAAATTTGTCAAAATTTTCGGGATTGTTTAATCTGTAAAGTGGTGATGGTATGTACAGGAATTATTACAGTATAAATGATATGCCGCAAAAGATAGAAAGAAAAACAGAAACAAAAAAAGATTGTGATAAGAAAGAAATAATAAAAGATAATAAGATTGTCACAGAAGAAAAGAATACAAAAATATTAGGAAATTTTGAAGTCGATGATATTATTCTTTTGGCTATTATTTTAATTCTTCTGGCAGATGACTGTGATGATAAATTACTGCTTCTTGCACTGGCGTTTGTGTTTATTTCGGGAATAAGTTAAAGACAGCGGAATTGTAGCCGTTGTCTTTTTAGCTTTTAATAAATTTAGTATAAAATTTTCCAACAATAAAATTGTATAAATTTTTCTGAATAACACATAATATGACTACATAACATTAAAATTGACAAATTATTTGGAGGGAAATATATGAAAGCAACAGGAATAGTCAGAAGAATAGATGATTTGGGAAGGGTTGTAATTCCAAAAGAAATCAGAAGAACGATGAGAATAAGGGAAGGAGACCCACTTGAAATATTCACAGAAAAAGATGGAGAGGTAATATTTAAAAAGTATTCACCAATCGGGGAATTGGGAGATTTTGCAATTAATTATGCAGAAACTCTTGCAAAGACAACCGGAAAAGGTGCGTTAATTACAGACAGGGACAGCATTATAGCGGTTTCCGGCATACCTAAAAAAGAATTAATAGAAAAAAGGGTAAGCAGAGATATTGAAAATGTAATGAGTGAAAAATCTACATTTAAATCACAGGGAAGCAATGGACTTTCAATCGCAGACGGAAACGAAAAATATAATGCCGGGGTTGTAGTGCCTATAGTGTCTGAGGGAGATACAATCGGTTCTGTGATATTTGTTATGAATGAGGGAGAGCAGGTAAGTGAAGTAGAATCAAAATTAGCCGAATCAGCAGCCGGATTTTTAGGAAGACACATGGAAGGTTGATTTAAATAATATATAGTAAGAAGTAAAAATAAAGATGAGGTTATAACACTGCCTCATCTTTTGTATATTTTAAAAATGTGTTTGTTAAATTTGACTTAAGAAAATATAAAAAAATAATGATTAGTGAAAAAAATAGATAAAAATAATAAATTATGTAGAAAATAATTGACAAAAGTCGATTGATGTGGTATTATATTAAAGCTATCAGCGATGAGGGTTTGAGAAAACTGAAAAAAATAATTAAAAAAATTATAAAAAAGTATTGACAAACGCTTTGTAGTATGGTAGAATATAAAAGTTGTCGCTTTTTGGAGGCAGTAAAGATACCGAAAAAAATAATTTGAAAAAAATTAAAAAAAGGTATTGACAAACCGAAAAGAATGTGATATACTAAATAAGCTGTTCAGCGAGCAGCGGATTGTACATTGAAAAATAA
>JAZOTP010000113.1:0-5875 GCA_045657705.1 Clostridia bacterium
CTGCATATGTTGCATCAGTTATTTGCTCAAGTGCATATCTTCCTATTAATATGATTATGTATTATGATGCACGACCGAATCATGCATTTAATGGTTTGTTTTTTCCTTATTGTTCTACCGAAAAATTAAAGGGATATTATCCGTTTTTAATGTTTAATGACCTATATACAAAAGAAACACTTGTAAAAGTTGATTCAGACAGCGAGTTTTTACATATTGCCGCAGCAAAAAACAATGATGAAGCATCTATAATGATTTCTCATTTTAATGATGATGATAATGGAGGAGATATTACTTTCAAAATATGTATTTCCGGCTTTTTCAATACTTCAGGTGTAACTCTTGAATATTATAAGCTTGATAATGAACACGATCTTGAGTTAGTTCGGGAAGAAACCTTTACCTCGGAAAGTTATGCTCCGATTTTTACTCTCAAAAACTTTGAATCAATGCTTATTAAATTAAAAAAATAATCAAAAATAAGGCTTTAAAAGTTCAAAAATAACTAAAAGAATCCTCTTGATGAGACCCTTTTAGTATTTTTTGAACTTTTCTTGCTTTTTTATGTATGAAAGTAAATCCACAAAAATGATAAGAAATCTGAATATTTTCTCTTTTACATCATCTGTACAAGTCCTCAGCCTCAACAACTGATACGTCGGTTAAACCTAAAAGCTTTACAGCCTCTTCAGGCTTATCGACCTTCATTACAACATTAGCACCATTCTCGTTCTTACCGATAAATGCATAAAGATATTCAATTCCTATACCCTTATCTCTTAATACATCAAGAACATGGGCAAGACCTCCCGGCTTATCCTCTACAACTACCGCAATAACATCGGTACGCTTAACAACCATTCCCTTTTCCTTTAAAACCTCTTTAGCCTTATCCGGGTCACTTACAATAAGTCTTAATACACCGAAATCTGTTGTATCTGCAATAGATAATGCATAAATATCAATTGCATTATCACCAATGGTTTTAATAACCTCTGCAAGCTTTCCTGACTTATTTTCAACAAATACTGAAACCTGTTTTATTAACATCACTAACACTCCTTCCTATTAATGAAGCTTTCTGTTATCAATTACACGCTTTGCCTTGCCTTCACTTCTTGCAATAGACTTAGGCTCAACAAGTGTAACCTTTGCAGCAAGACCCAAAACACTCTTTAGCTGTTCACGGATAGTATTTCCAACCTTTTCAATTGACTTAATATCGTCTGAGAATAAAGCCTCTGACATTTCAACCTGAACTTCAAGTGTATCTGAATTATTTACTCTGTCAACAATAATCTGATAGTTAGGTGTAACCTCTGTTCCAAGCTTTAAGAGTACCTCTTCAATTTGTGACGGGAATACATTTACACCTCTTATTATCATCATATCATCACTTCTGCCTGTAGGCTTGTTCATTCTTATAAATGTTCTTCCGCACTTACATGGCTCATATATCAATGAACAAATATCTCTTGTTCTGTAACGGATAACAGGAAAGCCTTCCTTTGTAATTGTTGTGAATACCAACTCTCCTCTTGAACCCTCAGGTAAAACCTCACCTGTATCAGGGTCTATAATTTCAGCAATAAACATATCTTCATTGATATGCATACCTGCCTGACACTCACATTCATATGATACACCCGGTCCCATGATTTCTGACAAACCGTAAACATCATATGCTTTAATTCCAAGCTTATCCTCAATAGCATGTCTCATGTCCTCTGTCCATGGTTCAGCCCCAAAAATACCTGCTTTTAAGCTAAGCTGGTCTTTAACACCCATTTCTTCAATTGTTTCACCCAAATACATAGCATAAGACGGTGTACAGCACAAATGAGTAGAACCAAAATCAATCATTGTCTGAATTTGTCTTTGTGTATTTCCCGACGATGTAGGAATTACTGTAGCTCCCAGTTTCTGAGCTCCGCCATGTGCACCAAGTCCGCCTGTAAATAAGCCATAGCCGTAAGAAACCTGAACAAATGAATTTTCATCTCCGCCTGTTGCAACAATCTGTCTTGCCATACAGTCATCCCACATATCAAGGTCTTTTCTTGTATAACCTACAACAATCTGTTTTCCTGTTGTACCGCTTGAAGCATGAAGTCTTACTATATCCTTCATAGGTACGGCAAACAATCCATACGGATAATAGTCTCTTAAATCCTGCTTATAGGAAAATGGCAGTTTATGTAAGTCTTCAACACCCTTAATATCTTCAGGTTTTAAGCCCTTTTCGTCCATTCTTGTACGGAACAGTTCAACATTTTCATACATTCTTTTAACCTGCCATACAAGTCTTTCGTCCTGTAATGCCTTAATGTTTTCTCTGCTCATGCACTCAAATTCTTTTTGATAATAAGCCATTTTAAATCAATCCTTTCAATTTATTACAAATTATAACCCAAATCAAATGCTTTTAAATTTGCATCCAAAAACTTTTCAGGCACTGTGTTTTTAATTGTTTCAATCCATTTGTCGTATGAAATATCTGTATTTTTCGCCATAACACCGATTAAAACAACATTGACAGCCTTCATGTTTCCTGCTTCCTGCGCCTTTGAAAGTGCGTCAACCTTTACAAGATTGATTTTTTCTTCAAGCTTCTTGTCAATATCAGCAGGATATTCCATTGCACCTGTTATAACGGGCATTGGATCAATTCTTTGTGTGTTTACAATCATTACACCGTCTTTTTTAAGATACGGTAAAGCTCTGTAAGCCTCAAGCATTTCAAAGGCTAAAATAATGTCAGCCTCTCCCTCATCTATAATCGGAGAATAAACCTTGTCGCCGTATTTTACATATGTAACAACACTTCCGCCTCTCTGGCTCATTCCATGAACCTCAGAAAGCTTTACATCGTAGCCCTCGTCGATAACAGTATTGCCTAAAATTCTGCTTGCCAAAAGAGTACCCTGACCTCCGACACCAACAATCATTATATTTTTTGTCATTTCATTAATCCTCCTTTGAAATAGCCCCAAACGGACATACATTTATACATAATCCGCATCCGTTACATTGTGTTTCATCTATACAAACCTTATCATTCTTAACAGAAATTGCAGGGCAACCGAGCTTCATACAAAGCTTACAGTTCTTACAATTATCACCAATCTTACAATGTCCTGTATATTTAACTGTTTTTAACAAAGCACACGGACGCTGTGCAATAATTACAGACGGCTCATCTGCTTCAACCTCTTCTTTTACAACCTTTTCAAAGTTTTTAAGATCAAACGGGTCTGCAATTACAACTCTCTCAATACCGACAGCCTTTGCAAGCAATTCAAGGTCAACCTGCTTTGTAGGCTCTTTTCTGATAGTAAATCCTGTTGTAGGGTTATCCTGATGACCGGTCATACCCGTAATTGAATTGTCAAGAATAATTACAGTATTGTTTCCCTTATTATAAACTATGTCTATGAGTCCTGTAATACCCGAGTGAATAAATGTTGAATCACCAATTACAGAAACAAGCTTTTTATTAAACTCTGCACCTCTTGCCTTTGCCATACCCATAGCCGCACTTACACTTGCACCCATACAAATAGTTGAATCAACGCTTGCAAGCGGTGCAACAGCTCCCAATGTATAACAGCCAATATCACCGCTTACAACCAGACCAAGCTTCTTTAAAACATAGAATGTAGCTCTGTGCGGACAGCCTGCACACATTACAGGAGGACGAACAGGAATAACTTCATCAATTGATGCGCTCTCTTGCTTATCTTCATTAAATACAACCTTTTTAATCATTTCAGGTGTGTATTCACCAAGCATTGTGAACTTTTCTTTTCCGATTACATTTAAGCCCAAAACCTTACAATGTTCTTCAATAAACGGGTCTAACTCTTCAATTACATATACTGTTTCATGCTTTTTACAGAAATCCTTAATAAGCTTTTCGGGCATGGGATAAACCATACCAAGCTTTAAATAGCTCACTCTGTCACCCAGAGCCTCTTTTGCATACATATATGAAATACCCGATGTGATTATACCAATCTTGTTATTATTTATTTCACAGGTGTTCAATTCGCTTGTTTCAGCATATTCTATTTCTTTCTTTGTTCTTTCCTCAACAACAACATGACGCTTTATGGCCATACCCGGCATCATAACATACTTCGGAATATTTTTTTCATATTCACCGATGTCATGCTTCTGTCTTTCATTTTCTTCAACAAGTCCCTGTGAGTGAGAAACTCTTGTAGAAAGTCTTACAATAACAGGAGTGTCAAACTGTTCTGACAATTCAAAAGCCTTTTTTGTATATTCCTTGCATTCAGAGCTGTCGGGCGGTGCAAGCATCAAAAGTTTTGCAGCCTTTGCATAATGTCTTGAATCCTGCTCATTCTGTGATGAATGCATTCCGGGGTCGTCTGCAACACAAAGCACCAAGCCTCCATTTACACCTGTATAGCTTGCTGTAAAAACAGGGTCTGCCATAACATTCAAGCCAACGTGCTTCATACATGACATTGCTCTTGCACCACCGATTGAAGCGCCGATTGCAACTTCACCTGCAACCTTTTCATTAGGCGACCATTCTGCATAAATCTCATCGTATTTAACGATATTTTCCGTTATCTCGGTACTCGGTGTTCCGGGATAAGAAGCAACAACAGTTACACCTGCTTCATAAGCTCCGCGTGCAACAGCTGCATTTCCAAGCATTAATTTTTTCATTGATTAAATCTTCCTTTCGTTTAGTTATTTCATGTTATATTATCTTTATATGCATTTATAGGCGGCTGTAAAATTAACAACCGCCTATATTTTATCATATTTACATCAATAATGCAAGAAAAACTCGCAATATATCAAAAATTCTGACGAAATTTATCTGTTTTTTAACCTTTTATCTGTGTTGCAACCAAGCTTTCACCACAATAAATTTCTCTTAACTTCGGTTTTTCAATTTTACCTGTCGGATTTCTCGGTACTTCAGCAAAAATAATCTTTCTCGGACGCTTATATTTCGGAAGGTCTCTGCAGAAATCGTTGATTTCTTCTTCACTGCATTCAAAGCCCTCTTTAATTTCTATAATTGCAGCAGCAATTTCTCCCAATCTTGCATCGGGCAATCCTATAACTGCAACGTCTTTGATTTTGTTGTTCTTTCTTAAGAAATCCTCAATCTGAACAGGATAAAGATTTTCACCGCCTGAGATTATAACATCTTTCTTTCTGTCAACAAGATAGATGAATCCGTCTTCATCCTCCATAGCCATATCCCCTGTGAAAAGCCAGCCGTTCTTTAAAACCTCATTGCTTGCCTTTTCATCATTGTAATAGCATTTCATCACACCCGGACCATAAACTGCAAGCTCACCTACATCACCCTTATTAACCGTATTTCCGTCGGGATCACAGATTTTAACCTGCCAGCCAAAGCCTGCTTTTCCAATAGCTCCGACCTTGTGAATATTTTCAACACCAAGATGTACACATCCCGGTCCTATTGATTCACTCAAACCGTAGTTTGTATCATAATCATGATTCGGGAAGCGTTCCTTCCATCTCTTGATAAGACTCGGCGGAACAGGCTGTGCACCGATATGCATAAGTCTCCACTGTTCAAGCTCATAATTGTCTATATCAATTTCCCCTCTGTCTATAGCATCTAAAATATCCTGTGCCCATGGAACAAGCAGCCATACTATAGTACATTTTTCTTCCGATACCGCTTTGATAATCCATTCAGGCTTAATACCCTTTAAAAGTACAGCCTTTGAAGCTGAAATCAAGCTTCCGAACCAGTGCATTTTTGCTCCTGTATGATAAAGCGGAGGAATAAGAAGGAATGTATCATTCTTAGTTTGTCCATGGTGATTCTGTTCAACCTTACATGAATGTACCA
>JAZOTP010000114.1:0-14503 GCA_045657705.1 Clostridia bacterium
ATATGGAATGCACACCGTAATTTTTTGTTTTTTACCGGGTGCGGCATCTGCAATTGCATTTATGAGCTTATCAAGGTTGATTTTCTGCTTTGCTGAAATAAATACCTTTGCACAGTCTTTCTTTATATCTGCAATATCTGTAATATCGGTTTTATCACATTTATTATAAGCTACAATTTCAGGCTTACCCACTGCACCTATATCTGACAATACCTCATCTACCACTGTAATCTGGTTTTCAAATTCTTCATTTGCACAATCAACCACATGAACAAGCACATCTGCAACAACAGCCTCTTCAAGAGTTGATTTAAAAGCTTCAACAAGATGATGAGGAAGCTTTCTTATAAACCCAACAGTATCAACAAGCAAAACCTTTCTTGAATCTTCAAGCTCCAATGCACGGGATGTCGGGTCAAGAGTTGCAAAAAGCTTATCCTCCGCAAAAACATCAGCGTCTGTCAGTGCATTCAATAACGTTGATTTTCCCGCATTTGTGTACCCAACCAGTGCAACAGTTATTACTCCGTCTTTTTTACGTCTTGCCCTTAAAAGCTCTCTGTGTTTTTTTAATTCCTCAAGCTCGTCCGATAATGCCTTTATTCTTGAATGAATGTGACGTCTGTCTGTTTCAAGCTTTGTCTCACCCGGGCCTCTTGTTCCGATACCTGCACCTGTACGACTCATTACCGTTCCCATACCTCTGAGTCTCGGTAATCTGTATTTTAATTGTGCAAGCTCAACCTGTAATTTACCCTCACCGCTTCTTGCACGCATAGCAAAAATATCAAGAATAAGCATAGAACGGTCTAAAACCTTAACTTCTAAAATATCTGTAAGATTCCTTATTTGTATTGGTGACAGCTCATCATCAAAAATAACACAATCAATTTCAAGCTCTTTAATTGCAACAGCAATTTCTTCAAGCTTTCCCTCACCCATATAAGTACCGCTCTCTATTTCAGAACGGTTCTGAATAACAGTTGCGGCAACCTCCGCACCTGCAGTTTTTGCAAGCTCATAAAGCTCATGCATGGATTCTTCCGTCGTATCTTCCAAGACATTTCTCAGTCCCTGATGAACTCCTGCGAGCAAAACTCTCTCTTTTTTTTCTTCGTTAGATTTGATTTCCATGTTTTTCTCCATAAATATCTAATTTATTATCTATATTATACCAAAATTTTCCCTGTTCGTATACCCCTATAATAAATATTTTTTAAAAATTTAATATTTTTTTAAAAAACATCTTGTAAAATTTTGTTTTTATGATATAATATTTATGTTATACTTAATTTTATTATAGGAGGTTTACGGAATATGCAAACATTATTTACAGTTTTACATTTAATTGTAACAGTTTTACTTATAGTAGTTGTAATGCTGCAGGAAGGTAAAGATCCGGGAATGAGAGGTATTGCAGGTGCTGCACCTGATGCAGGTGATTCATTCTTCAGCAAAAACACCGGCAGAACAAAAGCTGCATTTTTCTCAAAATTAACCTGTGCATTAGCAATAATGTTCCTTATAACAACACTTGTGCTTGTTGTTCTTTAATAAAAACGCTTCGGATTTGTATAGTCCGAAGCTGTTTTTTTACCCATGTTTACTATTCTTAATTATATTATTTATAATTTTATTTTTCTTTTTGGCATAATTTACAGTATAAAAAGTACCACCTTTTTCAGATTTGCAGTATGCAATCACATATTTTGAATTATCCACCATATAACGGTTGCGAATATGCATACACCACGGCGAATACTTATCCGATATATATTCTACCTTATCAGCATTTTCGATTATATACTTATATTCAGCCTTCTGCGACATATTCCACCTGTAATCCTGATTATGGCACGGCAAAGCAAGATATAATTTTATATCAGGATTTTCTTTTTTCTTTTCAATTATTATTTTTGCACATATTGTATCAAAACCTATTGCACCGCCGGATATAAAAATACTGACACCATTTAAAATCATCATTTGTACAGCAGAGCTTACCGCATCTTGTATGTATTCAATATCATCATATATTAATCTGTGTCCTGTAAAACAACATACATTCTCAATCATTATATCACCTTAATTTAATTATACCACCATAAAATTATTAGTCAAGAATAAATTTAAAAATTATGTATCAATTCGCTGATATTTACTTTCAATATAACTCAAAAGCTCATTATCTGAGAAATCAGAAATGATTTCGTTTAATATTTCACCCGAATCAAGCATCTCGTTTCCGGATAAATGAGAAAATTTTGAAAATTGTTCCCTCAGATAATCACAAACACAATCTGCACAGTAATATTCTGAATTTATTTCAAAAAACATTCCCGTATGGGTTTTGCATTCTTTACATTCAAACTCCGGCTCATATTCTTCAATATCATAACCGTAATTACCTGTCCTTTGCCTTTCAAGTTCGTAAATAGCTTTTTGTGAGTAGTTTTCATATAACATATTATTTCCTCCTTTGTGTAGCATTATGCAACTAATTAGGTATATTATAACACATTATATTTTTTTTGTCAAGGATTATTTTGCATAATGAGATTTTTATTATCACGATGTCCACCCCTACTGTCAGTTCGTCCGCTATGTGCAAATGTTGTTAACTGCACACATATAAATGACAACAAAAATATAATTGTAATTAGTTTACCTCTATTCTTCATAATATTCCTCTTTCGTATTTTATTTGCAATTAATTAAAAAATGCGTAACTTGCTTAAAGCAGAGTTACGCACAAAAAAACGTAAGGACTCTCCTTTAAAAAGTTACCACGCTTTTACTATCCATACGCACACATAAACACGAACATACAGAAAGAAGAACTTACGCTTTTTTCATAGCATAGTTCGTGTATTTAAAATGTATACATATAAATATATCATTTTTGAGCATATAAAATTTTAGTAAAAGTCGTGGTAAAATTATTATATCATATATGAAACTAAATTACAAGAGAAATAACAAAAAATATTACAAAATAGCAAATCTAAAAAATGCGACCCTCAAATTAATGAGAGTCGCATAAAAATGTCATTTATAAGCTAATATTATTCAGCAACTTCTGAAACGACACCTGAACCAACTGTTCTACCACCTTCACGGATAGCGAAACGGAGACCCTTTTCGATAGCGATTGGAGTGATAAGTTCAACGTCCATCTTTACGTTATCGCCAGGCATACACATTTCAACGCCAGCAGGTAATGAAATAACACCTGTAACGTCAGTTGTTCTGAAATAGAACTGAGGTCTGTAGTTATTGAAGAATGGAGTATGACGTCCGCCTTCTTCCTTAGTTAATACGTAAACCTCACCTGTAAACTTTGTGTGTGGCTTAATTGTACCAGGCTTAGCAAGAACCTGTCCTCTTTCGATTTCAGTTCTCTGAACACCTCTTAACAATGCACCGATGTTATCACCAGCTTCAGCATAGTCAAGAAGCTTTCTGAACATTTCGATACCTGTAACAACAACTTTTCTTGATTCGTCTGTAAGACCAACGATTTCAACTTCGTCAGAAACCTTTAACTGACCTCTTTCAACTCTACCTGTAGCAACTGTACCACGGCCTGTGATTGAGAAGATATCTTCGATAGGCATCAAGAATGGTAAGTCAGCTTTTCTTTCAGGAGTTGGGATGTAGCTGTCAACAGCTTCCATCAACTTGTGGATACATTCATATTCAGGAGCATTAGGATCTGTTGAAGTTGATTCAAGAACCTGTAAACCTGAACCTGTAAAGATAGGAGTATCATCACCAGGGAATTCGTATTCATTTAACAAATCTCTGATTTCCATTTCAACTAATTCTAATAATTCAGGGTCGTCAACCTGGTCAGCCTTGTTCATGAAAACAACGATGTAAGGAACGCCAACCTGTCTTGATAACAAGATGTGTTCTCTTGTCTGAGGCAAAGGACCGTCAGCAGCTGAAACAACGAGGATAGCACCGTCCATCTGAGCAGCACCGGTGATCATGTTCTTAACGTAGTCAGCGTGTCCCGGACAGTCAACGTGAGCATAGTGACGATTGTCTGTTTCATACTCAACGTGAGCTGTTGAAATTGTAATACCTCTTTCTCTTTCTTCCGGAGCCTTATCGATCATGTCGTAAGCTTCGTACTGAGCCTTACCGCTCATAGCTAATACCTTTGTGATAGAAGCTGTTAATGTTGTTTTACCATGGTCAACGTGACCGATAGTACCAATGTTTACGTGTGGCTTATTTCTTTCGAATTTTGCTTTTGCCATTTTAAATTTCCTCCTTACTGGTTCTATTGCGTTTTATTGCAAACGCAAAGTAATATATTTACATATAATATTATTATACAATCTTTTTGCTAAAAAATCAAGTCTTTTTTTAAAAATTAACCATTATTCTTAGCTCTTTCGTTCATAATCTTTTCCTGAATTGATTTTGGAACCTCAGAATAGTGTGATGGTTCCATAGAATACTGACCACGTCCCTGTGTTCTTGAACGTAATTCAGTAGCATAACCAAACATTTCTGAAAGCGGAACATATGCTGTAATTCTCTGAGCACCTGTAACAGCTTCCATTTCTTTAATCATACCACGTCTTGAGTTCAAGTCACCCATAACGTCGCCCATGTATTCATCAGGCATGATTACATTAACAAGCATGATAGGCTCCTTAATAACAGGATCAGCCTTCTTCATACCTTCTTTGAATGCCATTGAAGCAGCAATCTTAAATGCCATTTCAGATGAATCGACTTCATGGTAAGATCCATCATATAAAGTAACCTTACAGTCAACAACGTTGTAACCTGCAAGAACACCTGACTGCATAGCACCCTGAACACCGGCATCTACTGCTGGGATATATTCCTTAGGAACAACACCGCCGACAATAGCGTTTACGAATTCGTAACCTGCGCCTTCTTCCATAGGCTCTAACTTCAGTAATACGTGACCGTACTGACCCTTACCACCTGACTGACGAGCATACTTGTGTTCGATATTAACAGGCTTTCTGATAGCTTCTCTGTAAGAAACCTGTGGTTCACCAACATTAGCTTCTACCTTAAATTCTCTCAAAAGTCTGTCAACAATGATTTCCAAGTGGAGCTCACCCATACCTGCGATAATTGTCTGACCTGTTTCTTCATCTGTATATGTCTTGAAAGTAGGATCTTCTTCAGCAAGCTTTGCCAAAGCAATACCCATCTTTTCCTGACCTGCCTTAGTCTTTGGCTCAATAGCAACACGGATAACCGGTTCCGGGAAGTCCATAGACTCAAGGATAATAGGATTCTTTTCATCACAAAGAGTGTCACCTGTTGTAGTATTCTTCAATCCAACTGCTGCAGCAATATCACCTGAATAAACAACTGATATATCTTCTCTTGAGTTAGCGTGCATCTGAAGAATTCTTCCGAGACGTTCTTTGTTACCCTTACAAGCGTTCAATACATATGAACCTGCTTCAATTGTTCCTGAATAAACTCTGAAGAAGCAGAGCTTACCAACGAATGGGTCTGTAGCAATCTTAAATGCCAATGCAGCAAAAGGAGCATCATCTGATGAAGGTCTTTCATCCTCCTCATTTGTATCAGGATTTACGCCCTTGATGTTAGGAACATCAATTGGAGCCGGCATATAGTCAACAATAGCGTCCAAAAGCAACTGAACACCCTTGTTTCTGTATGAAGTTCCGCAAAGCATAGGAACGATTTCATTATTGATTGTAGCCTTTCTTAAAGCTTTCTTAAGATCTTCCATAGGAATTTCTTCACCTTCAAGATAAGCCATCATTAAATCTTCGTCTGTTTCAGCAATAGCTTCAACCATGTTTGCTCTGTATTCCTGAGCTTTATCGAGCATATCAGCAGGAATTTCTTCCTCACCGTATTCTACACCCATTTCATCATAGTAAATTTCAGCCTTCATTGTCATAAGGTCGATGATACCCTTAAAAGTATCCTCTGAACCGATTGGAAGCTGAATGGGAACACCGTTAGCGTGTAAACGCTCTTTTACCATGCTGACAACATTATAGAAGTCAGCACCCATGATGTCCATCTTATTAACATAAATCATACGAGGTACGCTGTAGTCATTAGCCTGACGCCAAACTGTTTCTGACTGAGGCTCAACGCCGCCCTTCGCACACATAACGGTTACAGAACCGTCAAGAACTCTCAATGAACGCTGAACTTCAACTGTAAAGTCAACGTGTCCCGGTGTGTCGATAATGTTAATTCTGTGCTTTACACCTGCTTTTGAGCCTTCTTTCTTAGCCCAGAAACAAGTTGTTGCAGCAGAAGTAATTGTAATACCTCTTTCCTGCTCCTGTGCCATCCAGTCCATAGTAGCTGAACCATCATGTGTTTCACCTATTTTATGGCTTTTACCTGTATAGTACAGAATTCTTTCTGTTGTAGTAGTTTTACCGGCGTCAATGTGAGCCATGATACCGATATTTCTTGTATTCTCCAATGAATACTCTCTACCCATTTATGTTTCCTCCTTTCCACGTTTTTTTAAAACGAAGAACAAATAGTGTTATTAACTGTTTGTAAGATGTTTTCGTGTATATCTTTGTATCTGCAACATTACAGACTGAAAATTTATATACACAAAATGCAGTTTTGCAAACCAAAGACTACCATCTGTAGTGAGCGAAAGCTCTGTTTGCTTCTGCCATCTTGTGAGTATCCTCACGCTTCTTGCATGAACCACCTGTACCGTTTAAAGCATCAAGCAATTCGTTAGCAAGTCTTTCTTTCATAGTTTTTTCGTTACGTTCTCTTGAATAACGGGTCAACCATCTCAAGCCTAAAGTCTGTCTTCTTTCCGGACGAACTTCCATTGGAACCTGATATGTTGCACCGCCGACTCTTCTTGCTTTAACTTCAAGAACAGGCATGATGTTATCCATAGCTTCTGTGAAAACTTCCAAAGGATCTCTACCTGTCTTTTCCTTTATGATTTCGAATGCATCATAAACAATTTTCTGAGCAACACCCTTCTTACCGTCTAACATAATGTTATTGATAAGCTTAGTAACGACTACACTGTTGTAGATAGGGTCTGCGAGAACTTCTCTTTTTGCGATAAAACCTTTTCTTGGCACGTTACTTCCCTCCTTCATAATTTTTACGAAATAATTCGTTTTAATGAATATCACCGGTACTCTGAGATTAATTTTTCAAATCTCCGTCTGTGCGTATACGATTTATATAATATGATATAACCCGATATGCACCAATTTGTGATATGCTGATTTTAAGAAGCAAAAATATTACTTCTTGTCAGAACTCTTCGGCTTCTTAGCGCCGTACTTGGAACGAGACTGCATTCTGTTTGCAACTCCCTGAGCATCAAGAGTACCTCTGATAATGTGGTATCTTGTACCAGGCAAGTCCTTAACTCTTCCGCCTCTGATCATAACAACGCTGTGTTCCTGCAGATTATGTCCGATACCCGGAATATATGCAGTTACTTCAATACCGTTTGTAAGTCTTACTCTGGCAATCTTTCTAAGAGCTGAGTTAGGCTTCTTAGGTGTTGCAGTTCTAACAGCTGTACAAACACCTCTCTTTTGTGGAGAGCTGTGATCGTTAGTCTTCTTCTTTAAAGAATTAAGACTTTTCTGAAGAGCCGGAGCAGTTGACTTCTTAACAGATGTCTGTCTGCCCTTTCTTACTAACTGATTAAATGTTGGCATACCGTGTTACACCTCCCGACTTTAAATTTATTATTTATATTATAACACATTAAATGTGGTATAACCAAAATTAGTGCTTTATGATAACAGCACAGCTTGCACTCTTATCAATTCCGCATTGCTTTCCGAGTTCTCTCATCGTATCAACGTAGAAAACTTCGCAGGATTTATTTTTAACCGCTTCTTCCAAAGCTTTAAAAAACTCGTCCTCACTGTCACGGGCGATATAAACCGTTTTTGCGCTGTCCTCGGCAACTGCCCTCATAGTCTGCTTATAGCCGACCGAAAGATATTTTTTATCTGCCTCAAAAATCACAAAATCACCCCTTATTCATAATACAGTCAAGCATATATCAGTATACCAAATAATTACCGCATCTGTCAATACTTTTTTAATTTTTTTCTTTCAAAATTATCACAAAATAACAATACATTTTTCAATTTGCTTTGTTTATTTTTACAATTATACAATATATTGCGTATATTTTTAAAATTTAATCTATATATGGTATATTTTCTAACAAATATCAAAATACCCAATAATTTTGTAAAAAAATAACCTCCAATAATAAAAATAAACAAAAATTAAAAAAATGATAAAAAATTAACACAAACTATTGTATATTTTGTAATTTTGTTGTAAAATATATAATGATAAGCAATGGTTTAATTTACCATGCTTAAAAAATAAATTTTTTGGAGGAATTTTACTATGGCAGTAAAAGTTGCAATTAACGGTTTCGGTCGTATAGGCCGTCTTGCATTCAGACAGATGTTTGGTGCAGAAGGATATGAAGTTGTAGCAATCAACGACTTAACAGATCCTAAAATGCTTGCTCACCTTTTAAAGTATGACTCATCACAAGGCAGATATGATGGACATACTGTAGAAGCAGGCGAAGACAACATTGTTGTTGACGGAAAGACAATTAAAATCTACGCTATCAAGGACGCTAAGGAATGCCCATGGGGTGAATTAGGTGTTGACGTAGTATTAGAATGTACAGGTTTCTACTGCTCAAAGGATAAGTCACAAGCTCACATCGATGCAGGTGCTAAGAAAGTTGTTATTTCAGCTCCTGCAGGAAATGACCTTAAGACTATCGTTTACAGTGTTAACGAAGATACATTAACAGCTGATGACACAATTATTTCAGCTGCTTCATGTACAACAAACTGTCTTGCTCCTATGGCAAAGGCATTAAATGATTACGCTCCTATTCAGTCAGGTATCATGGCTACAATCCACGCTTACACAGGCGACCAGATGATCTTAGACGGCCCACACAGAAAGGGTGATTTAAGAAGAGCAAGAGCAGGTGCTGTAAATATCGTTCCTAACTCAACAGGTGCTGCAAAGGCTATCGGTCTTGTTATTCCTGAATTGAACGGCAAGTTAATCGGTGCTGCTCAGAGAGTTCCTGTTCCTACAGGTTCAACAACTATTTTAACAGCTGTTGTTAAGGGCAAGGATGTTACTAAGGAAGCTATCAACGCTGCTATGAAGGCAGCTGCTTCTGACAGCTATGGCTACAATGAAGATCAGATTGTTTCTTCAGATATAGTTGGTATCACATACGGTTCATTGTTCGATGCAACTCAGACAATGGTTGCTCCTATCGGCGATGACTTATATCAGGTACAGGTTGTTTCATGGTATGATAACGAAAACTCATACACAAGCCAGATGGTTAGAACAATCAAGTACTTTGCTGAATTAAACTAATTAGTTATTAAAAAAAATAGCTTTCTGCAGTTATGCGGAAGGCTATTTTTTATGTATATAAAACGGTGGCTTTCGCCACCGCCTATTAAATATTCTACTTCTATATCACATCATTTTTTAAAACATCTTCATATGTTTCTCTCTTAATTACAACCTTTGCTCCTCCATTATTGACTGCAACAACAGCAGGTCTTGGAATTCTGTTATAATTTGATGACATTGAATAATTATATGCACCTGTTGCAAGAACTGCCAATGTATCACCTACTTTGATTTCCGGCATCATTGCATCCTTTATCAAAATGTCACCTGATTCACAGCATTTTCCTGCAATTGTTACCTTTTCACACTTGTGAGCATCTGCATTATTTGCAATTACTGCTTCATACTCCGATTCATACATAATATATCTCGGATTGTCAGCCATGCCGCCATCAACCGAAACGTATTTTCTTACATCTTTTATATCCTTGATACAGCCTACAGTGTAAAGAGTTATCCCGGCAGAAGCAACTATTGATCTTCCCGGTTCCATATATATAAACGGTTGCTTTAAACCACGTTTTTTTGCAGTTTCTTTAACTGCTTTCGAAACAGGTTCCATATAAGCGTCATACGCAAGAGGGTCATCCTTTTGTGTATACTTGATTCCGTAACCACCGCCAAGATTTAATTCTTCAATTTCAAATCCGAGCTTATCCTTAATATCACCCATAAAATTCGTCATAACCTCAGCAGCCTTTACAAACGGTTCAATATCAAAGATTTGTGAACCGATATGACAGTGGATTCCTGTAACCTTTATATTTGAAAGTGTTAATGCTTTTTTTATGATTTCAAAAGCCTCTCCGTTTTCCAGAGCCACTCCGAATTTTGAATCAATTTGTCCCGTTTGAACAAAGCTGTGTGTATGGGCATCAATTCCCGGTTTTATACGAAACATAATCTTTTGAATCTTATTTTTTTCTTTTGCAATTTCATTTAAAGCCTCAAGCTCATAATCGTTATCAACAACAACATGACCAATATTGTTATCAACAGCCATAATCAGTTCATCCCGTGTTTTATTGTTTCCGTGAAAGCAAATCTTTTCCATAGGGAAATCTGCCTTTATTGCAGTATATAATTCACCACCTGAAACAACATCAAGACCCAGTCCTTCTTCTTTGGCAATCCGGCAGGTATATAAAGAACAAAGTGCCTTATTTGCATATAAAATCAGACCGTTACCGCCGTAATGCTTGTCCATTGCATTTTTATATGCTCTGCAATTTTTACGGATCAGTTCTTCATCCAACACATATAAAGGAGTACCAAACTCTTTTGCAAGCTCAACCGTATCATTTTTCCCGATTGTCAGATGACCCTTTTCATTTATATTTAAATTTTCTGATACAAACATTTATATCATTCCTTTCCATCACCACAAGTATATTTAAAAAGACAGAAAAAACCAAAACCTTCCGTCTTGACCCTTTCTGCCTCAAAATCAGTTTTATTCTGCTCTTATAAGCTCCGGTTCTTTTTTATCTGTTATACAATCTCCATGTACAACACATTTTATAATATCCCTGTCAGACGGTACTTCAAACATAACGTCATTCATAACCTCTTCAATTATAGTTCTTAATCCCCTTGCACCTGTATTTCTCTTCAAAGCCTTTTTCGCAATAGCACTTACTGCTTCATTGTCAAAATCAAGCTCAACACCATCCATATCCAACAATGCCTGATATTGCTTAACCAAAGCATTTTTCGGTTTTGTCAGTATATCACAAAGTGCTGCTTCATCAAGCTGATTAAGCTTTGCAACAACAGGAAGTCGTCCGATAAATTCGGGAATAAGACCAAATTTCAACAAATCCTGCGGAGCAATTTTTTGTAAAAGCTCGCTGATGTTTTTTTCTTGTTTGCTTTCTATTTCAGCACCAAAGCCCAAACCCTTTTTACCTATTCTGTCACCGATTATCTTTTCAATTCCGTCAAAAGCACCGCCACAGATAAACAAAATATTAGTTGTATCTATCTGTATAAATTCCTGATGCGGATGCTTTCTTCCTCCCTGTGGAGGAACAGATGCAACAGTACCCTCAAGCACCTTTAACAAAGTCTGCTGAACACCCTCACCGCTTACATCTCTTGTTATTGATACATTTTCGGATTTTCTTGCAATTTTATCTATTTCATCAATGTAAATTATGCCTCTCTCAGCCGCTTCAATGTCATAATCAGCAGCCTGAATAAGCTTTAATAATATATTTTCAACATCTTCACCGACATAACCCGCTTCTGTTAAAGAGGTTGCGTCCGCAATTGCAAATGGAACCTTTAAAATTCTTGCAAGATTTTGAACAAGAAATGTTTTTCCCGACCCCGTCGGACCAATCAAAAGTATATTACTCTTTTGAAGCTCAACATCATCCTCTTTAATTTCTCTTTCTATTCTCTTATAATGGTTATATACAGCAACAGATAATATTTTCTTTGCCTCGTCCTGACCTATAACATACTGGTCAAGAATTTCTTTTATCTCTTTAGGCTTCGGCAATCCCATATCTTCAACATCATATTCCACACCGTCAAAACCGTCACTTAAAATACCGTTGCAAACAGCGATACATTCATTGCAGATATAAACATTGTTACCGGAAACAAGTCTGCCAACTTCACTTTCACTTTTTCCGCAAAAGGAGCAGCAAACCTCCTTTTTTTCCTCATTTTTTGCCATAAATTTAAACACCCTTCCGGCAAATAAGCCTTAGTATTAATATAATTTTTCCAAAGTTCTCAAAATCCAAAGCAAGGCACACACATTAGTGTGTGCCTTTGCAAAATTGATTTAAGCTTTTTTCTTTGATTCAATAACTTCATCAATCAATCCGTATGCCTTTGCCTTTTCAGCCGACATAAAGTTATCTCTTTCTGTATCTGCAGCAATAACATCAAGAGGCTGTCCTGTACGCTCACTCAGAATTTCATTCAAATGCTGCTTCATTTTAATAATTCTTTCAGCATGAATCTGAATATCAGTAGCCTGACCCTGCATTCCGCCCAAAGGCTGGTGAATCATAATTTCGCTGTTAGGTAATGCAAATCTCTTTCCTTTTTGTCCCGCTGCCAATAAAAATGCACCCATACTTGCAGCCATACCGATACAAATTGTTGATACATCGCATCTTATGTATTGCATTGTATCATAAATTGCCATTCCGGCGGTGATAGAGCCGCCCGGACTGTTAATATACAGCTGAATATCCTTATCCGGATCCTTGGATTCAAGATATAACATCTGTGCAACAACTAAGCTTGCACTTGCATCATTTACTTCTTCCCCAAGAAAAATTATTCTGTCCTCAAGTAATCTTGAGAAAATGTCATAAGAACGTTCCCCTCTGCCTGTTTGTTCAACTACCATTGGTACTAAACTCATACTAATCAATCCTTTCTTTTTGCAATTTACAAATCGGTGCACAAATACCGAAAAAATTATTTAACAACGGCTTTGTTAACCATCATATCGATAGCTTTTGTGAAAGTAATATCTCTCTTTATTCCGTCAATATCTTCCGGGCTTAAAACTTCCTTAAGCTTATCTGTTTCCATATTGTAAATCTTGCCCATTTCAACAATTTTTTCTTCTAATTCTTCATCGTTAGCTTCAATGCTTTCCTTAGCAACAACAGCTTCGATAACCAAAGTAACAAGACACTGCTTCTTAGCCTGTTCACGGAAGCTTTCTCTCATAGCTTCAACAGTGCTTCCTGTGTACTGCATATACATATCAAGATTCATACCCTGATATGAAAGACGCTGTGCAAAATCATTAACCATTCTGTCAATCTGACCTTCAACCATAGCATCAGGAATATCAACCTCTGCATTTTCACAAACCTTATCGATTACTGCATTTTCAGTTTCCTGCTTTGTCTTCTTCTCAGCCTGTTCTGTAAGCTTTTCCTTAATACTGTTTCTGTACTCTTCCAATGTTTCAAATTCACTTACTTCTGAAGCAAAATCATCATTTAATTCAGGTAACTCACGAACCTTGATTTCGTGTACCTTTACTTTGAATACTGCAGGCTGACCCTTTAAGGTATCAACATGATATTCCTCAGGGAAAGTAACATTAACTTCTATATCATCACCGATTTTTGCACCGATAATCTGTTCTTCAAATCCCGGAATAAAGCTTCCTGAACCGATTTCAAGCTCATACTTTTCAGCCTTTCCGCCATCAAATGCAACACCGTCGCAGAAGCCTTCAAAGTCAATAACGGTAATATCGCCGTTTTCAACAGCTCTGTCCTCAACGCTGATGATTCTTGCATTTCTTGAACGTGTAGCTTCAAGATCCTTATCAACATCTTCGTCTGTTACATTATTCTCAATTTTTTCCACTTCTATACCTGTATAATCACCTAATTTTACTTCAGGCTTTGTGGTAACAAGTGCTGTGAACACAACCGGTTCACCCTTTTTGATTTCTTCAACATCTATTTCAGGCTTAGCAACAACATCAAGCTCAGCCTCTTTAACCGCTGCGTCATATGCGTCAGGCAAAACATAGTTAATAGCATCATCATAGAAAACAGCTTCTGTGTAATACTTTTCAACTATCTGCTTTGTAACCTTTCCCTTTCTGAAGCCAGGAATACTGAACTTATTCTTATTCTTTTTAAATGAGTCATTTATCCCTTCTTCAAATCTTTCTCTTGAAACCTCAAAAGTAATTTTTACAAGATTTTTTTCTACCTGTTCTGTCTTTACAGCCATTTGGTATTTCCTCCTCAAAATGATAAAATATTATATGATGGCATAATACACCATTATTACATTACCCTTTATTATAACATATTTTTTTCAAATTTCAATTATTTTTTCAAAAAATTAATAATAACTTAATAATTCTATGCTAATCGCACAATTTAACAGGAATAAAATCGCAGTAATCGCACGAAACAAGCATATATTTTATATCATCATATACACCGCACACAGCACTTTTATGCCCCTGACTGTGTAAATGACCGTACACACAAAGCTCAATACTGTTTTCTTTCATAAGCTT
>JAZOTP010000115.1:0-2084 GCA_045657705.1 Clostridia bacterium
AAAATAATTAATTCAAGGATTGAGAAAATACATCAGCCTGAAAATGATGAAATTATTTTAAACATAAAAACAATGCAGGAAACCTACAAGCTTGTAATTTCAGCAAATGCATCACATCCAAGAATTCATTTTACAACTGTTCAAAAAGAAAATCCCCAAAAAGCACCTATGTTCTGTATGCTTTTAAGAAAGCATTTACAGAGTGGAAGAATAACAGGTTTTGAGCAGATTAACTGCGAAAGAATAATAAGAATTGATGTTGATTCTTATGACGAACTCGGAGATAAAACAACCAAGCATTTATACTGCGAAATTATGGGACGTCATTCAAATATAATTCTTACAAAAAATGATAATACCGTAATTGATTCTGTAAAGCATGTTGACTTTTCAGTTAGTTCTATAAGACAAATTCTTCCCGGACTTACCTATCAGGCACCACCTGCGCAAGAAAAAACTCCTATTTTATCTGACAAGGTTTTTGCCTGTACATTTGATTTTTCAAAGGAAGGTCAAATGCCCGAGCAGGCAATTATGAATACAGTAACAGGTATCAGTCCGCTTCATGCAAGAGAAGTGGTTTTCAGAGCAACAAAATCCGCAAAATCCGATTGTTCAGAATTGTCTTCAATGCAGACAAATAACATAATAAACGAGCTTCCCAAAATTCTTGATTATGACTATATGCCATGTATAATTTATGATGAAAAATCAGGTAAAAGCATTGATTTTTCACCATTTGATATTACTCATTACGGCAACACGGTTATTAAGAAATACTTTAACAGTATGAATACACTTCTTGATGAATTTTACAAAAACAGAGATTATGTTGAACGTATGAAGCAAAAAAGCACAGACCTCATTCATCTTTTGAACACCAATATAGAAAGAGTATCAAAAAAAATTGCTATATTAAAAAAGACAGTTAATGACGCAAAAAATAAAGATGAATACAAGCAAAAAGGAGATTTATTAACATCAAATATCTATCGCATTAATCAAGGTGACAGTGAGATAACTGTTGAAAACTATTATAGTGAAAATCTGACTCCAGTCACAATTATGTTAAATCCAACATTAACACCGTCACAGAACATTCAAAGATACTATAAGCTTTATCAGAAATCAAAAACCGCTGAAACTGAAGCTGCCAAGCACTTTAAAACAGCAGTTCAGGATTTGGAATATCTTGAATCAACCCTTGTATTAACACAAAATGCACAATCTGAAGCAGACCTTAATGCAATCAGACAGGAACTTTGTGAAGTCGGATATATAAAAAAAAGATTACAGAACAAAAAACAAAAGCTTCAAAACACTTCAAAACCGCATCACTACATCAGTAGTGACGGATTTGACATTTATGTTGGGAAAAATAACACACAAAATGATTATCTGACATTAAAATTTGCAAATTCACAAGATATGTGGTTTCATACAAAAAAAATCCACGGTTCTCATACAGTTATAAAGCTTGGAGTTAACAAAGAGATTCCTAACTCAACAATAAAAGAAGCCGCAGCATTGGCGGCATATTATTCAAAAGCACGGGAATCTTCAAATGTACCTGTAGATTATACACAAATTAAAAATGTACGAAAACCAAACGGTGCAAAACCCGGTATGGTTATTTATGATTATTACAATACAGTGTATATTGTGCCATCAACCGGAAATCTTGAAAAGCTTAACTAAATAAACCCATATATAAAATCATCATGGGCATTGTCAAAGCTGACAGTACAGTTGTCAGTGCAAAAATTTCCGATGCATATATTGCATTTTTATCATATCTTACAGCAAACAAAACTCCCATCGCCGCTGTAGGACAAGACACTGCAAGCATTATTGACATATATACAGTTTTATCACATGGAATAAGCGACAAAACCGGAATTATAATTAATGGCAATATAACAAGTCTTAATACAGAAACCCACAAAGGGGCTGTTGCGTTAAGATAGCTCCGTAACAAAAAAGAAATGACTCAAATCCTTGAAAAAGGGTTGAGTCATTTCTGCTTTCATGGTATAATTAATTTGTAAAGAAAATACTTAAGAAAGCAGGTTAATTATACAACA
>JAZOTP010000116.1:0-12952 GCA_045657705.1 Clostridia bacterium
TACAACCGTGTTATAAATAACAGTAATTTTTTCGTGTTTTTTTGCCGGTTCTGCAACAGCCATAGCACAGGTGAAGTCATCCTCTCTAACAAGAATTGTTACATGGCGGGCAAATTTGGTTAAGAATACACTTTCTTCTGCCGCAGCAAAACCTCCGCCGACCACATAAACATCTTTTCCTGTAAAAAACTCTCCGTCACATGTAGCGCAATAAGCAACACCTCGTCCTTTGTGTTCTTCTTCTCCCTTAAATCCTACTGTTCTTGGATGTGCACCGGTAGCAAGCAGAACTCCTAAACATTGAAAATCACCACGGCTTGTGTGAACAGTTTTAACAATATCATCCATTTTCAGGCTTTCTGCTTCCGCTATTAAAAATTCTGCTCCAAAGCTTTCTGCCTGACGGTGCATAGTTTCGGTAAGCTCTTTTCCGCTTATTTTTCCCAAACCCGGATAATTTACCACTTCATGTGTAATGGTAATCTGGCCACCAAACTGTTCCTTTTCTAAAACCAAAACACGATATCTTGCGCGGGCCAGATAAATGGCAGCGGTAAGTCCCGCCGGACCACCGCCTATCACTACAACATCATATAGATTGTCTTGGTTAATATTTTGCATAGTACTCATTATAACTGTCCTACAAGGTCAAGACTTGGCTTTAATGTTTCAGCACCCGGCTGCCAGTTAGCAGGACAAACCTGGTCGCCATGAGCATGAACAAACTGGCATGCCTGAACTTTACGGAACAATTCTTCAGCATTTCTGCCAACATTTCCGGCAGTAACCTCGTAACCTACAATCTTGCCTTCAGGGTTTATGATAAAGGTACCGCGTTCTGCAAGACCGTCAGATTCAATTAAAACCTCAAAATCTCTTGAAATTTCATGAGTCGGGTCAGCAAGCATAGGATAATTGATTTTTTTGATTCTTTCAGATGCATCGTGCCATGCCTTATGAACAAAGTGTGTGTCGGTAGATACAGAATATATCTCACAACCAACATTTTTAAAATCTTCATACTTATTTGCCAAATCTTCTAACTCTGTCGGACATACAAAGGTAAAATCCGCAGGATAGAAAAAGAATACACTCCATTTACCTAAAATCTCTTCTTTGGAGACCATCTTAAAATCGTCTCCGTGAAATGCGTAGGCTTTAAAATCTGAAATTTCCTTGTTAATTAATGACATAATTTTATTCTCCTTTACCTTTAATTTTATGCTTTCCAAAGGCTATGCTGATTACAAAAGGCATATACCGCTTTTACGCTGTCTCCCTTGGATAATGAAAAATTTGCCTTCGGAGGTGTGTTTGGCGATAGTCTTTTGTACTGGAAGCCATCATCACTTTCAATACACACCCACTCGATATAATGCTCCGGTGCCATCGGATGCAGGGCCGAACCTACTGAAACGATTACCGTATCACCTTCTGTTTTATATACGGGAATATGTTTTTCTTCAGATGCTTCGCAAGTACCCGGAATTATTTCCTGCATATCTTCTCCGCAGCATTGTATAGGAACACCGCTATTCTTTATCATGGCAATAATATTTCCGCAATGCTTGCAAATAAAAAACAGTTCTTTCAAAACTATTCCTCCTTTCTACATAAAAGTATAACCAAGTCTGCTAAATAAATACGCAAATATAGGTTATACTATGGTTAGATTGGAGTGATAACTTATGGAAATTGGTTTCTCAAAACCTTATTTAAGGGGTTTTGTGCCGTATGCGCTCGCGGCATTTTTAGTAGGTGCTGTGGGCGGATTTACTGCCGTGCTTGGCCCTGCATTTGTTTTAGGACCATTGGCAGACCGCATAGAGCAAAAAAAAGGAGAACAATCATGAAATTAAAAGACAAAGTAGTTTTAATTACTGCTTCAACCCGAGGAATAGGTCTTGCCATTACCAAAGTCTTTGCCAAAGAAGGTGCTATAGTTTATATGGCGGCGAGAAATTTGGAGCTTGCAAAACAAGAAGCTGACAAGCTAAATTCCGAGGGATGTATATGGAGGGAATAATGAGCAATCAGTTAAAAAGCGAAACAAGTCCGTACCTGCTACAACATGCAGAAAATCCTGTAAACTGGCATCCTTGGTGTGAGGAAGCATTCGAGAAGGCAAAGACAGAAAATAAGCCTATTTTTTTAAGTATTGGCTACAGCACATGTCACTGGTGCCATGTTATGGCGCACGAAAGCTTTGAGGATAATAAAACAGCAGAAATTTTGAATAAATATTTTATTTCAATCAAGGTTGACCGTGAGGAACGCCCTGATATTGACAGCGTATATATGTCTGTATGTCAAGCATTTACAGGTAGTGGCGGTTGGCCTATGAGTATATTTATGACATGGGATAAAAAACCATTTTTTGCCGGCACGTATTTTCCACCAAATCCACGATATGGTATGCCTGGCTTTTCGCAGCTTTTAAATGCAATTGCAAAGCAATGGAATTCAAACAGAGCAAAACTTTTAGCACCTGCAGAAGAAATTATTGAATATATGAAAAATACAGATACTACTGAAAACAACCAAATTGACGGCGATTTGATACAACGCTCGGTACAGTTTTTTGAGCATACCTTCGACAGCACTCATGGCGGTTTTGGTGATGCACCAAAGTTTCCTGCACCGCATAACTTGTTATTCTTAATGCTATATACAAAAGAAAACAATAATCCTAATGCTTTAAAAATGGCAGAAAAAACACTACTGCAAATGAGAAAAGGCGGCATTTTTGACCATATTGGTTACGGTTTTTCAAGATATTCTACAGATAAGTACTATCTTGCTCCTCATTTTGAGAAAATGCTATACGATAACGCCCTGCTGATAATAGCGTATGCATCTGCTTACAACTTAACTAACAACAATATTTATCTTGATACTGCCGAAAAGACGGCAGAATATATTTTAAATGAGATGACATCTATAGATGGCGGATTTTATAGCGCCCAGGATGCAGACAGTGAGGGCGTTGAGGGAAAATATTACACCGTTTCGCTAAATGAAATCATAGATATTTTAGGCGAAGATCGAGGAAAAGAATTTGCCAAAGTTTTTGATGTTACAGAGAAGGGGAACTTTGAAGGTATGAATATCCCTAACCTTCTTATAAGTAACGATTTAAAGACTACATTTCAAGAGGAAATAAGAAAACTATACAATTATCGAAAAAATCGTTTTACGCTTCACCTCGATGAAAAAATTTTATTGTCATGGAATTCCATGATGATTGCAGCAATGTCAATGCTTTACAGAGTTACACAAAATGAAAAATATCTAAAATCAGCACAAAAATCACAGGAATTTATCGAAAATAATATGTCTGACGGTTTAAGACTTTGCACAAGCTTTCGTGATGGAAAGTGTTCAAAGCATGCCTTTTTAGATGATTACGCATTTTACGTTACAGCCTTGTTAGAACTTTATAATTCAACGCTTAATGAAAATTATCTTGAAAAGGCGGAAAAATTCTGCAAAGAAACTGTCAGAATTTTTATGGATGACAGAGATGGCGGTTTTTATTTTTCCGAACCGAATAGTACGGAACTATTTATAAACCCAAAGGAAACTTATGACGGAGCAATCCCCAGTGGAAATTCGGTTATGACATATAATTTAGTCAGATTGCATAAAATTACAGGAAAAGAAGAGTATAAGGAGCTTTCAGACAAGCAAGTAGCTTTTATGTCTGCTAAGACATACGAATATCCGTCAGGTAACAGTATGTTTTTAATTGCACTGCTGATGCAAGAAGCTTCTATACCTCATATTACTATTGCTCTAAAAGAACATGCCGATTTGAATCAAATAAGAGAAAAACTGCCTTTCATAGCAAATGTATTGGTAACGACAGACAGTAACAAGTATCCGCTTTTAAAGAATCAGACAACATTTTATGTATGTAAAAATCATAATTGTCTGCCACCAACTAATGAGATTGAAACTCTGCGTTAGTTTTTTTGTTAAAGTATATCAAAATTCACATAGCAAAGGGGCTGTTGCGTTTGCAACAGCCCCTTGAGATTATTTTTTAGAAGTTTTTGTTTCCTTTGATTCAGCCTTTTTAGGGGAAGCAACCTTTTTTACAGGAGCTTTTTTTACATCTTCGGGCTTTGAAAGTGATTCAATCAAAAGCTTAACGGAATCAATATCGCCGAATACCCTGAGTTTTTCGGTTTCAATTGCTTTATCAACAGTTAATTTCTTTTCACAAAGCTTTGTGAAATCTCCGTACATAATGTCGATAGCAGCGTTGTTGTCACAATAGTCGTACGGTTCAATTGAAAGAGCACCTTCCTTTGATTCGATATAGAAAGTACCTCCGCAGTCCTTATTTGATAAAGTAATCTGAATTGCAAAGTCATTTTCAGGGGCTTTAAAGGTATAGCCTGACAGGCTTTCTTTGATTTTTTCAAAAGCATTGATGAATTTCATATTTTCACCTCATTCGTAAAATTATTTGTTGTTTATATATTATGCAATCTTGTTTTAAATTAGTACAAGATAAATAAAATTTATGCTAATACTATTTTAAAATAAACAAAATAAAAAATCCATTTGCAAAATAACCAAAATATTTTAAAGATTGCCTTGTTGTTTGTTAACTTAATATATTGACAATAGGGTAAATATATGGTATTATACTGTATAAATAATACAGTTGTTTTTCTAAGACGGACTTATCGGAGGTTGTTATCGTGAATTCTTCATATTTAATTATCGATTATAACATTGCTCCCGATGTATTCAAAAAGGTAATAACAGCTAAGAATATGCTTGAGTCGGGAAAATATAAATCGGTGAACGAAGTTCTTGAAAAGACCAATCTTAGCCGTACGGCTTTTTATAAATATAAGAATCATATTTATGCGTGTGATGAGTCTGCAACGGGAAATATTGCAACATTGGCGTTCACGCTTGATGATGTTACGGGAATACTTTCCGAAATTCTTGCACTTTTTGCAAAGAAAGGAATCAGTGTTCTTACAATTAATCAGAATATACCGGTAAACGGTATAGCAAATATAACAATTTCTTTAAGGCTTAACGATTTGAATGTAAATATGGAAGCTATAATGTCGGAGCTGAAAGAAATTAACGGTGTTAATAAGGTGCATCTGCTGGCGATGTCTTTATAAAAATTTATGATAGGCGGATGTGGAAGAGAGGAGAAACAAATATTATGGCAAAGGCTGCTGTTTTGGGCTTTGGTACTGTGGGAAGCGGTGTTTACGAAATTATTCGTGACAAAAGCTTTGTAAAATCCGCAGGAGAGGAAATCAGTATTAAATACCTTCTTGATATAAGGGATTTTGACAATGATGAAATAAAGCCTTATCTTACAAAGGATTTTAATGATATTTTAAATGATGATGAAATAAATGTTGTTGCGGAGGTTATGGGCGGACTTCATCCGGCATATGAATTTACCAAACAGCTTCTTGAGAAGGGAGTAAGTGTTGTAACCTCAAATAAGGAGCTTGTTGCAACTTACGGACCGGAGCTGTTAGAGCTTGCAAAAGCAAACGGTGCTATGTATATGTTTGAGGCAAGTGTCGGAGGGGGAATTCCTGTAATTCGTCCTATGACTATATGTACAAAAGCAAATGATATTGAGAGAATTGCGGGAATATTAAACGGAACAACAAATTATATATTAAATGAAATGTTCACCAAAGGTAAGGATTTTGATACAGCACTTGCAGATGCACAGGCAAAAGGATATGCCGAAAAGAATCCCGCTGCCGACGTTGAAGGTCATGACGCCTGCAGAAAGCTTGCAATTTTGTCTTCAATGGCGTGGGGTAAATTTGTTGATTACAATAAAATTCCGACAGAGGGTATATGCAATATAACACTTGAGGATGTCAGGTATGCAGAAGCACAGAATTCTGTTATTAAGTTGATTGGATATGCGGATGTTGACGATTCCGGAAAGATATATGCATCGGTTTCTCCAATGCTTGTTTCAAATGATATTATAATAAGTAACGTAAATGACGTGTTCAATGCTGTAATGGTCAGAGGTGACAGCCTGGGTGATGCTATGTTTTACGGCAGGGGTGCAGGAAAGCTTCCTACAGCAAGTGCAGTTGTTGCGGATATTATAGATTGCGTAAGACATTCTGATGGAAAAATGCATAATATAGAATGGGAGCAGAGCAATGAAGAATTAATGCAGAATGAGGATGAAAAGGTTCTTACATTCTTTGCAAGATGTAAAGATGATAAGAAAAATATAGAAAAACAGTTTGCAAATGCCGAGTTTACACAGATATTTGATAATGAGATAGGATTTACCGTAAAGGATATAGAACAGCAAAAATTCAGAGCCGGACTTGAAAAGATAAATTCTGTTGTATCTGTTATGAAGGTGTTGTAATCGGTGATTGAAGTCAGAGTTCCGGCATCAAGCGCAAATATCGGCTCAGGGTTTGATTGCTTCGGAATAGCGTTATCGCTTTATAATACAATCAGAGTTTGTGAAATAGAAAGCGGACTCTATATCTCAAATTCAAATGCGGCTGAATATATACCAAACGGCATAAACAATTTAATTTACCGTTCGGCTATGCGTGTATTTGATGAGGTTGGACACCGGCTTAAGGGTTTAAAAATAAATCAGAACAGTAATATTCCCATGACAAGAGGGTTGGGAAGTTCAAGTGCCTGTATTATAGGAGGACTTCTTGCCGGAAATGCAATAAGCGGAAGAAAGCTTGATATGCAAAGAATTTTTGAACTTGCAAATGAAATTGAGGGTCATCCTGATAATGTGGCTCCTGCACTGTTCGGTGGATTTTGTATATCCTGTATTGATGACGGCAGACTTTTGAGAAAAACAATAAGAATAAAACCGGGACTTGAATTTATAGCAATGATACCCGAATATTATATGGTTACAAAAAAATCAAGAGAGCTTCTTCCAAAGAGTGTAAAGCTTGAGGATGCTTCTTATAATATTGCTCATGCGGCGTCCTTTGCGGCATCGCTGGCGATGGGGGATTATGAAAATCTTGATATATACTGTAATGACAGGCTTCATCAGCTTTACAGAGCAGATGCTGTTTCGGATATGGAAAAAATATTTGAAGAAAGTAAACGACAGGGTGCTTGTGGTGTATATCTGAGTGGTTCGGGACCGACGGTTATTGCGATTGTGAAGAAGGATAATAATAATTTTATTGACAGAATGAATGAGTATTTTAAACAGGAGGGAATATCACGAAAGTGTAAGAGCCTGTATGTCGACAATGTCGGTGCAATACTCAAAGAAACAAAGGATTTATAAACAAGGTAAAATCGCTTTATGGCGTTTTATATAATTGACAGGGAGGAGTTAAACAATGGGTTTAATAGTACAAAAATACGGCGGTTCTTCAGTAAGAGATGCCGAAAGAGTTATGAATGTTGCAAATCGTATTGTTGAAACCTATGACCGGGGAAACAATGTTGTAGTTGTTGTTTCTGCTCAGGGTGACACAACAGACGATTTAATCGAAAAAGCTCAGGAAATCAATCCGAATGCTTCAAAGAGAGAAATGGATATGCTTTTATCGTCAGGTGAGCAAATTTCTGTTTCTTTACTGGCAATGGCAATTGAGAAGATAGGAAGACCTGTTATTTCATTAACAGGCTGGCAGGCAGGCTTTAAGACAGACTCAAAGTATTCTGCTGCAAGAATACATAAAATTGAGACAGAACGTCTGCACAATGAGCTTGATAAAAGAAAGATTGTGATAGTTGCAGGCTTCCAGGGTGTTAACAAATATGATGATATAACAACCCTGGGAAGAGGCGGCTCGGACACATCTGCAGTTGCATTGGCAGCATCACTTCACGCTGATGTGTGTGAAATTTATACAGATGTTGACGGTGTATACACAGCTGACCCGAGATTTGTTAAAAATGCGTATAAGCTTGAGGATATTTCATACGACGAAATGCTTGAGCTTGCATCATTGGGTGCAAATGTATTACACAACCGTTCGGTAGAGCTTGCAAAGAAATATCATGTTAAATTAGCAGTAAAATCAAGTCTTAATAAAAATGAGGGAACATATGTTAAGGAGGTAGACCAAGTGGAAAAGATGCTTGTCAGAGGAGTTACAAGGGATAATGATTGTGCAAGAGTTGCACTTTGCGGAATAGAGGATACACCGGGAAAGGCTTATCGTGTATTTGAATTATTGTCAAAGAACGGTATCAGTGTTGATTTAATTATTCAGTCAATTGGTAACGGTGAAAAGAAGGATATAAGCTTTACTGTTACAGAGAGCGACCTTGATGCGGCAGTAAAGATTCTTGAAGATAATCAGGCTTCATTGAAGATTGACAGCATAAAGATCCGAAAGGATGTTTCAAAGGTATCAATCGTCGGTGCAGGTATGGTTAATAATGCAGGTGTTGCTACAACAATGTTTGAGGCACTTTATAATGCAGGTATTAACATCAGCATGATTGCTACTTCAGAAATTAAGATTTCTGTTCTTGTTGACCAGAAGGACGCTGAAAGAGCAGTAGTTGCAATTCACGACAAATTTATGTTATAATTAAGTTTTTCAGTACCGTGAGTTTTCTTACGGTACTGAATTGGTTTGAAAGGAAAAATTTATGCAAGATAAAATTTTCGGAAGAAATCCCGTTATTGAAGCTATAAAAAATGACAGAGAAATTGACAAAATTTTGATTAAAAAAGGCGGAATTGAAGGAAGCATCAATGTCATTATTAAAATGGCAAAGGAAAAGGGGATAATTGTTCAAGAGGCTGAAAAACAAAAGCTTGATACTCTGAGTGACGGTGAAAATCATCAGGGTGTTATTGCATTTGCGGCAACTCATGAATACTCAAGCGTAAAGGATATTTTGGAGTCGGCAAGCAAAAAGGGTCATGCACCTTTTGTTATCATTTGCGATAAAATAACCGACCCTCATAATCTCGGCTCAATTATCAGGACTGCAAACTGTGTGGGAGCGGACGGTATTATCATACCTAAGCGTAACAGCGTGGGACTTAACTCTATTGTTGCTAAAACATCTGCAGGTGCTATAGAATACACTCCTGTTGCTAAGGTGACCAATATTGCACGCACAATTGACGACCTCAAAAAGGAGGGCTTGTGGATTGCAGGAGCTGATATGGACGGAGAGGAAATGTGCAAAACTGATTTAAAAGGAGCTGTCGGTCTTGTCATCGGAAGTGAGGGCGAGGGGATTTCCAGACTTGTTAAAGATAAATGTGATTTTATAGTTAAAATTCCTATGGCAGGACAGATAAATTCACTTAATGCGTCAGTTGCGGCAGGTGTTCTCATGTATGAAATTTTAAGACAGCGTAACGGATAATAAGTTAAATTGAGCTGTTTACAGATTATAATTTATCTGACCAAACCGGAATCAGTTAAAAAATCCACCCGAAATACATACCGTTTCGGGCGGATTTTTTTATAAATTATTAAGTGTTTAATTATATTTCAGTGTTTTTCCATTTTTCATTTTTCCATCTGATTATATATAAAATTGCTTTACAAACTTCATCTGCGGCAAAGCCTATCCAGCAGCCAATAAGCCCCAAACCGCATTTTATTCCTAAAATATAAGACAGTAATACACCAAAAAGCCAGCAGGTAATGAGCGGAGCTATAAATGTTGTTTTGACATCACCGTTTGCATTCAGAGACTGTTCGGAAATATTATTTACTGCTCTGGCTATTTCTACGATAATATCTACAAGCATAACGCTTCCGGCAAGTGAAATAATATCGGCATCAGTCGTAAATATTGAAATAAGAGGCTTGTGCAGTAAATACGCTCCTATGGAAAATATCAGATTACTTATGACAGCAACTCTCATATTTTGTTTATGTAATATTTTCATGCTATCAAAATCATTGCGTCCTCTGTATCTTCCGACCAGAACGCCGTTTCCAGAAGAAACTGCGTATCCGACTTTTGAGGTATAATTGATAATATTTGAAGCATATACCTTTGCATTTAAAGTCATTACACCTAAAGATGCCATGAATCCTGTTGTGATTACCTGTGTAAAAGTAAATGAAACCATTCCCAGGCCGCTTGGTATACCTACACGCAATATTCTCTTTAAAATTTCAAATTTACATACAAATGTAAATGGGCATTTCTTTTTGATAAAAAGAAATAATACTAAAAATAATGTTATGATTTGTGCAATTATTGAAGCAACTGCAACTCCATTTACTCCATTTAACGGAAGGTCTAAGCCTGAATAAAGTATAATATAGCAAAGAACAGCATTCAGTATACTACTGAATAATCCTGTGACAAAAGCATTTGCTGCATATCCGTTACATATAAGCAAATTAGTAAAGAGGCTTCTAAGAATAGTAATAAAAAGAAATATTGACCTTATTCTGAAATAACCCGAGGCAACTTTTTTGGGATTCCCTTCAAGATTCATAATACCGATAAGCTGTTCAGAAAAAACAGAAACGGCAATTCCTATGATAAGGGAACTTAATAATATTACAAAAAATGCTGTTCCGGCAATTTTTCCTGCATTCGAACGGCTTTCTTTGCCCAATTCTACACTCATAATAATCATCATACCCGATATAATAATGTTTATTAGCATTATTATAAGATTTTGAATTTGATTTGCTACACTCGTTGCTGCCACAGCTTCCTGAGAATATCCCGAAAGCATAAAAGTATTTACAGTACCAATCATTTGAGTAAATATAAATTCAAAAAATTTTGGTAAAGCAATAGATGAAAGACTTACAGTGTGACCGTTTTCATGAATTTTGGAAACAGAAAAATCATAAAACAATTATTTCACCTCATTTTTTAAGTCAAACAAAATATTTTTCGACATCTGTTTGCGATATTCACCTGGTGTTATACCCTCATATTTTTTAAATACTCTATTAAAGTAACATTTATCCTGAAAACCAACATCATCAGATATTTCAGAAAGTGATTTATCCGATACAAGCATACTTGCCTTTGCATCATTTATCCTGAGCATGTTACGGTATTTCATTATACTGCAGCCCATAATTCTTTTGAATATTCTGTTTGCGTAATCAAAATTAAGATAAAACTTTTTTTCGATATCATGACTATATATATCTGTTTTGTAGTTGGATTCTATGTAGCTTACTATATTTTTTACTGTATGATAGACCTTTGGACTTTCACTTATATTATCTTTTTCTATCTGTTCAATATATGCATTTTCCAGTTTGAGCAAAAGAGTTGAAAAGGCGTTTGAGATATTCATACGTTTTTCTATGTCCTGATAACCATAGGTAATAATATTATTTTCAAGCATACTTATAAAGTAGTCAAAAAAACCTTTATTTTCAATTTTAATTTCCTGTCGGAGAAGCACTTTCATAAAGCTATAACAATCGGTATTCAGCTTATTGCACTTTAAAAAGCCGGTTCTTTTTTCCTTTACTGCATCATAATATTCTTCCCCGGTCATTTCAAATTCGGTAAAATAATCGGTTATGAAATGAACATAGTAATATTTACAAAATGTACTTTTTAACGGTTTGTGATAGTCGCCTTTTTTAAACAGATAAATATCACCGGCAGAAAGTTTAATTTCTTTTCCGCTTTCCTCCAGATACAACTCTCCGTCAAACACAGCATAAAGTATATACTCAGGTGCATATCTTGTGCAATGATAACGTGGCGGAATAAGTTCTTCTTTGCCTAATAATTTTATTTTAAGAATATTGTTTAAATCAATTTCAAAACATCTCATAGCTTTAATTATTTAATTTATCGCAGGCATTTTATCTGATGTCGGACCATTAATTACTAAAATATCATCACCGCCGTCTTTGGATGGAATAAATTCGGCAACATCTATGCAAGTCATTCTTGGATGAACTTTTGTCGTACTGTTATGACAATGATATACGCATATAATTTTTTTGCCGTCTTTTGATGTCGTAAAGCTGTGATGTCCTGTACCGTACACTTTATCGGTTCTTTTCAATACAGGATTACCGCTGTACTTTTTATATTCACCTAAAGGTGAATCAGAAACTGCATATCCAACAGCGTAATCAATGCATCGATAATCATTTGCAGTATATGTAAGATAATACTTCTCTTTGTGTTTTAATACAAACGGTCCTTCTGCTCCTTTAGTCCCTTTTTGGGCTTCTTCCCACTCAAATTCTCCGGGTATAATCAGAATTTTATCGGTATTTTCATCAACAGAACACATATCCTTGTTCATTTTCACACCGGCTATTCTGTTAATTGCTGTTGAACGGTAGTACAAATAAACTTCGCCGTCATCGTCGACAAAAAAATGTCCGTCAATCGCATTTTTTTCCATTACCCATTTTTTATTTTCCTGCTTAAACGGACCTAAAGGACTGTCTGAAACAGCAACTCCCAAATGCTCATCAACTGTATAAATCATATAGAATTTATTGTTATAGAATATTATCTCAGGAGCCCAGAATCCATAACCGTCAAGAACTTCACCCTTGACATCGCCCTTTTTTAAGCAAAAGCCTTTATCAACCCAACTGATTAAATCATCTGATTCAAAAACCTTATAACCGTCGTTAGGTGCGTTGGTTGCATATAAATAATATTTTCCATCATGCAGAAGCACAAACGGATCGGCACCCTCACAAACAGGATTTACATAACTTTTCTCGCATTTCATCATCATTTACTCCTTAATTTCAGAAATTATTTTTGTTTCATTATAGCACTTTATTTTTTAAAATTCAATGTATATTACGACAATTTATTGTACAAAACCGACTTTTGGTTTTTCTTACTGAATTTATTTATTCAATGTGTATTTATTCTGTTGGCTTTATGACAGCTATGAGAGAATAAATTTAGTTAAAAATTTAACAAAATTTATTCTTTTTAATAAAGTATAATATACATATTATCAAAAAAAGAGATTAAATTT
>JAZOTP010000117.1:0-19992 GCA_045657705.1 Clostridia bacterium
TTCAACGGTTGCAAAAAATATTACATTATACAGAGAGGAAAACGGTAAATTTAAAAACCGTTTAGAGCTTTTAAAGGTAGCAAAGCTGGGTAAGAAAGCGTTTGAACAGTGTGCGGGATTTCTGAGAATTTCCGACGGTGACAATGTTTTTGACAATACAAGTGTTCATCCTGAAAGCTATAAAGCAGCACTTGCTTTGATTGACAAGCTCGGGTATCAGCTTGATGATGTTATTAATGCCAATATTTCTGACATTCGTGACAGACTTTCAAAGACAGATATAAATAAGCTTTCGGAGGAATTGGGTATAGGTGTTCCGACAATCCGTGATATTTGTGACGGACTGCTGAAAAAGGGACGTGACCCGCGTGAAGAGTTGCCTCAGCCGCAGTTATTGTCAGATGTTATGGATATTAATGACTTAAAGCCCGATATGATTATGACGGGTACTGTAAGAAATGTTATAGATTTTGGTGCATTTGTTGACATAGGGGTTCATCAGGACGGACTTGTTCATATTTCTCAGATATGTGACAGATATATAAAGCATCCTACAGATGTACTTTCTGTCGGTGATATTGTCAAGGTTAAAATACTTGAGGTTGATACCAAAAAGAACAGAATAGCACTCTCTATGAAAGGAATTTAATTTGTATGACAAATACAATAGGTTTTCCCGGTCTGGGACTTCAGTTTGAGATAAACAGAGTTGCATTTAATATATTCGGGCGACCGATATACTGGTATGCGTTGATTATTCTGACAGGCTTTTTACTTGCAGTGTTGTTTGTGTGCAGAACAAGTAAAAAAAGGGGAGTTGACCCTGAAAATGTTTTTGATATTGCGTTTTACGGACTTATATTCGGAATAATATGTGCAAGAATTTATTATGTAATATTTGACCCGGATTGTCTTGACGGAAATATTTTAAATATTGTAAAAATATGGGAGGGGGGTATCGCAATCTATGGCGGAATAATCGGAGCGGTTATTTCGACGGTTATATATTGCAGAATAAAAAAACTTCCTGTATTAAAAACGATTGATGTTTGTGCACCGGGACTTCTTATAGGACAGGCAATAGGCAGATGGGGTAATTTTGTAAATGCAGAGGTTTTCGGAGGAGAGGCACAGAATTTTTTGAGAATGACTATAAATTCGGACAATCCTGTGCATCCGTTGTTTTTATATGAATCCTTATGGAATATTTTCGGACTGATTTTGATACTTATTTTCAGAGATAAGAAAAAAGCAGACGGTCAGGTGTTTTTTTCATACACCCTTTGGTACGGAGTTGGAAGACTGTTTTTAGAGGGTATGAGGCAAAGTGAGTATATACTCTACCTTATAGACGGTATTCTTGGCATTTCGCAGGTTGTAGCCGGACTTTTTATAATTATATCGGTTATTGCATTAATATACCTGGGAAATAAGAAAAATACTGACAATCTGTTGCCATAATTTAATATAAAATGTTATAATTTGAAGTATTATGTAAATAATTAACACATTTTCTTGTAGAAAAATAGCTAAAAAGCAAAAAAATTAACGGTTTTACTTGACAAATTTTGTATATTATGATACTATCAATGTATGAAATTATATGATTTGATGATTAAAAGATAGAGGTGCGGAAATTATCAGTAGCTTTAAGGAAGCAGGGCAAAGTAAGATATATAATTCTTATTTGTGTTAAAGTGAAAGGAATTTTTGCCGAGGCGTGTGTTGATGCCCGTTGACATATAGCCGGTATGTCAGAAAATATCTGATGTACTGTCACTTGATGTGGAGAACTATCATAGCCGTTAGTGTAATTTGTGTGGTTGTGATGTTGGGTACATCACAGCCATTTTTTATTCATCAACAAAAAGGAGGAGGATAGCTATGTCTAAAATAGCTAAAAAGTTTTCTGTTGTGACGGTAATGACCGTAATATTTCTTATGGTGATGTCAATAACAGGTTTTGCAGAAGAGGCTGAATATGTAAGTAATTTTAATCAGACTATATGGTCACTTTTGCCGCCGATAATCGCTATTGTGCTGGCGCTTATCACAAAAGAGGTTTATTCCTCATTATTTATAGGTATTGTTGCAGGCGGTCTTTTATACGCTAACTTCAATCCTGAATTAACAATTGTTCATGTATTTAAAGATGGATTTATTGCAAGTGTTTCTGATGCTTATAATGTAGGTATTCTGATATTCCTTGTAGTTCTCGGTGCTATGGTTGCCATGATGAACCGTTCAGGCGGTTCTGCTGCCTTCGGTCGCTGGGCGTCAAAGAGAATAAAGACAAGAATCGGTGCACAGCTTGCTTCTGTTGTTCTTGGTTGTCTTATTTTTATTGATGACTATTTCAACTGTCTTACAGTAGGAAGCGTTATGCGTCCTGTAACAGATAAGCATAATGTATCACGTGCAAAGCTTGCATATATTATTGATGCAACAGCTGCACCTATATGTATTATTGCCCCTATCTCTTCATGGGCAGCTGCTGTAAGCGGATTTGCAGAAGGTTCGGGAATGAATGGCTTCCAGTTATTCTTAAATGCTATTCCGTATAACTTCTATGCTATTCTCACTATTGTAATGATGATATTTATCACCTGTACAAAATTTGATTACGGTCCGATGAAAAAGCATGAAGCAAATGCACTAAAGGGGGATTTATTCACAACTGTTGAAGAAAAAGCAAAGACTGTTGAAGAGGAAAATGTAAATCCTAAGGGAAGAGTTTGTGACCTTGTTGTTCCTGTTATTATATTGATTATTTCTTGTGTAATAGGTATGATTTATTCAGGCGGATTCTTTACAGCAGGTGAGGACGGCTACCGTAACTTTATTACTGCATTCTCAAATTCAGATGCTTCTTTGGGTCTTGTTTACGGTTCATTTGTGACATTGATTATTACTGTTGCTTTCTATATGCTAAGAAGAGTAATTTCCTTTAAGCAATGTATGGAAGCAATTCCTGAGGGCTTTAAGGCAATGGTTCCGGCTATTATGATTCTTGTATGTGCATGGACCTTAAAGGGCATGACAGACAGCTTAGGTGCAAAAGAATTTATCGAGGGTATTGTTTCATCATCTGCCGCAGGATTTATGAATTTCTTACCGGCTATTATATTCCTTATTGCTGTTGGTCTTTCATTTGCTACAGGTACATCATGGGGAACATTCGGAATTCTTATTCCTATCGTTATTGCAGTTTTCGGATTTGACAAGGGTAACATTATAATTGTTGCTATATCTGCTTGTATGGCAGGTGCAGTTTGCGGTGATCACTGCTCACCTATTTCTGATACAACAATCATGGCTTCGGCAGGTGCACAGTCAAATCACATTAACCATGTATCAACCCAGCTTCCTTATGCGTTAACAGTTGCTGCTGTTTCATTTGTCAGTTACATAATTGCGGGATTTGTTCCTAACGCATGGATTATGTTACCTGTATCAATCTTATTGATGCTTGGAACATTGTTTGTATTAAAGCTTTTGTTAGGTAACAAGGTTGAAAAATAATGTTTAAATAAGCTTATAATTAACGCAGAGCGGAATTGCTTCCTGCTCTGCGTTGAATTTTTATTAATCAGAAAAATAATTTTCTGTTTAATAAAGATTGAATACTTTTGGAAAATATATTGATACTAAAAATACAGAATTTAGATCAGAAAGGGTACAAAATATGCATACTATTACTCATCTTTCAAACGGAATAAGGGTTGTTTCGGAAAGGATTGATTATGTTAAATCCATTTCTATAGGAGTGTGGATAGGCAACGGTTCAAGATGTGAAAACAGGGATGAAAACGGAATGTCACACTTTATTGAGCATATGTTTTTTAAAGGTACCAACAAAAGAGATGCAAAGCAGATTGCATATGATATTGACTCGATTGGAGGACAAATAAATGCATTCACTACACGCGAATATACCTGTTATTATACAAAAACTCTCGATGAGCATACAGAGGTTGCACTTGACGTATTAAGCGATATGATTTTTTCTTCAAAGCTTGATAAAGACAGTATGGATTTGGAGAGAAATGTAATTATTGAAGAAATAAATATGTATGAAGATGAGCCGGAAGAAATAGTAAATGATTTAATAGTAGAAGCCGCTTACGGTGATAACTCCATGGGCAGACCAATTCTTGGAACAAGGGAAAGTCTTTCCGGGATTAATTCAGATAAGATGGCTGATTATATAAAAAGTCATTATACCGTTAAAAATACAGTTATATCTGTTTCAGGTAATTTTGATGAGCATTTGTTTGAATTGCTTGAAAAATATTTTACGCATCATAAAATGCAGGATAATAACGTTGAAATTTTTGATTGCTCATACCGTTCGGGAATCAACCTTGTTAAGAAAAAGGAATGTGAGCAGGTTCAGCTTATTGCAGGTTTTAACAGTATTGATGTAAGAGATGACGGTGTATACAGTCTTTTGGTATTTAATAATGTATTTGGAGGCGGAATGTCGTCAAGGCTGTTTCAGAATATAAGGGAAAAATACGGGCTTGTGTATTCGGTTTATGCATATCACTCAGCATATATCGGAACAGGAATGTTTAATATTGCGGCAGGTATGGCACCGCAGAATGTTAAAAGGGTATGTGAGCTTATTTCGGAAGAGGTAAATAAAATAAAGAAAGAGAAGCTTTCAAAAGAGGAATTAAGAGTTGCAAAGGAACAGCTTAAAGGAAATTATATGTTAAGCTATGAAAGTACGGGGGCAAGAATGCAGGCAGCAGGAAGAAATCTGTTGCTTGATAAGCCTATCATATCTCCTGAGGAGGTTTTGGAAAAGATAAACAGAGTGTCTGCAGAGTCCGTTGCAGAAATAATTGACAGGGTGCTTGATATAAAGACATTAAATATTGCGGCAGTAGGAGCAATAGAGAGTGTTGACGGGTTGTTTAATTTCAGATAACAGTCTGACAGTTGATTTTTAGTAATAAATGTGATATAATTTATATGGAAAAACATGAGTGGAGTGATAGGTAGAATGTTTATAGAGGAAAATATTAAAACCGAAGTTATAAGAAAATATGATGTTGCAGTTTGCGGTGGTGGATTTGCCGGTATATCAGCGGCTCTTTCCGCTGCAAGACAGGGCAGTAAAACCGTACTTTTTGAAAAACAGTTTATGTTAGGCGGACTTGGAACAGCAGGTCTTGTTACAATTTATCTCCCGCTTTGTGACGGATATGGACATCAGGTATCATACGGTATTGCTGAGGAGCTTTTACGTCTGTCAATTGTTCATGGGGCAGAGGGGGAATATCCTGAAAACTGGCTGACGGAGAATGGGTCAAGAACTGAAAACGATAAAAGATTTCGAGTTCAGTATAACCCTCAGCTTTTTGCCATACTTGCAGAGAAGCTATTAAAAGATGCAGGTGTTGATATACTGTACGGTACATATGCGGTAGGTGTAACTGTAAAAGACAGTAAAATAGAACATATTATTACAGAAAATAAATCCGGAAGATTGGCATACGAGGTAAAATCTGTTGTTGATGCAACCGGTGACTGCGATATTGCACAATTTGCAAATGCTCCTACTGATACATTTAAACAGGGAAATATACTTGCCGGATGGTATTATTCTTATGGAAATACCGGTTACAGATTGAATCAGTTGGGTTTTTCTGATATTCCTGATGAAGAAAAAAATAAAGATAAAGAAGTGAAACTGCTTGTTAACAGAAGATTCAGCGGACTTGACGGTGAGGAGATATCGGAGATGGTTTGTCTGTCGCACCAGTGTTCATATGATGATATATTAAAAAACAGACAGAATGACACTGATTTGATGCCGGTAACAATAGCTACAATACCGCAAATCAGAATGACAAGAAAGATAGTTGGTGAATATGAGCTTTCTCATACGGAAATGCATAAATATTTTGAAGATTCTGTCGGTATGGTTTCAAACTGGAAAAAAAGAGGTCCTGTGTATGAAGTGCCGTTTGGAACTCTTTACAATTCAAGTGTTAAAAATCTGATTTGTGCCGGAAGATGTACATCGGTAAACGAAGCCATGTGGGATATTATGAGAGTTATTCCGTGCTGTGCTGTGACAGGTCAGGCTGCGGGAACAGCTGCGGCAATGACAGATGATTTTTCAACGTTAGATATAGTTAAGCTTCAGAAAGTGTTAAAAAATAACGGTGTAGTTCTTCATGAAAAGGATATTCTATAAAGACAATCGCCTTATAAAATGGAGTTGTTAATTACAAAAAAGTAAAAATTTATGATAACGTTCAAAGATTATAATTTTCAATAATGTATGAGAAGGAAGCGGGATTAAATGATTGCCACCAAAGATTTTACGCAGACAAGTGAATATATGCTTTTCTCCGAATACAAGCTGTCGGGAGATAAAAAATTGCGGGATGAATTGGTTGAAAAGTATTTGTATATTGCACAAATTCTTTCAAAAAGATTTATTAACCGGGGCATTGAGTATGATGATATTTATCAGGTGGCGGCAATGGGAATATTGTATGCTGTTGAAAGATTTAATCCTGACAGAGGTGTGCGTTTTGCAACCTTTGCAACTCCTACCGTTCTTGGTGAAATACGAAGATATTTCAGAGATAAAGGAAATTTTATAAGAGTTCCGAGAACATTATATGAATTGTTTTATAAAGCTGAAAAAATTAAACGTCATTCCGAAATACTCAATATGTCGGTTCATGATTTGTCAAGGGCATTGAACATTCCTGAGGAGGATATTGAAAAGGCATATATGCTTGGTGACAAAGCTTTTATTGAATCTCTCGAATATGAGGCATATGCAGACGGTAACATGAGTCTTGCAGACACCTTGGGAATAGAGGATAAACAGTTTATGATGATAGAAAATAAAGATTTTCTTGATTCTGCATTAAAAAGAATGAGTGACAAAGAACGCGAGCTTGTGAAGTTGAGATTTTATGATGAAATGACACAGACCGAAATATCAAAGCAATGGGGCGTTTCGCAGATGTATGTGTCAAGACTTGAAAAAACAGTGTTGAAAAAATTAAGAGATTTATATTTCCATGAATAAGAAAGGTTGGTTTTTAAGTGAATGAATTAAATAGATGTGAGCATTGCAGGTTTAATCCAAATATTATTGCCATGCTGAAAAATCAACTTCCGGATGCAGGAACGATAAATAATTTATCTGAGGTTTTTAAGGTGTTCGGAGATTCGACAAGATTAAAAATACTCTGGGTTTTATTCGATAATGAAAAATGTGTTTTTGATATATCGGAGGCTCTTGAAATGAGTCAGTCGGCTATAAGCCATCAGTTAAGAGTGCTAAAACAGGCAAGGCTTGTCCGTTCAAGACGTGACGGAAAGAATACATTTTATTCTCTTAATGATGAACATGTTGAGAGAATAATAGAACAGGTTTTAATTCATATTAATGAATAGAAAAAGCTCTGAAAAACATTTGGATTTTCAGAGCTTTTTAATGTCTGGAAAAAATAGTTATCCTAACAGCACATCTGTAATCATCATTACACAAAAGCCGACTAAAAGTGCATATGTTGCACCTCTTTCATTTCCGTGAGCGTGCGTTTCAGGAATCATTTCATCGCTTATTACATAAAGCATTGTACCTCCGGCAAAGGCAAGTGCAAAAGGAAGAATGGCAGATGCTATACTCACTGCAAAATATCCTATCAGAGTGCCAATAACCTCTACAAGACCGGTAATCATTGCACAGATAAATGTTTTTTTCGGTGTTACCCCTGCTGCAAGCATAGGAGCTATAATTACCATACCTTCGGGAATGTTTTGAAGTGCAATACCGCCTGCAATCATAAGTGCCTGCGAAGTATCTCCTGAGCCAAATCCTACACCTGCTGCTATACCTTCAGGAAGATTATGTATTGCGATAGCAGTTACAAATAATAATACCTTGCTGAGATTTGTGTTATTGTGTTTTTCTATATCAGAACCTATAAGCTTATGAAGATGTGGAACTAATTTATCAATAAGGTTTAGACTAATTGCTCCGGCAAAGATTCCGGCAACAGTTATTAACAACCCGAATTTGCCTCCGTATTCAAGTGATGGCATAATAAGTCCCAATACTGCTGCTGCAAGCATGACACCTGCCGCAAATGAAAGAACAATGTCAGAAAATTTGTGTGACATCTTCTTAAATATAAAGCCTATAATAGCTCCAAGCACGCTTGCTCCGCCTACACCAAGAGCGGTAAGTAATACTAATCTCATGATTATTCTCTCTCTTTCGTTATGAAATTAAATTGTAAAATTCCCACATTAAACATGATATAGGTTTAATGTGGGAGTTTTATTTTGTTTATTATAAAACAAGCGACGGTGCAGAGTAAACACGTGTTGCAAGCTCGCTGTTCAGCATATAAAGACTCTTTGGATCTGAGCCGAACAGTTCCATTTTAGAAATCAAATCATTTGCATTTGTTTCTTCTTCACCCTGTTCTTTTACAAACCAGTCAAGGAACTGCATTGTGCGGAAATCCTTAACATTATATGCTGCTGCATATATATCGTTTATAAGAGATGTAACGTAAATTTCGTGTTCAAGACCGGCTTTCAAAACGCCCATATCACTGTCTAATACTTTATCGGGTTTTGCAATAGCCTCTAAAGTTACCTTTTCATTGTTATTCTGTAAATAACGGTAGAACAACATCGCATGATCTCTTTCTTCCTGTGCCTGTATATAATACCAATTTGCGAATCCGTCTAAGCCTCTGTCTTCAAAATAGTTTGAAAAATCAAGATACAGATACGCAGAATACAGCTCTTTATTTATCTGCTGATTAAGCAGTTCCCTTACTTTTTCGTTTAACATAGCCATATACCCCCAATTCAATTATTCTTCTGAAAACATATCTTTACCAACTCCGCAAAGAGGGCATTCAAAATCTTCAGGTAAGTCCTCGAATTTTGTTCCGGGTGCAATACCATACTCGGGAGCTCCGAGTTCCTCATCATAGACCCATGCACAAACATCACATACATACTTTTTCATAATTTTCTACCTCCATAAAATTTATATTATTTCTTCAAAATCAGCAGCTCCGTGTTTACAAAGAGGACAAATGAAATCATCCGGTAGTTTATCTCCTTCATAAACATAACCGCAGATTTTACAAACATAACCTTTCTTTCCGTCAGTGTCAGGCTTTGGCTTAACATTATTCTGATAGAATGTGTAAGTCATTGATTCTGCTGTTGATATCACTCTTGATTCAGTAACAGAGCAGATAAACATTCCATGAGTATCAAGATCGATATACTGTTCTACTTTGAGCGACATAAAAGAGTTGATATGACGCGGAAGGAATATAAGTCCGTTATCGGAACGAAGCGGTTCACAATCAGCAAATTTATCTGCATTTCTTCCGCTTACAAATCCGAATTTCTCAAATACTGCAAACGGTGCATCCACTGTCAGACAGTTTATATTCATAATGCCTGTCTGTTTAATAATGTGGTGTGAATAATTTTCTTTATTAATAGTAACGGCAATTCTGTTTGGTGTGTTTGTTACCTGAGTAACGGTATTAACGATTAATCCGTTATCTTTTTTTCCATCATTTGATGTTACAACATAAAGTCCGTAACCAATATTGAATAGAGCATTCAAATCATTTTTATTTGCTGTTGAATCCTGCATTGCAAGATAATCACGGCAAAGCTCATCAGCCAGTGCATCAAGCTGAGCGGTGCTTTCATCATTGAGAGCCGACATGATTTTAACCTCGGTTTCAGCAAATGTTAGATTTTTACTTTTTACAAGACTTTCTTTCATAACCTTTGCGGCAAGTGGTGCCCAGCTTCCGTTTTCAATGAACGCAACAGTTCTGTTCTGGAAATTACGCTCGGTAAGGTGACTGATAAAATCACTCATAAACGGAAAAATATCTGCATTATATGTTGTTGTGGCAAGTACAATTTTGCTGTATCTGAAAGCGTCCTCGACTGCTTTTGCCATATCACATCTTGCAAGGTCATTTACTATAACCTTTGGGCATCCGTTTTCCTTTAATTTTTCTGAAAGTCTGATAACAGCTTTTTTAGTATTTCCGTAAACTGATGTATAAGCTATTACGATACCCTCTTCTTCGGGTTGATAGCTTGACCATGTATTATATAAATCAAGATAATATCCAAGATTTTCAGTCAGTACAGGACCGTGAAGAGGGCAGATTGTCTGTATGTCAAGAGAAGCCGCCTTTTTTAGCAATGCCTGAACCTGTGAACCGTATTTACCTACAATACCGATATAGTAACGTCTTGCTTCATCAGCCCAGTCTTCTTCAACATCAAGAGCTCCGAATTTTCCGAAACCGTCAGCTGAGAATAAAACCTTATCTGTACTGTCATAGGTAACGATAACCTCGGGCCAGTGTACCATCGGAGCGGTCACAAAGGTAAGATTGTGTTTTCCGAGAGAAATAGTTGTGCCTTCACCTGCAACAATCTGCTTGTCAGAAAAATCTGTTCCGAAGAAATTTTTCATCATTGTAAAGGCTTTTGCAGATGCAATGATTTTTACATCGGGATAGTTTTTTACAAAATTAAAAATGTTTGCAGAATGATCGGGCTCCATGTGCTGAACAATCAGATAATCCGGTTTTCTTTTTCCGAGAGTGTTTTGAATATTATCAAGCCACTCATGCGTAAAACCTGCATCAACGGTATCCATTATTGCAATTTTTTCATCTATAATTGCGTATGAGTTGTATGACATACCGTTAGGAACAGTATACTGTCCTTCAAACAAGTCAACCTTGTGGTCGTTGACGCCGATATATTTAATATCATTTGTTATTTTCATGTCAAGTCACCTCGTTTTATTCATTATTTATTATTGCATTATATCATAATTTTATTATAAATTCAATATTTTTTATTAAATCAATATATATTAATTGATTATATTACAAATAATTTATATATGAATATAAGTGAATTATTATCTCTTGGATGTATAGATAAAAAATTAAAGGGGGCGTTGCGTTGGCAACCCCCCTGTTGTGAGCTTTTGCACTCTGCGTTAAATGCAACAGCTTGTTTTGCTAATGATTTGCTGAATCATTATATGTCCCTAAAAATACCCTTCAGCTGCATTAACATAAAAAAGTTTACACACTTATTATATGCTTTTTATTACAAGAAAGCAACAAATATATTACGATTTGTGTATAATTATTTCAGATATGTTACAGCATTGAAATGTATAATACAAATTTACATGGTAAATATGCCAAAAAAGCCAAAATGTCAGAAATTCTTATCAAAAATGGATAAAATGTGATTTTTAGGGCATATTTATAGAATAATTTTCAGTTCGACATATGGGGGTATTTTGGGGAGATTTCTTTCGACAATTACTCAGAAATTAGTGTTTAAACTGCACACAGCCGATTTAATTTTGCCATTTTCGACTTCAATCACCCCGAAGGTTTGCGAATATTTTGCACTACCGGGATTTAAAAGAGTTATTTCGCCAAAATTCTCGTTATAAGGCACATGCGTGTGACCGAATACAACCATTTCACAGCCAAGCTCCAAACCGCGATTTTTTAATGAATAATAATCACTTTCTGTTTTGGCATTATAAAGATGACCGTGAGTAACAAATATTTTTTTGTCAGCTGTAATATCAATAATTAATTCAGCAGGTGAGTTGGAAAAATCACAATTGCCTTTGACGAATTTTATCGGTATGTCAGGGAAAATTTTTTGCAGCTCGCAGGCATCTGATGCATGGTCTCCTGCGTGAATTATCATATCTACTCCAATTATGTTTTCTATTGTCTTAATACAGCCGGAAATGTTTTTGTGGGTATCGGAAAAAACAAGTATTCTCATAAATCGTATAATTCCTTTCGATATTGGTTTTCAAAATATGTATTTATTCCTGACCAAATTATAGCAGAAATTTTTATATATTGCTATAAATACAAAATAAAAGAAATAAAAATGTCATGTGCCTGATAAATAGATGAAGATAAGTCGATTTTATTTCATCTTTTGACAATCAGATATGACATTTTTTTGTGATTCATGATGCTATAATATTCTTTACCTATTAAAAAATTTTAATACAAAGGAGAATATGTTATGAATCAAGTCACAAGTTTAGGAAGAAAAGTTAATTTACAAAAGTTAATCCGTGCACCTGAAAAAAAGGATATTATTGAAGCGGCAGCACTGATTATATGTCAGAGAGCCGGTATTTTCGGAATGTTTCCTTTTGGCAGTGTGTTTTTCGGAGCGATTTGCAGTTCAAAAATTCCGTATCTTACTATTCCTGCTGTTTTGCTGGGATGCTTATGGGGTGGTGCTCCGGTGAGTAAATATTTACTTACGGTTTTATGTATATGGGCTGTTAATTCAGTTATTCCAAAAAAAAATCAAAATCAGATAACAGGCTCGGCAATCTGTGCGGGTTCGGTATTTCTTTGCGGAATATTCAATGCTGTTTCGGATTCAGGATTTATTTACGGAATGGCTATGCTTATGGGGGAAGTGTTATTGTGTGCAGTGTGTTATCCGGTTTTTGCAAATATAAAAGAGCTTATAGCACAAAATGAAAAGAATGAACCTGTTTCAAAAGAGTATGCAGTTTGTCTTGCAATTGTAATGCTTACAATACTCTGGGGACTTAACGGAGTCGTTCTGCCTTTTGATATCAGTATAAAGTCGGTTGTTTCTATATATATAGTTTTGTGTATAACTATGTATTCCGGGCTCACAACGGCGGTAACCTTTGCACTTATATGTGGATTTGTAAATTTTCCGAATTCTGTTGACAGTCTGACAACGGGAGGAATGTTTGCAATTTGTGCGGTATTTTCAGGATTGTTAAAATATTTTGGTCATTTTGGAGCAGCGGTTGGATTTTTGACCGGTGTGACAGTATCTGTTTTATTTTTAGGGGACATAAAATTACTATCGGTGTCATTAGTTGACGTTTTTGTTTCAACAGCTGTTTTTGCTTTTGTACCTGCACGGTTTCATCAAAGAATCGGTATATTTCTTGCCAATACCTTTAGGCCTGCAGTGCAAAGACGTGAGTTTCGGATTAAGGAATATATTATTGAGGAGCTTAACTGTTTTTCTCATACCTTTTCGGAGTTTGCAAGACAGTTTAAAAATGCATTTCAAAAAGGGACATATAACAATAATGCGGAAGCAACAGCTCTTTTTGACGATGTTGCGGACAGGTTATGCATTTCGTGTAACAGATTTGGTGACTGTTGGCAGAAAAATTTCAATGATACATATAAGTATATGTTTTCGATACTTGACACTACGGAAAAAACAGGGTATTGTGACCTTCATAACGCTCCTATTGTATTTACTCAAAGGTGTATACAACCTGATTTGTTTTTAAATGAATTTAATCATGTATATGAAATGCGTAAACAGGAGCTTTTAAGAAGCGGTGTACGCACTGATGACAGACAGCTGGTTTCAAATCAGTATAGAGAAATATCAAAAATTATCAGTGAATTATCAGAGGAAATTGAAGGTAACTTTTTCTTTGATGAGCAAAAAGAAAAAATGATTTTATCTGAATGTTCAAAAGAAGGACTGTATATAAGGGATATTAATGTAATTAGAAATAGGGACGGATATTTTGAAATGTTTTTCGCTCCGGGAGTTGATGCTGATTCGGAACGAATTAAAGAAATTGCATCTGATATATTCAAAATACCGATGAGAAGGGTTTATTGTAAAAATAATTCAATCATAAAGCTCGCAGCAGATAATATATACAGAGTTAATGTGTCGGCTTTTCAAAAGAAAAAGGATGATGAACCTGTTTCGGGAGATACGATAATTCATTTTGAAACAGATAAAAATAAGTATTATGTTATTCTATGTGACGGAATGGGAAGTGGATACGAAGCATCAAAGGAAAGCAGAATGACAGCAGAGCTTCTGGGAGGTTTTCTGAAGGCTGGTTTTTCAAAAAATACCGCACTGTCTTTGATAAATTCAACCTTGGCTTTAAAAATGGACAGAGAAGGATTTTCAACTGTAGATTTATGTGAAATTGATTTGCGTTCCGGTAATGTTGAATTTATAAAGGTTGGAGGCGCACAAAGCTATATCAGACAGGAGGACAAGTTTGAAACTGTAAGCTCAATAGGTTTACCGGCAGGAATCCTTGAGGATATATCTGCACAGAATATTTCAAGAAAGCTTGACAGCAGTGATATGATTGTTATGGTTTCGGACGGAATAAGTGAAGCAGGATATGGAATGATGAGAGGAGAATGGGTTAAAAAACTGATGAGGCTTGAGGGTCTGTCAACAGACGAGCTTGCAAAAAGTATAGTGAACAGTGCAAGAAAAAAAATCTATCCCAGAACCGCTGATGATATGACGGCGGCAGTTATTACGTTGCATAAAATTGAAAATGAAGAAGTGGAAGAAGCGGCAGGCTAAAACAGTAAGCTTACAAAACAATTTAAAAGGGGGTGTTGTATAAGCATCACCCTCAATTTTTTTTGCGTTAATTTAATAATATCATATTTAAAAATTTTATAATTTTTAGCAGAGCATATTGAACAAAAAATACTTTTATGATATAACATTCAAAGAAATGTAGTTTGGAGTGTAAAAATGGAATATAGTAGTCTGTACGATATGATAACTTTTTTACAATACGGAACAAATTTGCATATCGGTGTTTTGTTTTTTGGGGATTACGGAAACGAAAAAGTTATTCTTCCTCAAAAACAACAGATTCATGCAGGAGCGATATGTAACGAATTTAAAACTCAGGAGAGAGGATTTCGGCGTTGCTTCAGATGCAGGCAAATAGCAATTGAAAAGGCAATTCGCACAAAAACAGATTTTGGAGGACTGTGCATAAACGGAGTATATGAATATACAAGACCGGTAGTAATTAAAGATGAATGTGCCTGTATCATTTATATAGGAAACATACTGGAAAATGGTGCAGGATATGAAAAAATCAAGAAAAATATATGTAAAAAAAAATATTTGCTTGATACAATGGAAAAGGATTTTAACATTGAAAAATGCAAAGCGATGGGAGCTTTGATAGAAACATATATCCGCATACTTTTGGAGAACTTCCCTTCAGGCAGTCGGAGTAAATTTAATCCTTTAATAGAAAATATTAAAAACTATATTGAATCAAACCTTGAGTTTGACATTAAGCTGTCGCAGATTGCCGATATTTTTCACTATAATGAGCAGTACATCGGAAGGATATTCAAAAAGGAAACAAAAATGAGCTTTAGTGAATATTTAAACAGGCAGAGAATAAAATGTGCAGGAGAGTTTTTAACCGAAAGTGACGGAACGGTTATTGACATTGCCAACAAGGTGGGGTTTAATAACGTTACCTACTTTAACCGTTTGTTTAAAAAGTATTATGGCTTTACGCCGAGTCAATACCGTAAGAATACAGCCAAAAGTCAGCAGGAGCAGTAATAAATTTACTGTTCCTGTTTTTTGGGTGGATTTTTTTATGTACAGATAATAATTTAATTGAATAAGTGATATAAATTAAATTATCAACATATATTTATAAAAAAATCATTTTATACGAAAGGGAAAAAATATGCTGATAGTAAATAATGAACAGGTATTATCCTATCATCCTGTAATAAAATATATTCCGTCGGAGCTTAGAAAATATATTTTGGGATTGAATTTTGATAATATAGAGGAAATCAGATTAAGACGGGGAATTGAATTATCGGTTTTTGCAGACTCAAAAGCATTTTTTGTTAACAGATACGGAGAGCTTTCGGAAAATAGGACAAACGGTGTGACAGTAACAGACAGGGACATAAAAGAAGCACTTGAACTGATATGTGAAAGCTCACTTTACGCAGTTGAGGAATGTATTAAAAACGGCTATATTACTGTAAAAAACGGGTGCAGAATTGGTATTTCGGGCAGTGCGGTCGTAAAGAACGGACAAATCAGTACGATTAAAAACATTTCAGGTCTTAATTATAGATTGGCAAGAGAGATAAAGGGTTCAGCAGACGCTTTATATGACAGTATTATTAAAGAAGGACAGGTTTTAAATACTCTTATAATATCACCGCCGGGATGCGGTAAAACAACGGTACTCAGGGACATTGCAAGAAAGCTCTCCCAAAATGGTTATAAGGTTTCAATTGCTGATGACAGAAATGAAATAAGTGCTATGCATAACGGGTTTATGGGATATGATTTGGGAAGCTTTTGTGATGTTTTGGAGGGTGCTGAAAAATCAGAGGCAATGACAATATTAATACGCACTATGTCACCGCAGGTAATAATTACAGACGAGCTTGGAAACAGTGATGATATAAGGGTAGTAAAAAGAGCTTTGACATCGGGTGTATCTGTGATTGCAACAATGCATGGGAGAGAAAAGAAGGATATAGAAAAAACAGCTCCTGAGTTATGTGAAATGTTTGATTGCTTTATAATTCTCAGCCGAAGAAACGGACCGTCTACAATTGAGAGGATAGAGTATGATTTTTAAAATTACAGGTTCTGTGTTAATTGTTTCAGGGACAGGTATTTTTGGATTGCTGAAATCCGTAAAGCTTCATAAGAGATATAAAAATCTTGTAAAGCTTGAAGCGTGTTTTGTCGCAATGGCAAATGAAATAAGCTTTTCAAATGACTGTATTGATGTAATTCTTTTAAGAGTTTCGCAGATTTGTGAGTTTAATAAAATTTTTTCGTCTGTTGCCGGATTATCACATGATAAACCGTTATCACAAAGATGGAAAGAAAGCATTAAAAATGACGCACAAGAGCTTTATTTAAGTAAAAGTGACTGTGAAATACTCTGTATGCTTGCAGGAGAGCTTGGAATGACAGACAGGGAAGGTCAACTGAAAAATATTGAACATATAAGAAATCTTTTAAAGCAGGCGGTAAACGAAGCGTATGAAGAATATGCAAGAGAATCAAAAATGTTAAAAGGTCTTGGAATTATGGCAGGAATGTTTCTTGTTATTTTATTAATATAGTCTGACTTTTGAAAGGGGTTTGCAGATTCAGAATGAATGTTGATTTGATTTTTCAGATAGCCGGGGTAGGGATTATTGTTGCGGTATTAAATCAGCTGTTGGTCAGGGCAGGACGTGAAGAACAGGCGTTGCTTACAACCATTGCAGGACTTGTTGTTGTTCTGGTAATACTTGCGCAGGAAATAGGAAGTTTGTTTGAAGCAATAAAACAGATATTTAACTTTTAAGATAAATCGGAGGTAGGGTATGGATATTTTTGCAGTTGCGGCGTTGGGAATTACAGGGATGCTTATGTCAATAACTATTAAAAATACCCGACCTGAAATTTCAGCTGCAGTATCTCTTGCAACGGGAATTGCCATACTGTTTTATATATTAGATAGCTTATCAGGAATTTTTTCGGAGTTTTCAAAGCTTATTGAAAGTACAGGTCTTGACAGTAAGTATTTTGCAGTTGCCCTGAAGGCGTGTGTTATAGCATATATAACACAATTTGCAGCAGAGCTTTGTCGTGATGCGGGAGAGGGAGCAGTTGCCGTAAAGGTAGAACTGGCAGGAAAGATTTCAATAGTTGTTCTTTCAATGCCTGTTATATCGGGATTTTTAAAAGCAATGAGCAGCTTATTAGATAAATTATAGGGATTATGCTTATGAAAAAGATTTTATTTATATTTTTGATAATATTTACATTGTTTGTTCAGACTGCAGGAGCATATGATGATTATTCTCATATTGACGGAGATGATTTTTTTAACAGTACGGTTGACAGTCTTTCAAGTGGTGAATTTAAGCTTTCACCACATGGGATAATTACATATATTTATAATACGTTTATCGAAGAGATGAGTGCGGCAAAGGATTTATTATTCAGTATTTTTATAATTGCCATGCTTTCAGGATTATTGAATGTGATGAAGCAGGGTGAGGACGGAGTAAGCAATGCGGCTTTTTTTTCGTGTTATTGTCTGATGATAATAGCGGTTGCAAAAATCATAGGAGTTGCAGTGGGATACGGTACTGAAGTAATTGAAGAAATGAGTGCCTTTGTTACAAAGCTTGCGCCTATGCTTTCGATTTTGCTTGTTTCCGGCGGTTATGCGGTAAGTGCGGCTTCTTTTTATCCTGTATTTTCAGCAACTGTATTTTTTGTAGGTATGATAATTGAAAAGTGTATTGTTCCGCTTATTTATATTGGTTGTGTCACCGGTATTATTAATAATATGAGTGCAAAGGTAAGATTAAATAATTTTAACAGGCTGGTAAAATCCTTTTCAAAGTGGATTCTTACAGGCACGCTTACCATGTTTTCGGCAATTAATGCACTATATGGATTTTGCAAGCCTGCAATTGACGGAGTAGGAATTAAAGCGGCTAAATTTGCAATAGGCAGTATAGTTCCCGTGGTTGGAGGTTTTTTGTCAGAAAGTATTGAAACGGTTATCGGAACAACTCATCTGATTAAAAATGCAGTAGGAACTGCGGGGATAGTTGCACTTATAGTTATGTGTTCGGTTCCTGCTGTTAAGGTTGCAGCAATAATGATAATGTTAAAAATTTCAGCAGCACTAATTGAGCCTGTTGGTGATAAACGATTTGCAGACATGATTACCGAAGCGGCAGAAGCTGTGACATCGGTGCTTGCGGCAATATTAATTGTATCACTTTTGTTTATTTTATCTGTTGCAATAATAATCACTTCTACAAATGCGGTAGTGTAAGCGAGGTAAAAACATATGAAACAATATCTTATGAGCATAATCGGTGCAGTTTTGGTTGCTGTATTTTCAGATGTGGTTCTTTCAGAAAAATGGAGTAAATATATTAAAATAATTACAGGTCTTATCATTATAGGCTCAATTATTACGCCGCTTGAAAAGCTTAATATTCCGGCGATGGAGGATTTTTTCGGGGAAGCCGAACAGATTGCCATTGACGGTGATGAATATCAGAAAAAACTGATAATTGAAGACCTTTGTAAAAAAATTCGGGAAGATATAAAAATACGCCTTAGAGATGAATTTAACATTGAAGCTGATATTGAAGTATCTGTCGGAGTAAATGAGAATAATGAAATAACAGGAGTCAGAACGATTAGAATAACCGGTGATAAAATCGGAGAGAGTGTTAAAAAACGTCTTGATGAAATATACGCCCCCGAGGAGGTTATTATAGATGAATATTAAAAAAATCACCGAATTTATTAATATTGAGAATAATAAGTTTGTTTTGATAATAATATTAGTTGGGGTCTGTTTTATGTTGTTTTCGGGCGGGGGTGATAATAAGGAGAAAGAGGTTATAAATACTGCTTTGATAAATGTTAATGAAGAGGAAAGACTTGAAAAAATTCTTTCACAAATAAAAAATGTAGGTTCTGTAAGTGTAATGATTACATATTATTCAACTGCAGAATCTGATATAGCATATGAGTCAAAGCAATCAAGCACAGAGAAGGAGGATGGGAATGATGTGAGAAACAGGGAGAGTAATAAAGATATGCAGGCGGTGATGTCGTCGGGAGAGCCGTTTGTTATAAGAAGTATTTATCCTGAAGCCAAGGGAGTTATAGTTGCAGCAGAGGGCGCAGGAATACCAAAGGTAAAGGAAGAAATAACAAATGCAGTAATGACTGCAATTGGTATAGCGGCACACCGTGTGTGTGTAGTAGAAAAATGAAAGGATGATTGATTTGTTAGTGTTGAAAAAGAAAGAAATAGTTGCGGCAGCGTTGGTTGTAATGATTGGTGTTGCCGGATATTTGAACTGGTCTTATCAGGACAAGTCGGAGGCCAAGCGGTCTTAGGAAGACAAGGCACTTCCACAACTCCTTGGCTCACAGAACGACATGGCTACGATCCGACTTATGATTGATTTGTTAGTGTTGAAAAAGAAAGAAATAGTTGCGGCAGCGTTGGTTGTAATGATTGGTGTTGCCGGATATTTGAACTGGTCTTATCAGGAC
>JAZOTP010000118.1:0-12110 GCA_045657705.1 Clostridia bacterium
TTCACTCCTCATTTATTCTATGTTTACATATATGGTTATTCTGTTTGAAAGTATTGTAATATCCTGCTCAGCTGTTTTAATTTCAAGCTCTGCCTGATGAACTCCGGGTTCAGAGCCTATATTATCAAGATTTAATTCAGCCCACACATTTGAAGAAATTAATTTTTCTTCAGGCCCTGAAACGGTGATTTCTGCTGTTTCGGAATTCAGAGAATATTTTTTATCTGAAGAATTACTCACCGTAATAGGAACACTTAATTTTTTTTCAGTGGTTTCAAAAACCTTAAGCTCTATTTCAATTTTTTGCATGTCCTCGGGGATGTAAATTCCTTCCGGAATGTCAAGAGTTAAAAGATATTTTGTTGTTTCAGACGTAATATCGTCAAAATCAGCTATATTGGTAATCTCAAATACTTTTCTACCCTCATCATTTTTAATTCCGGCATTGATTGATGTAACACTTTGATTTACAACCTCAATGTTATATTTATCCTTGATTTTTGACGGTATCTGAACATTGATGTTTAATTCAGTCTTGTCATAAACATTATTTTCTACGCTGACACTGTCTGTATCGGTAAATATATCATTAATGGGAAGAACCTGAGAATTATCGGAATCTTCATAAACCAGTTTATAATAGTTTTCGTTACTGCTTATCATTGCACCTACATCAATATAAACGCTTGCGTGGTCAATAAGATTTATATCTTCCGTAGAACCTCTTAATGTTAATTCATTAAACTTAGGTATTGACTCTACTAAAAATGATTTGTTGCGGTCTGCATTTTTTTGCACAACACGTATTTCAACCGTTTTTTCTGCTATTTTTGCAATGTCAATTTCAACGTTGTTTGTGTTACGCTTTGAGATATAAACTGCATTTGAAGGAATATCAAATTCCGGTGTTATTTTAAAAGAACCTGAATTATTAATTCCTGATACATCGATAGTTGATGTAATATTACCCATAACATTCATAAGATCACGGCGTTTTCCTCTGATAGTTATTGATGTGTCGGGGACAGAAGCTTTATTTATAATCATAAATCCCTTATCTTGTAGCTGTGATTCTCCTGAAAACTGTATGGGAATAGTGTTTAGAGTGACATCTATCTGAGGGTTTTCAGCGTATGAAATAAACAACCATATAACAATAGAAGTAAATACTGATATAATTTGTAAAGCTAATTTTTTTTCTTTGTTTTTTATCGGTTTCATTTGCTTGCCCCCTTCCAGAATTTTATCTTCTCAAAATCAGAGGACTGTTTTGGTTTTAGCACTCTTTCTATCGCATTTTTTAAAGTTTCGCCGGTAAGGTTTCTGGTGAGATTCCCATTTAAGGCGATGGAAATCTTTCCTGTTTCCTCGCTGACAACAATAACCATTGCATCGGAGGCCTCGCTCATACCTAAAGCAGCTCTGTGGCGTGTTCCGAGTTCTCTTGAAAGATTTGTATTCAAAGTGAGAGGTAAAAGACAGCCTGCTGTATAAACTCTGTCATGTCTTACTATTACAGCACCGTCATGTAAGGGTGTGTTGGGGAAAAAGATATTTTCCAATAATGAAGCTGTTACCTCAGCATTTAAAACTGTTCCTGATTTAACAATGTCACCAAGCTTTGTTTCACGCTCCAAAACAATTAAAGCTCCTGTTTTTGTTGATGAAAGATTAACTGTTGCACTAACAAGCTCATCAATTACTCTGTCGATTTCGTTAGTTCCAAGCTGTTGCTGTGAAGAGAAATCCATGAGCTTTCCAACCTTTGAACGTCCCATTCTTTCTAACAGACTTCTAAGCTCAGGCTGGAAGATAACAACAACTGAAAACAGTCCGACCTGCATAATGTTTTTTAAGATGTAATTTATAGCAGTCAGATTCATCCATGCACTCACCTGCAGCAGGACAAATAAAAGGGCGATACCTTTTATTAATTGAAGTGCCCTTGTTTCCTTTATCATCTTTAAAAGCTGATAAATAAGCATTGCAACGATAATAATATCAATTATATCTGTTATTTTTATCAGCTGAAGAAATTTTGTTATAAAATCAAACACATTTCCCATATCATATGTACTCCGTTTCTGATTTATTGAAGAAAAAATACTCCGATAATATTATACTATAATTTTTCTCTTATAACAAGTGATTTTTTAATAAATTATAAAATGTTTTATAAATTTCATATTATTGAAAAATAAAATTAAAATATACATAAAAATATTTTAGGTGTCAGCGAGAAAGTTCTACTGACACCTGTTAAATATTTTCTCTTGCATCTATGTATATAATCTGATTTGAATCATTGGTTATCTTCCAAACAGGGGTTAACACAATGCTTTCGTGGAATACATCCGATTCAAGTGTTGAGTATCCGAGTTCGATTTTGGTAATTTTGCATGGAGAAGCATCAGAACGTTGATTTTTGTAATCAATAAGAACACCGGTAACATCTTTTAACTCACTGTCGGAGGTGCTTTTCTCTCTAAAATCATACCATGTTCCCTGTACAGACAAAATTCCTTTGTTATTAAGTATTAATGTAATATAAGCACCGAAAACAGGATAACCGTTTATGTACTCCTGAGTATTTACAATAAATTTTCCGTTTTCTTCTGATACGGTGCTTTCTTCAATATCTGCATTTATTCCGATTGCTGTAAGGTATTCTTTTGCAACGGCTTTAATATTTTGAGTATTGACAATAAATTCTTTAAGTATTTTTCCATCTGATGCATTGGCATCAAAATAATCACCGGTAAAAACTATTGTGCCGTTGGGGGAAGTAAATTTGTTTTGTTCTGTTGCTGTTGTATTCTCTCCTAATATAAGCTTTGAAAAGCTTGTATAATCTGAAATTGTATTAACTGCAAATGCTTTTTTTATTTTAGTATACTTTTCTGCAGCGGCCACGGTTGTTTTATCAACATCAATATTATTGTTATTAAGCAGGCTAATGACAGTGTCAACAACCTTATTTTCAATTTTTCTTGAATTAAAGCTGTCAATGCATATATATGTAAGTAAAGCCGCATTAACTATAACCAAAAAAACAATAAGAATAGTTTTTGCTTTATACCAATTCATAGTAATACCATAGCCTTTCTGCCAGACAATAATTATAGAGTTTTTTATTGAATGGCTATTATATTATTTACATCGACGATCCAGTTTGCATTTTTATTTCCGACTGCTCCGTCATCTGTGTAACCAATGTACATCTTATCAATTTTTATTTCATTCATAAATTCGGAATATTCGGCAATGGCAGTGTCAAGTGCCGCAAAGTATTCCGACGGAATTGTTGTTTCATCTGTGATTTTATAATTTCTGATAAGCTGTTTATAGCTTTTTAAATATCCGTCTTCGATAACAATTTCAATGCCGGATGAGATTTTGTCAGTCTTTACATTCATTTTCAATCCTGAAATTAGATAATCAAAATTAAAGGTGTTTGCTTTTTCGGACTGTGAAATAATAATTGATGCATTATTTTTGGCAGCTTTGTTTATTTTAGAAATTATAGCCGCAGCATTTACAATATTTGTATATCTATTGTTAGTTGAAGAAAGCTCGATACCTTTGCCTTTTGCTTCATATTCCAGATAACCGTTTGTATCGATTTTTAATATACCGTTATTTTCGACAAATACAATCGTTCCCCCCGCTTCGGTATATCGGTTCATTATACTTGGATTTATATTAAAAACATTTAATATATCATCAATGATTATTTCATTCACCGATAAATCTTCATTAACAATAGGATTTTCTGAGTAAATAACCGGGTATGGAAGTACGGATGAATAAATCTGAATAAGAGGGTTAAGAGTAGTTTTTTGTGAACCGAACGGTTTATCAAAACCTAAGTCAAATGAGTAATTTATAACGGGTCTTTCTGACTGAGAAAGTCTTTTTGCGGTATTATTGCAGACTGTAATCAGGTTGTCAGCATTCTTGGAAACATTTATCTGAAAATATTTTTCATTCTCAAAGTCAGCGATATATACTATTGTTTTCGGAGAATGAGTAATAATTATATCTGAAAATTCTTCTGATGCTACAGAAAGCTCATTTTCCTTTGCACCGAGAAAATCAGAAAAAAGAGCGATTTCGTATCTTGTCGGAAAATCAAGATAAATCGAGTCGGATGACAAAGTTGAATACAATGCTTCAATACTGACCGGCGAAATATTATCAGCACTCGCCGAAAAAGCTGATTTTAATATTTTCTCAGCTTCAGAATATATTTCAAAAAATTCACTGTTACCGGAATTTAAAGATATTCGGGTAGTCTGGTCACCGGTATTTATTAAGATTTTTTCGGGTAGGAAAACCTGCGTTTGAGATTGATTGTCGTCGGAAAAGTAGTTAATGATATTTGTATAAATATTGCCCACATTTGAAAAAAAATTATAGCCATTGGGCCATAATTTTTTGTCAATCAATATTTTACTTCCCAAAACAAAATTAGTCATAATCAAAAACACAAGTAAAATGTTTTTAAACTGTTCTTTGTGCATGGGGATTTCTCCGTTAAATTATAAATTATATCAGCCGCAAATTACGGCAGTGTTTTTATTACCAGAAGTTTCTGATTGTTACTGTAACATTTTTTAATTTATCAACTGTGCTTTTTTTAATCTTGTTAATATCAATTCTTACAGCCTGACTTCCTCTTGAATTTTCGCCTGTAACAACAAAAATATTAGAGTCTGATGTTAAATCTACGACAACACTGTACAAACCGCTTGCCCCAATACTTGTTTCCGCCTTAATAATGTTGCAGATACCGGTTGATGGGTTATATTTGTAAACTCTGATTTTAGTACCCTGATCACCTATGGCAGAAATGGTATAAGTTCTGTCAGAAGTAGATGCTGAATGTGATTCGGGTCTTTTTATATAAATAATATCAGAAGAATTTCCTTTTTCGGAAAGTGAAATTGTATTTGAAAAAGCAGCGTAACTCACGCAAGGCAAAGCTGATGAAAGTGCTGTTATTATAAGTACTGCAGACAGTAGCTTTTTAAACATATTTACTCCTCCTTATTATTTTAATCGATTCTGTCATTAATTATATTATACCATATATTTGTTACAAAGTCATTACTGTTAGTTTAAATACATCTAACAATATTCAAATTATACAGGAACTGTTATTACAACCTCAGTACCCTGACCAAAATCTGAGTTAATTGCTATATTTCCGCCAAGTCCTGTTATAATCTGTTTTGCAATAGCAAGACCGAGTCCTGTTCCGCCTGTGTCACGGCTTCTTGCTTTATCTACGCGGTAAAAACGCTCAAATATTCTTGAAAGGTTCTCTTTAGGAATACCTATTCCGTTGTCGATTACCTTTATAAAAGCATCATTGTAAAGCATACCGGAAATAATATCAATTTTTCCGTTTTCGGGGGTGTATTTAATTGCATTTGAAACAATATTTATTACTACCTGTTCAAGCTTATCACGGTCGCTTCTGAAAATTGGCACTTCATTTACAATTTTATATGTAATATCCTGATTTTTCTTTTTAGCTGTAATATACATTTTCTCAGCGACGCCTTCCAAAAGCATTTGTAAATCTATATCTTCCGGTTCTTTTATTTCTGTCTGAGCCTCGTCAAGCTTTGAAAGGGTTAATAAATCCTTTACAATTCTTGTCATTCTGTCAGCTTCTTTGATTATTACACTTAAAAATCTGCCCTGTAATTCTCTGTCGTCCATTGAACTGTCGAGAAGGGTTTCAGCATAAGATTTAACTGTTGTCAAAGGAGTTCTGAGCTCATGCGAAACATCTGAAACAAATTCGCGTCTTGATAATTCAAGCTTTTCTTCCTTGGTTACATCTCGCATAACAACAAGTATTCCGCTGATTTTATTATTTTTTTCAATTGTTGCAAAGCTAAGCTTTAAATATTTATCATTGTACTGAATCTGACGTTCGGGAGGAGTTTCGTTTTTTATATATAACAAATCTCCCATTGTAATATCAGCATCTATTTTCTTGAAAAAACTGTCAAATGTAAGAGTGTTAAAATCCTCCGATGCAATCATGTGCTTTGCTTCGGGGTTGGAATGAATAAGCTTTTGTTCAAGGTCAAATGCCAAAATTCCGTCGGTCATATTTTGAAGAATTGTTTCAACCTTTGTTTTTTCTTCATTTGCCACACTGATATTCTTAGAAAGCTCCTGCGCCATATACCCGAAAGCATTTGAAAGGCGTCCGATTTCGTCGTCAGCCTTTGAGGGTTCAAAACTGTCAAATTCACCGGCTGCAAGCTTGTCGGCACGTTTTGTAAGGTTTGTAATCGGAACTGTAATTGTTTTACTCAAAAGATAACCGATTACAACAGATGTAAGGACAGCAAGCAATAATGCCTGCATTACAATAATCAGTACATTGTTTGTAATACTGTTAAGCTCTTCTTTTGTATCCTTAATGTACATAATATATCCGCTGCCGTTCTGCATATCAATGGGAACGGCATAGTCCATATAATTTTTATCTGTATTAACAATATCTCCTCTTTGCCCCGACATTGCCATAACAATGTTATCGGTTTTGTCGAGATTGGTGTTTATAAGGGCGGGAAGAGAGCTGTTCAAGACATTTGCAGTTGAGGAATCGAGAATGCAGTAATATCTGTATGTATCAATTCCCAGAAGTCCTATATATGACCCCATTACATCCGATACTTTTTCTAAAGAATTTTCTGTATTTGCAGACTGTTCCAACTGATAAACCAGGTCATCGTCAAAAACCCTGTTCATCATAACGAAAAATTCTTCATTATAAAAATTAACAATATTTACAAGCATAAACGAGCCTACAACAGTAATAATGGAGATTGTCAAAAGGACAAATATCAATACAATTTTATACTGTATACTTTTTAGCATTTAATTTCACGCCTTATTAAAGTAATAGCCTACGCCACGCTTTGTAATAATATATCTCGGCATACCGGGGTCGTCTTCAATTTTTTCTCTGAGTCTTCTTACAGTAACGTCAACTGTTCTTACGTCGCCGTAATATTCATATCCCCATACATTTTCCAAAAGACTTTCTCTTGTAAAGATTTTTTCGGGCTGAAGTGCTAAGAATTTCAGCAACTCAAATTCACGAAGAGTAATGTCTACAACAATATCTCTTTTCTTAACCTCATAGCGTTCCATGTTGATAACAAGGTCGCCAGACATAATAACATTTGTATTGTCGATAGGTCCGGGAGTTGTTTTGTCTATGGTCATTCTTCTTAAATTTGCCTTTACTCTTGCAGTTAATTCTCTTACTGAGAAAGGTTTTGTCATATAATCGTCTGCACCGAGTTCAAGACCGAGAACCTTATCAACCTCTTCTTCTCTGGCTGTAAGCATAATAATGGGAACAGAAGATTTTTCTCTGATTTTCCTGCATACTTCAAATCCGTCCATTTTCGGAAGCATAACATCAAGCAGAATAAGGTCGGGATTTTTTGAAAGAGCAAGCTCTAACCCTTGTGCACCGTCATATGCTTCGAGAACAGAATAGCCTTCCTTTACAAGATTGAATTTTAATATCTCAACTATAGGCTGTTCATCATCAATCACGAGTACAGTTCTTTGATCCATTAGTATCATCCTTTCATTTTCCGGTTTTATCATTGGTTTTAAATCGGAATTAATAAACTACATATTTGATATTTTACCAAAAAAATTGTATTAAATCAAGTAAAGTATTCAATTTGTAATATTACAATTTAATTTGGTTGATATTTTGGTTGATTTTTTTGCGTTATCTCAACAAATGAGAATATTTTGAATACAGTGCAATACCCTGCTGAATCTCCGAAGCGGAAAAATGTGCATTTAAATATGCTTTAAGCTCTTTTTTTTCAGCAGAGGTCAATCCTCCGGAAAGAAGTCCCAGTACATATCCAACATCTATTCTTGAGGCAAGGTTTGAGCCTGTTGTAAAATCCGAGGCTGAAACATTGTCTTTAATATATTCATATTGGCTGTCATAATCGGAAGCACTTTTCTTTTCCGGTGCCTTAACGATTTGAGAATCCGCAACCTGTTCGGGAGCAGGAGCTGTAGTTTTGTTTTGAAGTGGATTTTCAAAGTTTTTCTTTGCTTCGTTGTTAATTGCTTCTGCAGTACCTCCGGTTGAAAACTGAGGAACAATGTTGTCGGATGGTTGAGTGTTACTCTGAGTTGGCTCGACAGTATTTTCTGTAGGCTCAGAAGCCGGTGAATCGGGAATGGTCTGTGTCGCTTCTATGTATTGATCAATTTCTTCAAACAGCTCGCCGCTTTCAATTACATCATCCACCATTGTAATAATTTCCTCTACCTGTTCCTTGAAGAATACGTTATATACAATTATTCCGCCGGATACTGAAACAACAATTAATGCAAGAAAAACAATCAGTATTATTTTTATTATTTTAAAGGTTTTTGATTTCATAATATACCTCACTGTTTTTCGGTTACTGAAATTGTTTATAAGTTCCTTAATTATATTATACTATAAATAATAAAATATTTCAATACAAAAAAATATATATTATAAACAAAATTTTCACCAAATTTTTTATGTTATTGATTTTTTGCCCGATTTGTTATAAAATATATCTGTTATATTTTATTGTGAAGAAGGCATAAAAAATGATAATAGATTTTCACACACATATATTTCCGGAAAAAGTTGTGGACAAGGCGATTAAAATTTTAGAGGATAATATTTTTAAAATCAGCCATGTTGTGGAAAAGGCAAATCTTGACGGCAGACTTGAATCTCTAAAGGCATCTATGCAGAGGTATAATATTACATATTCTGTTGTAATGCCGATTGCAACAAATCCGTCGCAGACAGTATCAATAAATACATTTGCACAGCAGATTAACGGAAAGGACAATATAATATCTTTTGGAAGCGTTCATCCGCATGATGATGAGTGTCTTTTACATCTTGAGAAAATTAAAGAAATGGGATTAAAGGGTATAAAATTACATCCCGAATATCAGAATTTTTATATTGACAGTCCTGAATCGTTAAAGGTATTAAAAAAAGCCGGGGAGCTGGGATTATATGTAATGCTTCATGCAGGAGAGGATAAAGGAATTGAGCCTCCTGTTCACTGTATGCCGAAAAACCTCAGAAATGCATTAAATTATGTCAGTGGAGAGAATATAATAGCTGCTCATATGGGTGGATATAATGTCTGGGAAGATGTAATAAAATATCTTAGCGACACTCCGATATATTTTGATACATCTTATTCGGTAGGCGTAATGAGTGAGGATATTGCAAGAGAAGTTATACAAAAGCATTCACCCGATAAAATTCTTTTTGCAACCGATTCCCCGTGGCAGAATCAGGGATATGTGGTTGAAAGTCTGAAAAAATTAAATCTCGGAGAAGACGCAGAAAGAAAGATATTTTATGAAAACGGTGCTAAAATATTGGGACTGTAATTAATGAAAGGACTCGAATTATGAATTTGAATTTTATTGTAAACAATACTTTTTCAAGTGATATGGCAATTGATCCGGGTACTGACACAACATTAATATATGTGAGAGAAAAAGGAATTGTGTTAAAGGAGCCGTCATATATTGCATATGATATAAATACCAAAGAAATTGTTGCAGCAGGAATGCAGGCTTATGAAATGCTGGGGAAAACACCGCCCTGCATCAAGGTAGTAAAGCCTATTTCAGCAGGGGTTATATCAGATTATGAAATGGCGTGCAAAATGTTTAAGCATTTTATATCATTAGTGTATAAAAAAACTGTTTTAAAGCCAAGAATTATCGTGTCTGTTCCATCGGGAATTACAGATGTTGAACAAAGAGCAATAACGGATGCACTGAAGGATGCAGGGGCAAGAGATGTATATCTTATGGAAGAACCTCTTGCAGCAGCTGCGGGAGCAGGATGTGATATTTCACTTGCACGCGGTATGCTTATTGCAGATATAGGAGGCGGAAGATGTGATGTTGCATCTGTATCATTGGGACATTCTGTAATAAGCAGGTCAATCACCGTTGCCGGAAATACATTTACAGAGGAAATAATAAGATATATCCGTAAAAATCATAACTTAAATATAGGATATAAAACAGCAGAAGAGGTTAAAAGGGAGATAGGCTGTGCATATCCGTTTGACTTATCGAAAACAACTGAGGTTGCCGGATGTGATTCAACAACCGGTCTGCCGGGGGTAACCACGGTTAATTCTGAGGAGTTAAGAGAAATTTTTACACCTCTGTTAAAGAAGATTGCACAAGTAATCAAAACAACACTTGAAGACACTACCCCTGAGCTTCAGTCGGATATTTTAGAGGACGGAATTTTGATAACAGGCGGCGGTGCCATGCTTTACGGAATTGATAAGTGGCTCAGAATGGAGCTTGGAATAAAAGTATTTATAACTCAGAATATGGATGAATGTGTAATTAACGGAGTTGGAGAACAGCTTTCAAGGCTTGATGTATCATCTAACAATTCAGCTAAATATTATTATTCAATATAGGAAAGGAAGGAAAAATATGTTAACAAACGCACAGATTCAAAAAATGTTACCACATAAATATCCTATGCTTATGGTGGATAAGGTAACAACAATCGAGGGAGACACAATAGAAGGAATTAAAAATGTAACAGCAAATGAACCTATTTTTACGGGACATTTTCCGGGAATACCAATTATGCCGGGAGTTTTGATAATCGAAAGTCTTGCACAGCTTGGAGGTATTTTACTTATGTCAAGAGAGGGCAACGAGGGAAAACTCGGAGTTTTGACGGGAGTAAATAACTTTAAGTTCAGAAAGCAGGTTGTACCGGGTGATACATTGCACTTAAAGTCTGAATTAATTGCTTTCAGACACGGTATGGCTAAAACAGTTGTTTCTGCAACCGTAGACGGAGAGCTTGCAGCATCGGGTGAGGTAAGCTTTGCATTGGTTGATACCGAATAAGGATTTTTACATATGAATATAAATCATAATGAAGTTATAGATGATTTGCAGATTAACGGATTAAAAATTATACAGAAAAACGGTGTGTTTAAGTTTGGAACCGATGCGGTACTGCTCTCGGATTTTGCAAAATCGGTAAAATCGGAAAACACTCTTGATTTGTGTACCGGCTCGGGAATAGTTCCGATTTTGTTGTCTGCAAAAACAAAGACAAAGCATTTGTATGGGATTGAAATTCAGTCGGATATTGCAGATATGGCAAAACGCTCTGTTGAAATGAACGGGCTTTTGGAACGAATAGAAATAACCTGTGCCGATTTAAAGGACAGCATAAGTATTTACGGAAAACGCAGATTTGATTTAATAACCTGTAACCCTCCGTATATGCGTGCAAATTCGGCAATTTTGAATGAGTCTGATTCAAAGGTGATTGCAAGGCATGAAGTGAAATGCAGTCTGGAGGATATAATATCGGTTTCGTCAATGATGCTTTCTCTTACCGGCCATCTTGTAATGGTACACCGTCCGTCAAGGCTTTGCGATATGATTTATCTTATGAGAAAATATGATATTGAGCCTAAGTATATACGTTTTGTTCATAGAAAAGCAAAGGATGCACCGACGTTGGTTCTGGCAGACGGTCTTTATAAGGGGAAAAGTGATGTAAAAATTCTTCCGCCTCTTGTAATGTATGATGATGACGGAAATGAAACAGATGAACTCAGAATGATATACGGAAAGGAAAAAGGATGAAAGGAACTCTATATCTTTGTGCCACACCGATAGGAAATCTCTCGGATGTGTCGGAAAGATTTGTAAAAACACTCAACGAGGTTGATTTAATTGCCGCAGAAGACACAAGAGTTACAATAAAGCTATTAAATCATTTTAATATAAAAAAACAGTTAACAAGCTATCATGAGCATAATAAAGCGGAAAAAGGAAGGTATCTTGTTTCGTTGATGCTTGAAGGAACAAATATAGCACTTGTGTCAGATGCAGGTACGCCTGCAATATCCGATCCCGGTGAGGATTTAGTAAGGCTTTGTATTGAAAATGATATTAATGTCACGACAATTCCAGGTTGTGTTGCGGCTGTGAATGCATTAATTTTGTCGGGACTGTCAACAAAGAGATTT
>JAZOTP010000119.1:0-5012 GCA_045657705.1 Clostridia bacterium
GCATTTAAAATGGAAGAGGTGCTGATTTACATAGGTATTGTAATCGCATCTATAGCAGTTATTTGCTTTAATGTTAGGGATATGTATACAAGTGTTCCCGAAGCACTGAAGCATAGTGCATTTCAGGTTGGATCTATTATAACCACAACAGGTTACTCAACGACTGATTTTGACCTGTGGCCCGAGCTTTCAAAGACTATTCTTGTTATGCTTATGTTCTGCGGAGCTTGCGCGGGAAGTACCGGTGGAGGTATGAAGGTTTCAAGAATTGTTATACTTTTTAAAAGCATAATAAAAGAAGTGAAGGTTCTTGCTCATCCGAAAACAATGGTTAAAGTGAAATTAAACGGAAAAGTTCTTGAACATGAGACGTTAAGGGGAATTAATGTGTACTTTGCGTCATACATGATGATTTTTGCTTTGGCATTGTTGATAATAAGTCTTGATAATTTTGATTTTACAACAAACTTTACTGCAGTTGTGGCAACTCTCAGTAACATAGGACCGGGTCTTGCAAAAGTCGGACCGACTTGTAATTTCTCGGTTTATTCGCCTCTTTCAACTCTGGTATTAACCATTGCTATGATTATAGGCAGACTGGAAATTTTCCCTATTCTTGTTTTGTTCTCAAGAAGAACATGGAAAAGATAATCTGATAATATAAAATGAAATTATAAATAACAGGAGACATTCAAATGAAAATATCACAAGTTCAATTGGAACAGGTCAATGACCGTATAAAAGCGTTGATTGATGCTGACAGCTTTTATGGAAAAAAATTAAAGGATGTAGGGATTACTGAAATAAAATCAGCAGAAGATTTTGAAAGTTTACCCTTTTCGGAAAAGAATGATTTAAGAGATGCATATCCGCTGGGACTCATGACAGCACCCGAAGAAAAAATCGTCCGTATACATTCATCATCGGGAACAACAGGCTTACCTGTAATTATTCCTTACACTGCAAAGGATGTTGATGACTGGGCGGAAATGTTTAAGCGATGTTATGAAATGGCAGGAATAACTCCGATAGACAGAATACAGGTAACACCGGGATATGGCTTGTGGACAGCAGGAATAGGTTTTCAGAACGGAGCGGAAAAGCTTGGTTCAATGGTTATTCCGATGGGACCCGGAAATACTGATAAACAGATTCAGATGATGGTGGATATGAAGAGTACAGTTCTCTGTTCAACCTCATCATATGCCCTGTTGCTTGCGGAAGAAATTGAAAAACGAGGTATCAAAGATAAGATAAAGATTAAAAAGGGAGTAATCGGTTCGGAACGTTGGGGCGAAAAGATGAGAAAACGTATATCCTCCGAGCTTGGAATTGAATTATATGATATTTACGGCCTGACAGAGATTTATGGACCGGGTATAGGAATAAGCTGTAAATGTGATTGTGGAATGCACTATTGGGATGACTATATTTACATAGAGGTTGTTGACCCTGTAACCGGTAAAAATGTTCCGGACGGAGAAATGGGCGAAATTGTTATAACCACTCTTGTGAAAGAAGGTGCGCCTCTTATCAGATACAGAACCCATGACCTTTCAAGAATTATTCCGGGAGATTGTGAATGTGGAAGCAAATTCCCGAGAATTGATGTAATTATGGGAAGAACAGATGATATGATGAAAATTAAGGGTGTCAATGTTTTTCCGAGCCAGATTGAAGAGGTGTTAAAGGAATTTCCTGAAATTTCAAGTGAATATCAGATTCGTATTTCACACCTTGACGGTAAGGATACAATGCGTATATATGTGGAAACGACGGGAAATGTTGATTTTAACGAATTGAGCAGAAAAATTTCCGACAGAGTAAAGAGCCGTATAGGATTTACTCCGCTTGTTAAGGTTGTTGAAATCGGAGTATTGCCGAGAAGCGAAAAAAAGACAAAACGTGTTATTGATGAAAGATATAACTGATAAAACAGCAAAAACTCTTGAAATCAGACTTTGTAATGGTCAGATTCAAGAGTTTTTTTGATATTTTTTCGGAGAAGCAGTTTTTACACATATAAAATTATATAGTTTCAACCTTTATTATATTTGTATTTCCTGATTTTCCGTTTATCATACCTCCGGTTAAAACAACACTGTCGCCTTTTTGAAGGTTAAGACATTCCTTTGCGGCACGGCAGGCATGATAGAAAAGTACATCTGTTGAGGTGAATTCTTCGCTTAAAACAGGCAAAACACCCCATGACAATGAAAGCTTATACCAGACATCTTTGTTTGTTGCCATGCCTATAATGTCGGTAGGTGCACGGAAACGTGACACCATTCGTACAGTCATTCCCGACATTGATGATACTACAATTGCTTTTGCACTTATATCAATTGCCATAGTGCAAGCTGCATGAGAGATGGCATCTATAGGATTTTTAATTTTAAATTCATTTGTTTTGAATCTTTTTTCGTAATGAATATGCTGTTCTGTTTCTTCAACAATTTCAGCCATTGTTTTTACTGTTTCAACAGGATATTTACCTGCTGCCGATTCGCCCGAAAGCATAACTGCACTTGTTCCGTCATAAACTGCATTTGCAACGTCTGAAATTTCTGCTCTTGTAGGACGTGGGTTGTGAATCATAGACTCAAGCATTTCTGTTGCTGTTATAACACGCTTGCCGAGAAGTCTGCACTTGGTGATAAGATATTTCTGGATGGCGGGAAGCTCGGCAAAAGGAACTTCAACACCCAAATCGCCTCTGCCAATCATTATACCCTCACATTCGGAGCAGATTTCTTCAATATTATCAATACCCGTACGGTTTTCTATCTTTGCGATAACATCAATATTCTTTCCGCCGTTTGCATTTAAAAATTCTTTTAAATCAAGAATATCCTGTTTGCGTGAAACAAATGATGCAGCAACAAAATCTATACCGTTATTTATTCCGAATAATAAGTCGTCTTTGTCCTGCTCGCTTAAGTACACCTGATTTAATACCTTGTTTGGGAAGCTCATGCTCTTTCTGTCCGAAAGCTCACCGCCGATTACAACATTACATATAACGTCGGTTTCTTTAATTTCTTTTACTTCAAAAATTACAAGCCCGTTGTTTACAAGTATTCTGTCACCGATGTCAAGGTCATTTACAAGACCGTGATAGTTAACTCCGACAATTGTGTTATCACCCTCAATATCACGGGTTGTAAAGGTAAAGGTGTCACCGTCACAAAGCGTAACCTTAGAATCCTTAAATGTTTTTATTCTGTATTCGGGTCCTTTTGTATCAAGCATAATTGCAATAGGTAAATTAAGTTTTTCACGCACTTTTTTTATCATGTCTATTTTTTCCTGATGCTCTTCATGTGTGCCATGTGAAAAATTAAGTCTTGCAACGTTAAGCCCTGCCTTACACATTGAAGTAAAGGTAGCCTCATCACTGCTCGATGGCCCTATTGTACATACTATTTTTGTTTTTCTCATATGTTTTCGTGCCTTTCTGCCCACAAAATTATAATGTCTGTACGCTTACCGTGGGCTGATAAGACGCATTATGTTATAAATGGTATTATACTATTAAAATATGTTAAGGTCAATAGTTTATGCTAATTCATTATTATTTCTTCCCTGAACATTTCTTTTATTTTTTGCTTTATACCGCAATGTTCAGGTTTATCAAGATTTTTATCACTTTTGATAATTGTATTTGCACAGGCTTGTGCCTGTTTCAAAATTTTTGTGTCTGAAAACAAATTGGCAATTTTTAATTCCGGAAGCCCATGCTGACGTGTCCCGAAGAAATCCCCCGGACCTCTTAGCTTCAAATCCTCTTCAGATATTTTAAATCCGTCATTTGTTTTACACATTATTTCCATTCTTTTTTTAATAACCTCATTACTGCCATGCGCAAAAAGAATACAGTATGCCTGATTATTTCCTCTTCCGACTCTGCCTCTTAACTGATGAAGCTGTGAAAGCCCGAATCGTTCGGCATTTTCTATAATCATAATGTTTGAATTGGGAACATTCACACCGACTTCAATAACGGTTGTTGATACCAGTACATTTATTTTACCCGATGCAAATTTATTCATTATAATATCCTTTTCAGATGGCTTCATCTTACCATGAATAAGACCGATACTGTAATTAGGAAATTTATTCTGAAGCTTTTGCTGTAACGAACAGGCGTTTTCAAGATCGCTTTTTTGAGTTTCCTCAATAAGCGGGCATATTACATATCCTTGAATACCCTGTTTTATATGCTTATCTAAAAATGCGTATATTCTATCCCGCATATCCTCTCCGACAGCAAAGGTTTCAACCGGTTTTCTGCCGGGCGGAAGCTCATCAATGATTGAAATATCAAGGTCGCCATACAGGATAAATGCAAGAGTTCTCGGAATGGGAGTTGCAGTCATAATAAGTGTATTAACACCATCACCCTTGTTTGTAAGCCTTGCTCTTTGTGTAACGCCAAAGCGGTGCTGTTCGTCTGTTATAACAAGTCCGAGATTTTTATATTCAACGTTTTCCTGAATAATTGCGTGAGTACCTATAATAATATCATATTCGCCGGCTTTTATTTTTTCGTATAAATCCTTTTTCTTTTTTGTGCTTCCTGTCAAAAGACAGATATTAACATCTGTATCTTTAAAAAATTCAAAAAAGGTTTCAAAATGCTGTGTGGCAAGTATTTCTGTCGGTGCCATAATTGCAGACTGATAACCGTTTTTAACCGTTGTATACATAACAGCTGCCGCAACTGCAGTTTTTCCCGAACCTACATCCCCCTGAATAAGTCTGTTCATTGGAGTGTCCTTTCTTAAATCTTCAAGGATTTCGTTAACTGTTCTTTTTTGTGCGTCGGTCATTTCAAACGGAAGAAGTTTAATAAAATCATTTATATAGTTAATATTTGCAAATGGCTCTCGTTTTATTTCATCAACCGATTCTTTTTTATAAAAGAGAGCAAGCTGTAAAAATAAAAGTTCTTCAAAAACAAGTCTTTTTCGTGCAATAAAAAAATCATCAAAGGTGTCGGGGAAGTGTAT
>JAZOTP010000120.1:0-16990 GCA_045657705.1 Clostridia bacterium
GATGGTTTGTGCAATCGGACAGGATGTTTTTGCAAAAATGAACGGTGGCTGGCCTGTGGGCTACCTCAGTGTTGCCTCGGATAACGGCTTCTTTGACAGAGTTGATGCAGGACTTGACGGAAATATAACAAGAGCAACAGCAGCACAGATTATCTGTAATGCTTTGAACGTACCTATTGCCAAACCTTCCGGTACACAAACCGACTCAAACGGTAATATTACATCGGGTGTTGAAATCATGGACGGTACAAACAATAATTACTATACCACATTATTAACAGAGAACTACAATTCGTATGCTGTTGAAGGTTATGTAATGGATACGTTTAAAACCGATGCAGGACTTGAAGCCAATCAAATTGCATTTGCAATTGCTAAGTCCAAAAGATATGAAGAGGAAGAATTTAATTATTCTAAGGTAGTCAATAATCCTAATGATTCTGAATTATTATACAGAACAGTATCACCTGTATATGTAGGAAATACAGGTGCTGCTGATTGCATAGGCGTCTACGCTTCAGCTATTATAAAGGTAGAAGAAAATGGTGATTATGTATTAACTAAATTTACTCCGTCAAGTAATAACAGGACAGTTGAATTTGATGTTGGCTTACTTGATACAACTGAAGTTGAAGATTATTATTTATTTAAACAGGATTACTTAAGATTCTTTGAAACTGAAACATCTGCAAAATCAACAAAATATTTCTTACCGACAGATAAAAACAATGAATTAGATGTTGCTTTGTATGTAAACGGTTTTGCTGTGGAAGGTACAAGAGCAAATATATTCAATTATGTAATCTGCAATGATGTTGGAAACATTAAATTAGTTGATACATATAAGACAGACGGATACTATGATGCTATCTATGTTGATTACTATGCAACAGCTCAGGTTGACACAGTATCAACTTCAACAGGTAAAGTAATATTTAAAGACAGTACAGTAGGTGCTTCATCAATGACTCTTGACAGTGAAGAAGTGAATTATTCAATATATCTTGATGGTAAAGAAATTGGAATAGGAGATTTAAAAGAGGGAGATATTCTTTCGATAAAATTTGGTGTTTGTGTAGGAGTAACTTCAAGAGAAGCATTTAACAATTCTGAATTTTATGAGATTTATGTGTCAAGAAAAACTGCAGAAGGTAAGTTGACAAAGAAAGACGGAAATGTTATTACTCTAGGCGGAGTTGAATATACAGTCAGCAAACCGGATGAATTTTATATTACTGACAGCTATAAGCTTTATCTTGATTATTTCGGAAATGTTTATGGTTATGACCTTGTGGTTCCTGCCGCAAAGTATGCTGTTATTGACAAATTTGTATATTTTTCATCTGAAGAGGCATATAAAGCATCATTATATACATCAGAAGGAAATATAGAGACATATTATTTTGATGAAGGAAAATCAAATAACTTAATCATTGATGGTATGATTGTAACATCAAATATTGTAGATGAGATACTAAATAAAGTTTATGAAAATGGTGGTTCTTGTAATGGGAGACGACCTGTAGCTGAAAGAGTTATTAGGTATAAAGTTTCATCTTCAACAGGCAAAATTACGCAGATTGAATTTTTACGAGCAATTTCTGATTCAATTAGTGGTATTCTTGATGGTGAATTAATATGTAATACATACAGAGAAAGAACCAATTCTATTGGTTCGGTTAAGATGAACCATGATACAAAGATTGTTGACGCTGTTAAATATATTAAAAGTGACAAGGTAGCGGAACTTAGTGTTGGTTCGAGTAATATTTTACGTGATGATGTACCATATGAGGCATATGCTTACGGAGAAAAATATTCTGACGGCACATATCCATTAGTAATTGTTGCAAGTGGAACGACAAACACAATTGCATCATCAGGATATGCAATAATAGAAAATATTTATTCAGATTCTCATGGGTATGAGTATGAATATGAGATTTATGACATCGAGGAATCCTGGCAATATGCTTATTCATATGTTGATGAGGATGATAATATATATTTTGATTCTTTGATAATTAACGGGGTTGATTATTCTGATTCTGATGATAAAATATCCAAATTACTTGAGGCAGTTTATGTTAACGGTACAGATGATACTGAAGGATTAACCAATATTACTGAGAGAGTAATAAGATATACAATATCAACTTCAGAAGAGATTATTGGTGTTGAATTTTTGAATATACAGGATAATGCAGATGCTGTATATAAGGACGGTTATATAGGAAATATTGCTGTTAGTGATGATACTAAGATTTTAGATGTAACAGATGAAATATATTATGCGTTCTTATGGAATAAGAATAATTTGATTGAAAATAACAAATATACTTTATATGCATATGGAGAAGAACTTTCTGACGGCTCATTCCCTGTTATGCTCATGACAGAGGGAGAAATGAAGTATATTGATACAAGCAAGTATGCTGTAATTGACAGATTTGTATATTCTTCATCTGAAGAAGCATACAAGGCTTGTTTATTTACTGCCGACGGAGAAGCATTAGATATTTATGTGGATTCTGACAAGCTTGATTCTGTTACAGTAGGTAATGAAACTATTTCGGGTAATGTTGAAGAAGCAATTTTTGAACAGGTATATGTAAATGGTAGTGCTGCAGATGGAAAGACTGACATTGCAAACAGAGTTGTAAAATACAAAGTATCTTCAGCAACGGGCAAATTGATTCGTCTTGACTTTGTAGCAGTTGGTGCAAAATCAGAAAATAATGGAGTTTTAGATTCATATGATAAATCGGCAGGAACAATTGGAAACGTTGTTATAGGTGAAAACACTAAAATACTGGATGCTGTTGAATATGTTGATAACGGTTACAGTGGGGTTGACAGCATAGGTGTTTACGGAACAGATGCATTAGTAGATAAAAATAAATATGCTTCGTATGCATTTGGAACTGCTTATGAAGACGGTTCATATCCTGTTGTCATAATTACAATGGGAGTATATGATGAAACTGTGGTTGTGCCGGAAGAAGAGGTCATTGTTGACGGCGGATATGCAATCATTGATAAATTTATCTGGAGTAATGCAAATGAAGCCTTTGCGGCAACTCTTTATGATAAAAACGGAGAACAGTTAATACTTGATTTCGATTACATCAAGGGTTCAGTTTTGATTGACGGGGAAAAACTTCATGGAGATGATGCTGAATCGGCAGTGTTGAATAAAGTTTATAATAATGGCAATACTTATGATTTGAAAACTTTTGTCAGTGAAAGAGTTATAAATTATAAGATTTCGGCAACAACCGGTAGAATTGTTGAAATTGAGTTTTTAGAAATTGCTGCTGACAGTGTGGATAGCTTTGATGGGGAAGCAGGAGTGTATGTATATGCTCCATATAATGAAGCTGCTGGCTCGATGGGGAATGTAAAAGTCGGTAAAGATACCATTATAGTTGATGCTATTGAATATGTTGGAACAGATCGTGTAGATTATCTGTATTCAGGTGATACTTCCATGTTGTCGGATGGAATGGTATACGAAGCGTTTGCATACGGAGAAAAGCTTTCTGACGGTACATATCCGATAGTTGTTGTTACAAAGGGAGAAAACATCTATAATTCAAAGACAAGATTTGCTGTAGTTACAGGTAATTACTCTGTAGAAATTGATGAAAATGATAATACAATCTACAATGTTCCAGCATTTTATAAGGGAGAAGAAACAACATTATCTATATCGGCTGACGAGTTCTATTCAGATATAGATTTGCAAAAAGGCGATGTGATTTTCTTCCATACAGGACGTAATGGATATATTGATCAGGTTGATGTAATCTTCTCATTTGACGGTATTCCAACATACAAAGAGTTAGTTGAAAAATCATTGGTTAACGGTACAAATTCATTAGATACTGCATACGTTAACTATCCTTCAAAGAATGATGCATCAGACGACTTCTCAACAGCATGGGACGCTCCTTCAGAAGCTATCCAGTTAGTATACGGACCTGTGATGGACGAAGGGGATAATTGGTTTTCAATTGGTAGAATTGCTTACTGGGAAACAGATATAACAAATGACGAAACATATGATAACGGTTGTCTTGAAATGGATATCACAGATGATACAAATGTTTATGTATATGATTATTCTGTCACAAATAAGAAATTAGCATTAACTTCTGGCATAATATCAGATATTCGTAAATCAGGTATTGCGAGCATAAACACTATAGATGGAGATATAGTACTTTGGAAGGAAATTCTAAATGAAAGTGATGTTACAGGTATAAACTTTGCATTCGCTTTAGTTGTTGACGGAGAAGCAGTAGATGTATTCTGTTTCCTGTCTGAGTAATTATTAATAATAAAAAAGCAGAAGCTGTTGCTCAAAACTGTGCAACAGCTTCTGCTTTTTTTATTTCTTTCTGCTTGTGTTAATATCGGTTGGAGAAAACTTCATTATATTCATATAAGAATCAAGCTCTGCATCATTTTGGGGAGCACTTGGAATTAAACCTGTACAATCGGTTGTACTTGCCGCAGTAAGAAAATCAATCTCGGGGAGCGTTTGGGAGAATTTTTTTGTTTTTTTACTCATTTTACACTCTGCTTTCACAAAAATTTCAATTAATGAAAAAACAAGATATTTATTAGGAAAAATAAACAAAACTTTTGTTCGGTTTTGCCTGGAAAGACTGTATTTTTTAGATATTCAAGCTGTTTTTTCATTAATTATTATTAGTATTTTCATTTTATTATTTTTTTAATCAATCAAAATATGGTATAAAAAACACTTTTTTAAGGTAAAAAACACATTATCTTGTATTGATATGGAAAATGAATTGTTACAAACTTTTAATATAAAAAGATGTATAGTAATATTTGTAATTTTTCTTAAAATATTTTTAATTTTTTTTATAAATTACTTGCAAATTTGGAATGATTAGTGTATAATAGGGAGTGAAAGGGTTGAAATGGGTGAGTTTGGGAGAAAAAATTACAAAATTGCCCTTAATCCGATACAGTCCAACTCCAAAAGATTTATTTGAAAGGCGGTGAACAGGATGGTTTTTTTCGTTGGCGAATATGCCCGTCAGCTCGACGAACGCGGTCGCTTTATTCTGCCCGCTAAAATCAGAGAAAAGCTATCCGGCACCGTTTACATTACAAAGGCACCGCTTGAAAAGTGTCTTAATCTTTACACAGAAGAAGAATGGATGAATATTTCTCAAAAAGTGCATGAGCTTCCCTCGGGAATTGATGTAAATGCAGCTAAATTTATAAGAAAGCTTTTTTCAAAGGCTTTGGAATGTGAACTGGACAAGCAGGGACGTATTCCCTTGAATGAATTACTTATTGACGCTGCGGGTTTAAAAAAGGACATTGTTCTTGTCGGCGCAAACAGTAAGATTGAAATCTGGGATGCAGACCTTTGGAAGCAGATGTCTGAAGAAGAGGACGACGCTGATATTATTATTGAAGGTATCAAAAATTATCAGCTGTTCATATAGTGTGAGGTTCTGATGGAATTTAAACATATATCGGTACTTTTTGATGAAACAATAGACAGCCTGAATTTATGTGATGGCGGAGTTTATGTTGACGGAACACTCGGCGGTGGCGGACACAGTCTTGGAATGCTGTCAAGAGGTAAGGACATTAAGCTTATCGGAATCGATCAGGACAAAGAAGCAATTGCCGCTGCAAAAAAGAGGTTAGCCGAATATCAGGACAGAGTAACATTTGTTAATGATAACTTTTCCAATGTAAAGCATATCTTACAAAATCTTGGTATAGACGGAATTGACGGAGCGGTTCTGGATTTGGGAGTATCATCGTATCAGCTTGATAACGCAGAACGCGGATTTTCGTATATGCATGATGCAAGACTTGATATGAGAATGAATAAGGATAAAGACTTTTGTGCATATGACATTGTAAACAGTTACAGTGCAGAGGACTTAACTCGTATTTTTTATGAGTACGGCGAAGAGAAATGGTCATCAAGAATTGCACAGTTTATTATTGATAAAAGAAAGGACAAGCCGATTGAAACAACATTTGAGCTTGTGGAAATTATAAAAGCCGCTATACCTCAAAAAGCCAGACAGCAGGGTTCTCACCCGGCAAAAAGAGTTTTTCAGGCAATAAGAATTGAGGTAAATAACGAGCTTGGAATATTAGATGATACAATTCGTGATATAGTAAGTATATTAAATCCGGGGGGAAGGATTTCAGTTATTACCTTTCATTCCCTGGAGGACAGAATAATAAAAAAAGCGTTTACAAGATTGGCAACGGGCTGTACCTGCCCGAAAAGTTTCCCGGTTTGTGTCTGCAATAATCAGCCCGTTGTCAAAGTAATAACCAAAAAGCCTGTTCTTCCGTCTGAAGAAGAGGAAAACATGAATTCAAGGTCGAAAAGTGCAAAATTAAGAGTTGCAGAAAAATTATAAGAAAGGAAGTCGCTCGGGGATGGGTTATTCAAATCTTGCCTATAAGAATTGGGAAGAGGAAGAAGAAAAAATTGACAAAGTAGTGCGAAAAGCGCCACAAAAGAAAAAATCAATACGAAATTTCAAGCCTATTGTTTTTGTACTTATTTTATCGGCAGCGGCTTACTATATGATATCCAAAAATGTTGTTCTTTACGAAACAGGTCAGGAAATCAAGGCTAAACAACAGGAGCTTACAGATTTAAGGACTTATACAAGTCAGAGAGCCTTTGAGCTTGAACAGAGTATTGACCTTGCAACTGTAGAACAAATTGCAACAACAAAGCTTAATATGCAAAGACCTGAACGTTATCAGATTGAGTATGTAAGTGTAAACCGTGAGGATGTAACAGAGGTTACGGCGGGAGAGGTTGAAGGAGTTAAGAATAAGGTTAACAAAGCAGCAAAAAGCTTTAAGCGCAATATTATTGGAATATTTACTATAAGAAGTAAATAGAATTTATCAGCGGTATTTTAAAGGATTGTTATCCTGTTAAATTATGACTGCGATAGGAAATATAGAATAGAGCAGCCAAAGACATCAGAACATCACTTCTGAAATATTGTCTTTGGCTTTTATGTAATTATGACAATTTGTAAAATAATGTAATATATTGAAGAATAAGGAAAGGAATTTAAATATGTCTGTACATTTGGGAAAGGCAAAAAAGAGAGCAATGGTATATACTATATTTGTAATAGTACTGCTTTCTTTAACCTTACTGCGAATAGGATATTTGCAGATTTTTAAAAGTGAAGAATATACCGAGGCGGTAATTGACCAGCAGACACAAGCATCTAAGGTCAACGCTATGAGGGGTACTATATATGACAGAAACGGCAAGGCACTTGCAGAGAGTGCAAGTGTAAATTCGCTTATCTGTAATCCTCAGCAGATTGCAAAGGATAAGGCAGCTGAAATTGTTGCAACACGCTTGGCACCTATTGTTAATCTTGAGTATGATTATTTATATGAAAGACTTACAAAAAGCTCAACACAGTATCAGCTTTTGAAAAAAAGATTAAGTGTTGAGGAAACTGCGGCAATAAACGAATTAAAGGATTCAAAGGTCGATGAGGAAACAAGCAAATTTTTTAAAGGTATTACCTTTGAGGCTGATTCAAAAAGATACTATTCTTACGGTATAGCACCGCACATTATTGGATTTACCGGTTATGACAATGACGGAAGACTGGGAATAGAGTTGATGTTTGATGATGAGCTTTCGGGAAAACCCGGAAGTATTATAAGTGCACGTTCGGCATCGGGTACATATATGGATTTTCAGTATGAGGATATGACCGATTCACAAAAGGGTGCAGATATTGTTCTTACAATAGACGAAACAATTCAGCATTTTCTTGAAAAAAGCTTAGAGGAAGCAGTAACAGAATATTCATTAAAGGAGGGGGCTGCGGGTATTGTTATGAACCCTAAAACGGGTGAGATATATGCCATGGCAACAAAACCTGACTTTGATGTAAATGCATACAATGACATTTCAAAGTTTGTAAATCTTGCGGTTAATCTTGATGAGAATGAAAATCTTTCCGGATATGATTCGGAAAATAAGGATATTCAGGATAAGGCTGTTAATCTGATAATGCAGAAAATGTGGAGAAATAAGGCAATTTCCGATACATATGAGCCGGGTTCAACCTTTAAGGTTGTAACGGCAGCAGTTGCACTTGAAGAAAATCTTGTAAATGACAATTCGACATTCTACTGCCCCGGATATAAACAGGTTGCAGACAGAATGATAAGATGTCACAAGCGTGACGGCGGACACGGTTCTCAGAATTTTATACAGGGTGTTCAGAACTCATGTAACCCGGTATTCATGGATTTGGGCTTAAGAATAGGTTCGCAAAAGTTTATGGAATATTTCAAGGCTTTCGGTTATACTGAAAAAACAGGAATTGAGCTTAACGGTGAATCGGGAAGTATATATTATCAGAAAGACACTCTTTCAGAAACCGATATTGCAACAAGTGCATTCGGACAGGGATTTTCAATCACTCCAATTCAGCATATATGTGCAATTTCAGCTGTAATAAATGGCGGAAATCTTTTGAAGCCTATGATTGTTAAGGAGATCAGAAATGAAAGCGGTATTGTAAAGTCTTATCAGCCTGAAATCAGAAATAAGGTTATATCTGAGGAAACCTCACAAAAAATGAGAGAGGTTCTTGAAACTGTTGTTTCAAGTCCCACAGGCTCAGGTAAGAATGCATATATCAAAGGATACAGAATAGGCGGAAAAACAGGAACCTCAGAAAAGGGACGTAATAACGATAAACGTATTGCATCATTTGTCGGATTTGCTCCTGCTGATGACCCTGAGATTATATGTCTGATTATTATGGATGAGCCGCAGTGTGCAGTACGTTACGGCGGTACAATATGTGCACCTGTTGTTGGTGATGTTATTGAGGACACTCTTGAATATATGGGTGTTGAAAGACAGTATACAGAAGAAGAAGCACGCACCGTTACAAAGAATGTTCCTGAAATAAGAGGCTTATCGGTAGAAGCCGCAAAAGAAGCACTTACCAATTCAGGCTTTAAAGTAAGAGTGTCGGGAAATAGTGAGGCAGAAACGGTTGTTGACCAGCTTCCAAAACCGGGTTCGAGTGTAATGCTTGAATCAACGGTTATTATATATACAGAAGAAATAGATGAAGAAAAGCTGATTACCGTTCCTGATATTTCGGGAATGTCATATGCGGCTGTAAGGCGTGAGCTTGAAGATTACGGTCTTAATTTTGAGGCTGTTGGAGCAGGTCTTAATTCAACCTCCGGTGCATATGCTGTTAAGCAGAATATTGCTCCGGGAGAAAGGGTTCAGCCGGCAACTGTAATCAGTGTAGAATTCAGACACGCATCATCAGACTAATATATATAAATTTATGGAAGGTGTTGATAGTTATTTTAGCAAGTGAATTATTTGGTACTCAATGGACACAGCCTGACTGTGTGATAAGAGGTATTACCTGTGATTCACGAATGATAAAACCCGGTTATATTTTTGTATGCTTAAAGGGTGAGAGGGACAGCGGCTACAGATATGCTTCTGTTGCTCAATCTCAGGGAGCGGCGGCAATTCTTGCCGACAGCAACATAAATGTTGATATTCCCGTACTCCTTTGCAGCAATCCGCGAAAAAAAATGGCTGAGCTGGCAAAAGAAATATATCAGAAGCCGGATGAAAAAATGACTATGATAGGGGTTACGGGAACTAACGGCAAGACCACTGTAACTCATCTGATAAGAGATATACTGACACTTGACAAAGAAAATGTCGGATTAATAGGTACAAACGGTTGCTTTTATAATATTCATCAGACAGATGAAAGCTTTACTACTTCAACCACTCCGGAAGCTTGTGAAATGTATAAGATTTTAAAAAATATGTATGATTTGGGAGCGAAAAGCTCGGTAATGGAGGTATCATCTCATGCGCTTATGTTAGAGCGTGTGTGGAATATGAGCTATGACATCGGTGCATTTACAAATCTTACTTCGGATCATCTGGATTTTCATAGGAATATGGAGGAGTATTTTAAGGCAAAGGAAAAGCTTTTTGAGATTTCCAATCAATGTGTTATAAACACTGATGACAATTATGGTAAAAGGATATATGAGAAATTTTGCAATAAGTCGGTTTCATACGGATTTACTGATGCTGATGTTACGGCTCAGAATCTACACTGCAGTTCATCGGGTACACATTTCACACTTATTGATAACGGGAAGAAAAGTGATGTGTATATAAATATTCCGGGAAGATTTTCGGTTTATAACGCTTTGTGTGCATATACCGTATGCAGACTTTACGGTGTTGATGAGGATATTATTTTCAAAGCCTTAAAAGCAACAAACGGAGTTTGTGGAAGGGCAGAAAGAGTGGAGTGCGGTACTGATTTTTCTGTAATTATTGATTATGCTCATACTCCCGACGGGCTGGAAAATATTATAAAAACCGCAAAAGAATTTACAAAAGGAAGAGTTATTACTCTTTTTGGCTGTGGTGGTAACCGTGACCATAAAAAAAGGGCTGTTATGGGGAAAATATCAGGTGAACTTTCCGATTTTACCGTTATAACCTCCGATAATCCGAGATTTGAAAATCCTGTTGATATTATAAGAGATATTGAGTCGGGTATATATAAAATAACAAACAATTATGCGGTTGTTCCCGACAGATTTGAGGCAATCGAATATGCTATGAATATAGCAAATGCAGGAGATACAATCCTTTTATGCGGTAAGGGGCATGAGGATTATATAATAAAAGGTGATAAGAAGTTTCATTTTAATGAAAGAGAAGCTGTTTTAAAAATAGCTCATAAGACTGACTGAAAGGATTTTGATTAAATGCACAGACTGACTTTGAAAGAAATTGCACAAGCTACAAACGGTAAAATAATAGGCACAGATGAAAACATTACTGTTTCTGATATATCTATAGATTCAAGAAATGTGAATGAATGTACTTTATTTGTTCCGCTCAAGGGTGAACGCTCTGACGGACATGATTTTATTGATAAGGCATTTGAAGGCGGAGCGGCCGCGGTTATTACACAAAGACAAATACAGCCTGTTGAGGGTAGGGGAATTGTTTTGGTCCGAGATACAGCCTATGCCCTTGGCAGAATTGCAAAATTCTATAAAGAAAAATTCAGACTGAAAACTGTTGCAGTAACGGGAAGTGTAGGAAAAACAACGACCAAGGATATGTTATACTCCGTTATGTCAACGCAGTATAACACATTAAAAACAGAGGGTAACTACAATAATGAGATAGGCTTACCGCTGACAGCAATGAGATTAACACCGTCACATGAAGCAGCGGTGTTTGAGATGGGAATGTCTGCATTCGGCGAAATTGATTATCTTGCAGAAATTGTTCGACCTGAGGTTGCGGTAATAACCAATATAGGTATGTCGCATATTGAAAATCTCGCATCACAAGAGGGAATATATAAGGCAAAAACTGAAATAGTTAATTATTTTGATAAAGACAGTCTGCTTGTTGTAAATGGAGACGATAAATTTTTGACTGAGGCTAAAAATTTCAAAAAGTTTAAGGTTTTAACTTACGGTATTGAAAATCCCGATTGTGATTATCTTGCATATGATATTGAAAATCTTGGGATTGACGGAACTAAATTTAAAACAAAAATATACGGTGCTGAGTATGAAATTCATATAAAAACTCCGGGAGTTCATAATGTATATAACGCTCTTGCCGCAATTATCTGCGGAGTGCATTACAATATCGCTCCAAAGAGAATTGTTGAAGGAATTGAAAATTTTGCATTGACAAAAATGAGAATGTCAATAGAAAAAGCAAGAGATATAACAATAATAAATGACTGCTACAATTCTTCTCCCGATTCGGTAAATGCGGCTTTAAAGGTACTTTCAACACAGAAAACAAGACGTGTTGCAATTTTGGGGGATATTCTTGAAATGGGCGAATATGCAAAGGACGCCCACTATAAAATCGGTAAGTGGGTGTATGACAACGGAATTGATTTTTTAATTGCAGTCGGACAAAATGCACAGTATATTGCGTTGGGTGCAAAGGAATCAGGATTCTCTTATGAGGATGTAATCCATTTTGATAATACAGAAACTGCGAAAAAGGCAGTAATGAATTATATTGAACAGGGTGACAGCGTATTGGTGAAAGCATCAAGGGGAATGCATTTTGAATTGATAGTGGAAGAAATTAAGGAGAAAAAATTATAATGAGTAAGATTACAACACTTTTGACAGGAAATTTTAATTATACATATTTGATTCCGTTGGCGATTTCGTTATTGGTTACGCTTGTTATCGGTCCTGTCCTGATTCCGTGGCTTCATCGGTTAAAGTTTGGTCAGCAGATTTTAGAGGATGGACCTACATGGCATAAAAACAAATCGGGAACTCCAACAATGGGCGGAATTATGTTTATTGCAGGAATTGCAGTGAGCGGAATAATAGCAATACTTGTTGATTTTGATGTGAAGCTTGTGACTATGCTTTTAGTAAGTCTGGGATTTGGTGCAATAGGATTTATTGACGATTATGTAAAGGTTGTAAAGAAAAGAAATCTGGGACTTACTGCCTCACAAAAGTTCATTTTACAGGCACTGTTGGCTGTTATTTATATTTTTGTCTTAAAATTTACCGGAAATCTTACATCGGAGATTGTTATTCCTTTTGTGAGTAAAACATTGTCTATGCCATGGTGGCTGTACATTGTTTTTATTTTATTTGTAGTAACGGGTACAGTAAATGCGGTTAATTTAACCGACGGTCTTGACGGTCTGGCAACCTCAATCACAATTGTTGTAACATTATTCTTTGGATTAACCGGAATTATATTTGCCGACAGTCCGACTGCGTTATTTGCATTATCAGTAATGGGTGGTTGCATTGGATTTTTATTCTTCAATAAATATCCTGCTAAAGTGTTTATGGGTGATACCGGTTCACTTTTTCTCGGAGGTGCAATTTCTGTTATGGCGGTAGGATTACAGATGCCTTTAATACTTGTGATTGTCGGATTTGTGTATCTTTTTGAAACTCTTTCGGTTATCTTACAGGTAGCATCCTTTAAGCTTACGGGCAAGAGAATATTTAAAATGTCACCAATTCATCATCATTTTGAGATGTGCGGCTGGAAAGAAGTGAAGATTGTTTGTGTATTTACGGCAGTAACAGTTGTATTGTGTGTTATTGCGTTTATTTCATTGAATCCCCTTGCAGGATTGGTTTAAGAAGTGAGGAGTTGACATGGTAAAGAATATATCAGATGGAAGAAAACGACAAAACCAAAATGCTCATAGCTCTCCACAACGAAACCGTACGAGCGGTGAAAGGACACAAGGTATAAACAGGACACAATCAACCGCTGCAAAAAAGCAACAGGTGAGAAGAACAGTAAATAAATTAGCGGATATGGATTTTACTTTTTTAACACTGGTTATAGTAATTGTGTGCTTTGGTCTGGTAATGGTTTTCAGTGCTTCATCACCGAGAGCTTTAAGACTTTTCGGAGATTCCTTTCATTTTGTAAAAAAACAGCTTGCTTTTGCGGTTGCAGGATTTTTTATGATGCTTTTTGTGTCGAGAATTGATTATAAAAAATATGAGGGTTATGTCGGAATTTTTATGATTATATGCCTTATTGCACTTGCATTTGTCCTGATACCGGGTGTCGGTATTATGCGTAACGGTTCAAGGAGATGGCTGCCTTTCCCCGGTGGAGGTATTCAGCCATCCGAGTTCATGAAACCAATAATTGCAATGTTTATGGCAAAAATTATTCAGCAAAAGGCATACAGTCCTGAAACTGTCAAGGGAACAGTAATGCTTTTTATATGGGTTGGAATCACTGCATTGCTGATGATGCTTGAAACACATTTAAGTGGAGCAGTAGTAATATGCGGTATTGCCTTTGTTGTTATGCTTGCCGGAGGAGTTAAGTGGAGATACTTTATCGGAGGTGCGGCAGTAGCAGTGCCGGCAGGACTTTTCTATGTTCTTAACGACCCTGTAAGAAGTAAACGTATTATTTCAATGTTTAATCCGTTTCTTGATAAAATGGGAACAGGGTATCAGACTTGTCAGGGACTTTATGCAATAGCTTCGGGAGGACTTTTTGGTCAAGGGTTAGGTCAGAGTGTACAGAAAACATCATTTTTACCCGAACCGTATAATGACTTTATATTTGCAATTATCTGTGAAGAACTTGGACTATTGGGTGCGATAATAGTTATACTTCTTTTTTGTGCATTGATTTTCAGAGGTATTATGATTGCAATTCATGCTCCCGATACTTTTTCAACACTTACAGTTGTGGGAATTATGGCTCATATTGCAATACAAACCTTATTTAATATATGTGTTGTAAGCGGTATTTTCCCGAACACGGGTATAACATTGCCGTTTTTCAGCTACGGCGGTACGGCATTGGTGGTATTGTTGATAGAAATGGGAGTTGTGCTGAATATATCAAGGCATAAAAAGAAGAATGACTGATTCAGAACGGAAGGGAATTTATATATGAAAATTATTTTTGCCGGCGGCGGTACAGGCGGACACATTAATCCGGCTATATCCATTGCCAATTACATTAAAGAAAAAGACCCTGATTTTGAGGCTTTATTTATAGGAACAAAGAGGGGACTTGAGACGAAGCTCGTACCCGGTGCAGGATTTGATATTGAATATATTGACATTCAGGGCTTTGACCGAAGAAATATGTTAAAAAACATTAAGGTATTGAAAAAGCTTTCAGACTCAAAGAAAAAATGCCGTAATATTATAAAGGAATTTAAGCCTGATGCAGTGGTTTGTACGGGTGGATATGTAAGCGGTCCTGTTGCTATGGCAGCACATAAGATGAATATTCCGTCTATTATTCATGAACAGAATGTTTATCCCGGGCTTACAGTTAAAGGCTCTCAAAGCTATGTTGATTATGTTGCGGTAAGCTTTCCTGAAACAGTTAATCATATAAGGCATTCGGAAAAATGTGTGATTACAGGAAATCCGGTAAGAGAAGAGCTTATAAAAGCTAACCGTGAATCGGCAAGAGCGGAGCTTGGTTTATCGGATAAGCCGTTTGTTTTAATTTTTGGAGGAAGTCTCGGAGCGGCAAAAATCAATGAGAATGTAGCTAAAATTATTCCAAAGCTTGCAAAGGATAATAAGGTTTCGGTGCTTTTCGGAACAGGTGAGAGAAATTACGAAGCTGTTATGGATACGTTAAAGGATGTTAATTTAGGAAATGATATTAAGGTTGTTCCATATATAAACAATATGCATACGGCTATGGCTGCGGCCGATCTTGTGGTTTCCCGTTCAGGTGCAATTACATTAAGTGAAATTGCAATACTAAAAAAAGCATCCATACTGATACCTTCTCCGAATGTGGTGAGAAATCATCAGGAACAGAATGCCCGGGAGTTTGAAGCTCACGGTGCGGCGGCTGTAATATGTGAAAATGAATTAACGCCACAGGTACTTTATGATAAAATAAATAGCCTTACTTCTGATAAAAATACACTTAAAAAAATGGGTGAAAATGCACATACACTTGCAAAGCCTGATGCTTTGGAGCAATTGTATAAAACAGTTTTAAAGGCAATAAGAGACAGAAAGTAAAATAAATAAAATCAAAGGATAGCAAGTTAAATTTTTTGCACTGCTGTCCTTTTTTTGAATTAAAAAAAAGAGAGGCATTCGCCTCTCTTTAATAGTAGAATTAAATCTTACCACTCAAATACGATAACGTTACTTGAAGAATCTGTAACACCGAATTCTTTTGCCATTGCACTGTCACCAGTATAAATAGCGCTTGATGTGATAACATCTTCTACATTAATGTTTTCGATTTTTGCCATTGGCTTTTCATAAATTTTCATAATTATTACTCCACCTTTCTTATTTAATCTCAAATGCGAATGCAGCATCAGCATCATCTGTTATTGCAACAGGAGTAACGCTACCTGTTAAGTCAGCACCGATAATACCTAACATACTACCGATTGTGTTTACAGACTGCTGTGTACCAGCTGTATCACCATCTTTTGTAACGTATAAGTATTCATTACCTGTCTTACCTGTTAATGAAATAGCTTCACCCTTGAAGTAGTATTTAGCACCATACTTAGCATATGCTTCTGGCATAGCTGCTTCTGTAATTTGTGGTAATGTTTCATCTTCAACAACAGGAGCTTTTAATGTTGCTGATACAAGATTAGTAACTTTTTTGTTAACAGTTTCAGAAATTGCCCAATCTACATATGTGTCATAAACAATCTTTTGATCATAATCTGATGCAAAATTAAATACTAAATCTTCAGTTACATCTTTATTTAGTTTCATTGTTATGGTAAATGCAGTACCATTTGATGACATTGAATCATCAATACCTGATGATGCGAGAGTAAGCTGATTATTTGTTATGTCCCAGTTCCACTGAGGTGCACCGGTTGAAAAACCAGCGGCATTTGTTACACCAGGGCGTAAAAATTGTTCACCCTGAGTAGCACTACCAATACCGCCAGGAATATTTATTCTGATTTGAGCGCCTGTAGCTTTTTGTCCGGCACCTTCATTATCATCATAAGGTGTTACATCATAACCATCATATTTACATACAACTGTAACAACATCACCAGCTTTTAAACCTGTAGATGAAACTTCTAAAGATAAAGTTGGTTCAGTTGCAGCATTTACACTAACAGCCATAGTTGCCATCATAGCAAAAGCTGAAATTAAAGAAATTAACTTTTTCATCTTTATTCCTCCATAATTTTTATTTTAAATATTACTCTGCTGGAGCAGGTGTGAATTCTGTTACTGTACCAGCAACGTATTTAGTAATTGTCGTAGCATCATTTATATCTACACCTTTAACACCATCAACGTCTGCCGCCAATAATAAAGTATCAGTAAGTGTCACTGTACCAGCTACATGTTTTGTAACTGTTGTAGCATCATTTATATCTAT
>JAZOTP010000121.1:0-22048 GCA_045657705.1 Clostridia bacterium
CCCCCATGCACAAGAATTTCACCCTCAAAGCTACTGTCCGATGAACGTCGTTCTCTGTAAATATCTCTTGCTCTTTCAAAGCTTTTTACAGGTTTTTCAGGTGTTCCTTCATTTGAATCATTTCCGTCAGCCGACACATGAATTTCATAAATTTCACCTGCTTCCTCTGCAAAAACAATCGGTGTCTGTATGATAAAATTTGATAACATGAGTATTAAAGCAATTTGTTTTAAAAATCTTTTCATTTTAATTTTCCTTTCCTGATTATTATCCTTCGCTCCAAAAAATTGTAAAATCTGTATTGTTATACACTTTTTGCAACCAAGGATAGTTTAAAGGGCGGAAAAAAACCGCCCTTATAAACTATAACTTACCGTTAATCAACTATGAAATATCCAAATCTGAAGTTTATTTCATCTGCATTGTCAACTGAAATTGTAATTGTATGTTCTCCCTCAGAAAGACCTGTCTTCATCATAGACATCATCGGCATATCGGTTGAAACGCTTGCATTACAGCTAACTGTTCCTGTATATGCTCCGTCATCAATTGAATATGTCGCTGTTGTTCCTGTCTTGCTCTTCGGTACAAAAAGACCTATTGTAGTACCTGTAAATTTGTAGGTAAGCATTGCACCTGCTGATTTTGCTTTTGCAAGCTTTCTGTAGAATGACCATGACATTTCTGAAGCAACTGTCCAGTTTTCATCAAACTCAGCTTCTTCCCATGATACCATTCTTGGATTATTATATTCATAACCTGATACAGGTGTTTGTACATACGTCATTTTCTTGAAGTAGTTTTCAGCATTTTGGGTAAGCTGCTCACTCATATAATCAGCATAAATCTGTCCGCCTGTTGATGTCGGATGTACACCGTCTATATTTGTAATTGCTTTTGCGTTCGGATATGTTTCTTTATCTGCCTCACGCCATACAAATAAACCGTCCGGATTTTCAGCAGTTGCTTCGTTATCCTTGATATACTCGATTACGTTAACATAACCAATTCCGTATGCTGTCATTAAAGGTTCCCAATCAGTAATTACCTCTTCACCTTTGTAAGTAGAATTCGGTACATCTAACAATATAATCATAGGCTGATGGTCAAGCTTCATGAGCTTCCTTATAATACCCTCCATTGACTTTGTTCTGCCCTCTGAGCTTGTATCAATATCATTTACCGCAAATTCGATAAATACTATATCAGGATTATAGTTTATAACATCCTTTTCAAGTCTGTACAGACCGAGAGTTGAGTTTGTTCCGCCCAGACCCTGAATGCTGTAATTTATAGCTCTTTCTTCATTATCCTTTTTAAAGAATTCGTTAAGACTTGTCTTTAACGGATTTGTGTACTGTAACTGCTGAGTAATAGAACCGCCTATAAAGCTTACATTCAACGGTTTTGATGAATCAATGTAATTATCATATCCGTATGTTCTTTCATTTACCGAATCAAGAACAGCCTTTTTAATTAATGGCTTCATTGTTCCCAATCCGTCCCAGATATATAAATCAAAGTTTTCAGCACTTGCATCTTTTAGTGCTTCAACCGATACATCTGCTACGCCGTTTGCAGCAACACTTCCCGAAGTTCCACTGTTTACACTTATTATTTTATCAGAATTATCCTTTAAAACACCGATAATCTGATAATTAACACTTTCTCCTGTTTTGTTATATAGCTCCGCAGTAATAGTCGATTTAGTTCCGTCTGCACTGATTGTTGATTCAACATTATCAATATAGATATCAGGTCTTGTTTTGAATATTGTTTCAAAATCAGCTGTCATTTCAAGTGCAGATGAACCTCCGCTTAAAAGTCCTGTAACAGTTATCTTATATTCGCTTTCTTTCTTTAATTCTCCAAGATTAACCTTAACTGAATACAATCCGCTTGGCTCAACTGTATAATCACTGTACTCTGTACCGTTTTCATAAACCTTAATATTATCTTTATTTATTGTTGTACTGTCAAGATATACTCCGTTTGTGCTTAATAAAACACTTGCAGTATCAGGACTTGCATTTTCAATACCGTCAGGAAGACTTGACCATGTTATATCAGGTGCATTTGTATCCTCATATTCAACAGTTGTAATTGTGTATGTTCTGTCACTGTACATAGGTGCAATCTGAGAATCAGAAGCAACAACATTATTTGAAATATTTATTTTATATGTTGTTCCGTATTTTATTCCCGCTACAGGATTTATTGTTACTGTTTTTCCGTCAGAACCAATGTTTACTGTATATTCATAGGAAGAAATCTGATTATCACCCTCATAAAGCTCAATATTTCCTGTATTTACTGTATCGGTATCAAGCTTTTCATTAAATGTTACCGTAAAGTTATTTTCAGGATTAAATGCTGCAAAGCTATCCTCAAATGATGTTTGTGTAACTCCGAGAGTAACTCTTTCTACTGTCACACCGTAAATCCATGCAATACCGAAGTTATCAGGGTTATTTACGGTGTCTGTATCTTTTTGTGTACCAACCTGATAACAATCTGAATTATTTTCAGTTCCACCTGATTTCATTCTCATAAGAACACCGCCGAGAGTGTCTACTGTTGTTGCAGGTTCAATACTGTATGCATAACTGTTATTTACCGGTCTGTAAACACCGAATCTTATACCATTTCCTGTTGATAATTCACCAAAAACTGTTGTTCTGTCATTTCCTGTTGTTCCTGTTATATATCTTGATGTAGTGTTTGAGCTGTGGTCAACTCCGTAACGGTCAAGACCTATACTTCCTGTCTGCTGAAGCCAATAAGACACCGATCTTAATCCCATTCTCTGGATTTCACCGCTTACAGAACCTGATAATAATGCAGGCCATCTGCTGTGTCCCTTTGAGTGGTTTTGTACTCTTTCATCAATCTTTACCAAATACTTTCCGTCAGTATATCCGCCCGGGAAGCTGTATACAAAATCAAGTTCTCCGTCTGTATTACTCTTTATGAGCTTAAATCCGTTTATACCTGCTACAGTATCATAAGCATATTCAACAGAGTCACCCTCAGATAATCTTAAAGTAATATTTCCTGTTATAAAATCTCCGGGGCCTTCCCATTTTTGTCCCAATGTGTAATTTTCAAAATAATCATTTAACAGAACATTTGAATATTCTCCTGTAACAAAGCTGATTGATGTTCCTGAATACGGTATAATATTCAGCTTACCTGCAACTTCACTGATTAATACATTATATGTTGATTCATAATCCCAGCTTCCACCTACAGGTGAAATTGTAACAGTCTTTGAATCATCTGAAATGCTTACAGTATAATCTGTATCAATTTCAAGCATTTTATCTGCGTTTTTGCTAATCATTATAGCGTCAACAACATTAGCTGATACTTCTTCATTAAATGTAAGTGCAAGTGATTTGCTTGCAGATACATCGGTGTCTCCGTCAGCTATACTTGATGAAATCAAATCAAGGGAAACAATCTCCATGCGGATATTGTCAATCCAGTATACACCGTTGTTTGTTGCTGTACCATCACTGTCAGTTCCGTTATTTGCATTATTTGTTAAAGTAAATCTGATATTATCTATAGATGTTTTGGATATACTTGATTGCGGTGCTTTCATAGCTGCCGATGAGCTTGTAATATCAGAATATATTTTTCCTCCGCTTAAATCTACGGTATATTCAAATTTTACGCTTTCATCTTTTTTAGAAGAATTTCTTACAGGGTTAGCCATAACGGTTCCGCCGTTGGATGAACCTAAGACATCCCAGTACATTTGCTCACGATATAAAAGACATAACTTAGCGCTATTTCCTGAGTTGTCAAAGATTTCAGGGAATGAGCTTAAATATCGGCTATGATTTTCAAATCGTACATCATATGAAAGCTTTACAACCTTATTTTCAACTGCTCCAAAAGACATATCAAGACATGCTGCGGTTGAGCTTGTACCCTTTACAATTTTTAATGCCTTGCTGTTTGTTACAGGATCTGTTTCTATTGATACAGAATCTCCGCTTGCAAAATTAATATCAAAATATCCCTGCCAGCTTTTTGTACCGCCGTTATAAACAAGGTCATTTGTATATCCCTCAAAATCCTCCCCGGCAATAAGGGTTGTATCCGAAATATAAGGCTTATCTACTGAAACAACAATGTTGTCTATCCAGTAAATACCTGCATTTATTGTATCATCCGCACTCGCAGCCGTATCAGTTCCTGAATAACCGCTCTTTGTTCCAAGTACCCATCTTATTCCGTAAATTTTTGAAGGTGTTCCGCTCGTTGATGAATTTACAGAATACATATTCGACTCGGAATCACCGTCACCACTACCGCTCTTTTTATTTCTTTCATATCCAAAAGATACTGTTTTTGATGCGTTATCTACAGTATTATAAACTGTAGTAAATTTTACATATCCATTATGAACTGTAGATGACAACGCATTTCTTAATATGTTTGTTCCTGTTGTTCCATAAACATACAAATGGTCTCGATAATGAGTGTATTTGTACATTGTATTAGGATTAGTATTATACTCAAGATTACCAAATTCACTGAAATAGCGGCTGTTATGTTCTGATAAAAAGTCAAAAGTGATATTTACTTCACCGCTGTACTGTTCAGGGAATACATATCTTATTGTATTTGATGAGGTATTTCCCTTTGTGATTTTTAATGCTTTGTTTCCATAGTCATTTACTGCAATTTCCAGTTTATCATTCTCCAACAGGTTAAATTTAAGATTTCCCACAGTATAGTTTCCGGCAGTATCTTTGATAACTCCGACGTCCCATTCTTCAAAGCCTTCTGAAAAGACTACCCCTGTTTTTTTACTTTCCTCTGCCGTTACCATAGCTGACATTCCAAAGCAGCTGAATGTCATACTTCCTGCTAACAGCAACGAAATAAGTTCTTTTGTTTTTTCCATTTTAATCTTCCTTTCTTTTTTATTTTTTATCTGATTATTATTACGTCCTGAATGTGATTGTAATACTTTCTCATTACAACGGTATCATTCGGTTGAATTTCAGAAAGTGATGCAGCACTTACTGTTTTGGTTTGTGTATTGTATATACTGTAGTTAACAGCTTTATAAACGCTGTTTCCTATAACTACCGGATAAGTATGTTCTTCATTCTTTCCTGTTTTTGAAGTATTTACAAGAACAACATCATTGTTTACATCCTCAACCTTACCGTAAATCAGAAGCAATGTCTGAGCATCTTTATCAAGTATACTTTCCTGCGGAACAATACGTTTTATGCCGTTTTCATCTGTTTTTGTATTTTTTGTAAAATATGCACCGAACTCTTCAGGTCTTTTCTGTATGCTGAAAAGTACACTGATAAGTGTAATATTTCCGAGAGTATCCTTGCTTATCTGTACTATATCGCCCTTTTTCAGTTCTTCAACAGAATCAACATCACAGTACAATCCCGGATTTACGAAAGTGACATCGGAAGACAGCGGTGAATTTGTTAATTTACCGTTATGATAATAGCTTATTTGTGTTACAGGCATATCTTCTTCATCTATTGTCTGTATAACCTTATCTATACAGTACATATATGTTTCACCGTAAATTCCCTGACTAATAGACTTTTCAATAGTTCCCTCCATAGTACAGAACTGCGGAATATAAAATTTATCACAATTGTAAATTTTAAAATTTGTATTATGAACTTTTTTACCCTCTGCTCCCCAGCTTGTAGAAGATTTAATTCCGTAAGCCTTTTCATTCTTTCTTAATTCTTCTTCACCCGGTATAACTAAAATGGGTACACTTGACGCTATCTTATATTTTGAGGCAAATACTTCCCTGTAAATACGGGCTAAAAACGCATCGCTGTCAACAAGATTTTCTCCCGAATAATCATATGTAAGCGGATAATAAATTGAGCCGTGCTTTTCTTTTCTTCTGTCATAAGGCTTAACAATTGATATTATTTCTCCCTCACTGTTTAAAGAATACGCCACAGCATCATTCTTTATTTTTTCATCTCCGTCAAGATATATTTTTATTGCTTCAAATTTTTCTTTTCTTATTCCCTCAGGATAATTTTCGGTATAAACCTTAACCTTGTCAGCAAAGAAATATGAATTTGATTCTCCCGAAATATTATATATTGTAAACTTTACTACTTCTTCCTCTTCACTGCTTGTTCCGGACATTATATATCCGTACAGGAAGTCATCCTCAGACATAGATGCAACAACTTTTTTATCAAAAGATATATATAATCTTACAAAGTCACCTGTTTTCGGTTTTTTCTCACTTGCAGATGTTTGAAGAAGTTCGTTATATTCATCGCAAAGGTAATATCTTTCACCTTCTATTTCATAATATTTACCCAAATCATCGTAGCCAATCTGCTTTATGACGCCCTCATTCACATCTTTAGTAACAACCGCCGAAAAAATCCTGCTGTTATCTTTTCTTACAGTTTCCAAAACGGTAAGTACATCGGATAACTTTAAATCTTTCAGTTCTATTGTTTCTCCGTTAAAAGTGAAATCTACCCATGAATTATCATCAATAACCAACGTTCCGCCATTTTTATCAAAATTTATTGTTTGTGTATCAACAGATACTGTTTTGATAATATAATATGTATATTTTTCAACTTTTACAATATCTGCTTTATTATCACTGTCGTTATCAATTAAATATATTCTGTCACAATTATAGAAAAAATCGTTGTCATCAATTCTCCTATACAGTCCATAATATGTATTGTTATACATAACCAACGCACTGTCCGAAATGCTTACTCTTACATTCTTGCTACCGTTATAATATGTCATAGAGCTTTCACTGTATTCAACAAAGCTTTCTTTATTAATTGTATGTGTATTGGTTTTTTTCTTGTTATATGACAAGCTTACAATCAGGCTGCCATTTTCTTCATCAACATATGCATCAACATAAGCTCCAACATAATCCATAGAGAGGTCATAATTAATTTTAAAAATACCTCTGTTTATAAGGACTTCACCTTCATTAAAATCAGCATCTGCGTTTATTGATGAATATTTATAGCCTGTTACAATACCGTCCTGTTTATAAATATCAAAATACTTTTCAAGCTGACTTACACCGTCAACAATTTCAATGTCAGCATTTCCATATGCATCAATCCCGTTAATTTTAATATAGTCAGTATCCAGAACATTTCTCAAAAATATCATAAACTGACCTTTTGTTATTGAATCATCGGAATATTCAACTCCTTTGAAAAATCCCAGGTCCTTTGCTTTTGAAAAAGGTGAATTTCCAAAATAAACATAATTGTACTTTAATGCTCTTAATGCCATATCTGACAGCTCATTAACAGATACATTTTTATTCGGATAAAACTTTTCAGCCCCGTCAATTATTCCAGCTTCAAACGCTGCGGCAATTCCCGATGCATACTCGTGCGTTTCGGACACATCTGAAAAAACATCCAACACAGCAGAATCTGCTCTGTATCCTGATGCAACAGCTGCCAGTGCATAAGCCGCATAAGCTTTAGTTACCGTTTCATTTTCTTCAAAGCTTTCCGCAGGCTCTGTTATACAGTCGATGTAATTTAAAAGCTTATATGAATCAAAAACATCATCACCTGAAAACTCTCCTGCAGTACTTTCCGCTGCCATAATATCTTTTTCCGGCACATCGTCTATATCCTCCAAAAAGGCAAACGCATTCCCCGATACCGATATTACAGTGAGAAAAGACATAACATATGCAATGATTTTCTTTTTTGTAATCATAGTCCTTTTCCTTTCCTTAGATTTGTCTGCTTACTCTGCTATTCTTGATAAAATAACTGCCGCCTGAGCTCTTGTGACATAACCTGTAGGATCAAAATTATTGTCACCCACACCGTTCATTAATCCAAGTGATGAAACAAAATCTATTGCTTCTTTTGCCCATGCAGAACACTTGTTACTGTCAGTAAAATTCATAGAATGGGAGGTTTTTTCCATACCTCTGCCTTTTGATATATTCATTAATACAACAGCTATTTCCTGTCTTGTCAGAGTATCATCAGGTCTGTATAATCCGTCAGCACCGTTAATATATCCCATTTCGGAAACTGCACATATATAAGGCATATACCATGCATTGTCAGTAACGTCACTGAACTTGTTAGTGCTTCCCGATAAATCAAATGCTCTTGCAATAATTGCCGCAAGCTCTGCTCTTGTTACACTGTCATCAGGAGAGAATTTTTCATCACCTTTACCGTTTAAAATGCCTTTGTCTGCCATTTTTTTTATTTCATCCTCTGCCCAGTGTCCCGATATATCTTTAAAAACAACCATATCATTGTTTTGCTCATTATCCGGATTACCGTTTTGTTCAGAATTATTACTGTCAGCATTATTGGTATCAGGTTTAATCACAGGAGCCACAACAGAAGAATCGCCCCCTCCGCCTGATGTATATGACTGATTAGATTTCTTTTCAATTGTTAAAACACTGCTTTTAACTGTTTTTCCCTCATAAGGCCTTACAGTTGAATACGGTGTTACCGCTGCATATATTGATTTACCTGCATCTGATGAAGATATTTTGTATGAAGCTTCCTTTGAAACCAATTTACCTCCAACATACCATTCAATAACGGTACTTCCCTCTTTATCTTCATTTTTATCAGTAAAAAGGTAATTTACTCCGACAATATTTCCTGCCTTTAATGTACCTGTAATTTTAACATTTTCAGCTACAGGTGAAAATGCACCGCTGAAAACTCCTGAGAAAAATTCATTATCCTGTTTTCCGCTTCCGTTGTTTTTCGGTATAATACCTACCTTTATCAAGCAGTCATTATCGTTTTTTTGGAGTGTATATGTTTCACCCTCACCAATTTTTTTATCCTCATCTTCCCCAACTGCATACCATGTTATTACTGTTTTTCCATGGCCTTCTTTTATTTCTGTATCTTCATTCTCATCATAATGTAAGTATGTTACATTAAGCTCTGAGCCTTCTTCAATATCACCTGTTATTTTAATATCCGAAACAGTCGGATTCATAGGGCCTGTAAACAATTCACTTTCAAAAAGTTCACCCTCATAAGGCTCTTTTACAGAATATGGAATTACAGTAAATTTAATATAGCAGTCCTCATCATCCTCTGATAATATGTATTCTTTGGAATTTTCACCGACAGGCACTTGCTTACCTTCTTTATCTACTCTGTACCACTGATGCACAGTTTTTCCCATATCCTGCTCATCTTCATTTTCGTCTTTAAAGTTGTAGCTTGCAATAAGCTTTGTTCTGACAACAGGCTTACCTGTAATTGTCACCTCACCGTCAACAAACGGAGCTGTAGCACCTATTACGGTGAAATTATATTCCTCAATTTGTTTTTTACCGTTTATATCTTCGGCAGTAATCTTTAATTTATACTCACCCTCTTCAACAAACGGATTTATAAAATTATATGCTGTATACTCACCGCCGTCTATTGAAATCTCTGCATTATATGTTATATCTGAAACTTTATTTAAAGTCGGCAAATATCCTTCATTATATCTTTTATCATTTACAATATCACAATCAATAATTGAAAGCGTCTTAAATGTCTTTTCATAATCAGGAAGTGCGACATCGGACAAAAGTCCTGTTTTTACAATCAAAGTATATTCTTTGTTATAGTCAAACCCATTTTCAGGCTCAATTTCTATAACTTTATCACTCTTTTTATTTATATTTACCGATAAACTGTCCTTACCGCTTTTTAAAACGAAAACATCATCATTTAGCTTATCATCACTTATTATTTCATCAAGTGTAATATCAAGTGGCTTATCTACAGTTACTTGTGTTTCATCACCGTCAATACTCGTCGAAACAACATTTACAGCATTAACAGTCACAACAATATCATCAATCCAGTATATAAGTTCTCCGGAGTTGCTGCTCGTCCATGAGTTGTGCTGTTTTCCTATTGTAAATTCCAACGAAGCAAAATCTCCACCGGAGCAGGTCTTTTCTTTGGTTGAAATTGTTGTTCCTACCTCTCCTGCACCTACTACCATTGATTTATTATCAATGTCCAGCTCATATTTCACCTCATACCATACATCAGGAGTTGAAATATTGCTGTACCAAAAACCCGAGCCTGTGGATTGTGCCCATGCCCATGTAGAATGGGTAAACAGGAACAGATTTCTTTTCCCTTCCGAAGTCATGGCACTTCCTAAGTCTCTCCAGCGTGAACGGTAAATATTTTCTGCTTTTATTTTAAAGCTTACATTTACCTTTCCTGATGTAAGAGTTACAGGCAATTTATAATTAAAACCTAACTGCGTGGTGTTATCTTCAACCTCTGAAGCTTCACGGTTAATACGAAAAGCCATATTCCCATTACTTTCTTCTTCAATAGAAAGCTCATCACTTGCAATTCCGGGTTTTATTGTAACACTGTCAAGCTTTTGAAAATTCTCATAGCTGACATTTTCAAAATCAACCTTTAATATTTCTGTATTTGCCGCAAAAACAGCAGATATTGACATAAGTATAAAAACCGTTGTACACAGCATCAGCCTAATGCAAAATTTCTTATTGCAAAACATACTAAAACCCTCCTTTTTACATTCTGTTAAACAGATCATACACCCTGTCTTCACTCATATATTTTTCTATATTCTTATTACTTACAACTACTAATCCGCAATCATCCCAGAACACTTCTTTTCCGAAAAGCTCACTTACATCTCTTAGCGGCAGGAATATTCTGTCATTTTCTATAATCATTGGATCTTCAAGTTCGACTTCTTTTCCGTCAGCGGTTATTGTTGTATTACCGTTTTCAAAGATGTATTCAACTCCGTTGTAGTCAACATAGGCTTTTAAATCCTTCCACTCAACAGTCGCTCCCATATTCTCACTTAAAAATCTTAAAGGAACGTATGTTTTATCATTCCTGATAAACGGAACAACATCTATGTTTTCACTGTCTATAACCTTTCGTTCCCAGTTAACATACGAAACAGGCTTTCCTATCGAAAGGGCAATTGAATCATTTTTAAGCATTCCCTTTAGCTGACTTGAAATAAGTCCTATTCTGTTTGTATCAATCTTCTCAAATTCAGGGAACTTTTCATAAACCTCTGAATCGTCCTTCAATCCAAAATCATTGTTTAAAACGTCGTTAAATCCTACATCCTTTGAAGTAACAAAACCGTCATTTACAGTACCCATTTCACGAATTTGTGAAACCTTATACCCTGTATCGTTTACTCTTATATCAAATTCCTGCGGAACATTGTAGCTTACGTTTTCATCATATACATTATATTTCGGCAAAAGCGGTTCATCCTCTAATATATTTTTAAGATTAGGATATTTTGAATATGCCTCATTGGTAAACGGTACAGCCTTGTCACCCTTTAAGCCGTAACCTGCCGAACCGTTATCCCAGTTTGCTTGTCTGCCCCATGAAATACCCGCCGGAGACAATGTTAATGAATGAGTACAATTAGCAAAAATATTATGTTTAATTGTATTATCTCTTCCACCGTTTACAAATACACCGTTTCCCGATATATTATAAAAAATATTTCCGTAAATTGAAGTCCCCGAATACATATCATCAAGATAAATCCCTATAATCGAATGACTTGTCTGGGCAGAACTTGTCATACAGTCATGTATTGCATTGTATCTGTATACATTACCTCTTTGAACCATCAGCTGACCGGAATATATCGCACCCATATCGGACGAGGTTTTTAAAACATCGTGAATATCGTTATATTCTATTATATTATCATTACCCTTTATATTAAGACCAAGATGAGTACCGTCATATATAAGATTATTTTTTATCAATGCTCCTACATCATTACATCTTATAGCACCCTCATATGTAGTTATAATACGCCCAAAATCGTGGATATGATTATTTATCATTTTATTTCCTGACGGCTCAAGTGTATTGAAATCTCCGCCATATGAGTCAATTCCCTTTTTACCCAATGTGTAAATATGACATCCCTCAACCGTGAGGTTTTTACCTCTCATTATTATACCCTCACCGGAAATTTTATTTACAGACAAATAGCTCAGATTTATATCTGATGAATTGTTGATGTTAATACCGCAATTTCTTGAACCTGTAACCTCAATATCCTTTATTTTGATATACTGAGCATCTGTTATTGTAATAACAGGATTAGAAGAAAAACCTAACAGAACCGTACTTTGAGGATTGGTATCGTAAGGATAGATATAAAGTATACCTGTGTTTTTATCATAAAACCATTCACCGGGTGCTGTCAATTCTTCGATAAGATTGTAAATATAAAATCTTTGTCCCTTTGTTATTGTATAATAACTCTGATAATACGGCTTTATGGTTTTTGCTTCGACATCTATTTTTTCAACCGGCATCGTTTGATCTGACCAGTCCCATTGCCAATAACCAAACACCCACGCCTGATCGGCATTTGCCCATCTGCTGATACGCTCATCATCTACTTTAAATGTTCCCGGATTTGGTGCTGACGGTTTATTCGGGTCAGTGTTATTATACCATGCACTCATTCCGTCACCCTTATCAATGACATCGCCAATCTTCATATATTCTCCACTGTCGGGATACTGGGCAAGAGGCATTATCTCCCCGTTATAATACATCTCAGGTACAGGAAGATTTCCTTCTGTTATACCATAAAGTAAAGTATAATGTGATGCATGACCGGTAACATTCAGCTGGTCATATGCAGCAATTCCTTTTTCAGTCAGATTTACCTGATAAATTTTTCCGTTGGTGGATGAATCCATTCTTGAAATAATATTTGCATCATCCAATAATGTAAAATCGCTTAATTTAAGCTCAGCACCGCCTATAAATTTTACATCTTCACCGGGATATGCACACCATGTAACAGGAGCACCATCTTCACCGCTGTCATCAGCGGTAAGATTAAATCCGTCAGTAAGATAATAATTCCCCTCTCTTATCATTACCGTCACACCGTTATCGGGATAATTATCATTTGCTTTCATCTGTCTTATGGCCGCCTTAGCCTCATCAAGAGTTTTAAAAGGCTTCTCAAGACTTCCGTCTCCATAATCCTCTGCCGAAAGCGAAACAAATATTTTCACATTTTCATTTTGCGCCATAACAGGTGTAAACTGCCCGAAAACACTCAATGCCATTAACAACAAAAAGGCTTTTTTCATTTTCAAGTCATCCTTTCTCAATAAATTGGTTTTTAATATGGAGCTATTATTCTGTAAATTAAATAAACGGTCTTCTGTCAAGAACTAATTTCAAAGGCTTTGGTGATGAAATCTCCCCCGGAAGTGCCTGCTGAAGCTCTGCCAAAGCACAAACCGCTCCGAAAAGCATATGTAAATCATTGAATTCATCATCTTCTTTTTCGTTAATATCATTTAAATAGCCTATAAAATCTTTTGCAAATTTACTTAAAATTTCTTTACATTCCTTAAATTTATAATCGGTCTGTCTGCTTGCACGGTTAATACAGTAAGCCCAGTCAACCTCCAGAAAACCAACCATTTTTCCAAATCTATTTACTATATCATTATTCTCGTACATTTCTATACAGGAATCAATAATCTTTTCGGGATATCTTACAGGCATTCTGCCGTTTTCAATATTAAAGAAATAATGAAAACCTCCACCCATATATGTATAAAGAGGTGCTTTTTTCTCAATTCCCTTTTTCCAGAATCCTGTTTCGGGATCTGCATTTTCCCAAAGCCAGTCAAAATACCATTTTCTCCATTGGGCATCCACTGTTTCAGATACTGTCATTGCCGCATATATACCTGCACCCTGATGTGACTGCGGCCACGGCAGATTTTCCCAGTCAAGATTATCAAGTAAATTATATAGTTCGTCCTTTTCTTTATATTTCATAAGTGCACTCAGCGGATACTCCGGCAAAGCGTCAAACAACTCCAAAGCCGCAACACAATGTGCTGTTGTATGTATGAAGTGATGTGTAGGCTCCTGAAATAAACCTGTTTCCTTATCCTGAAACGCCCTTAATGTTTTTACCCATTTAGCTCTCTTTTCAGGGTCTCTTTCAAATTCACCTATAGTATACAGAATATTCGCCGCATCAGCACATCCGTATTCATTTAATCCTAATTTACGGTCATTGTGTTTATTCTGCCACAGATAACGTGCATATTCTCCGTCATCTCCCAACTTATGTGAATCAACCGTTCTTTTTACCTTCTCTATAATATTCGTTATATCCATGTTTAGTCTTTTCCTTTCCATCTTGATTTTTAATGATACATAGTTCATTTTATCATTTATCCTGTTAAATTGATTATAACACAAAAAAACCCCCATTTCCTTAAAATATTTGCTTATTTAATATAATTTTCTTGACTTTTTTGATTTCATCTGTTATGATTATTATATAAAAAATTTTAAAAAAAGAAGGATTTTATTATGGATTTTGTAAAATTTTCCGATAAATATGAGTTTATCTACAACAACCAGAAAACAAAGCAAACCACTCCGAGACTGCAAGTACATTATCATGATGTTATTGAGCTGTATTTTGTCACAAGTGGTAGCTGCAACTATTTTATAGATGAAAAATCATATGACGTTGAACCGGGTGATATAATTATCGTTCCTGAGGGTATACTTCACAAAGTAAATTCAGCAAGTGAAGATCACACTTACATCTTAATGCATTGCAAAAAAAGACACATTCCATATTCTATTTTAAACTACTTAAAAAAAATACCTTATTTATACAGAAATCCAAACATTTCCGACAAAATAAAAGATATTTTAAATGCAATAGAAAATGAATTCAATAATCCGGACGAATTTTCAAATGATGAAATTCTTTTACATATTCATATGCTGTTCTTTCTGCTCGTCAGGAATCTTGATACAATTACGCACGTTAAATCCAATAATGTGCATATGATAGACATTCTCCAATACATACAGAAAAACTATTCAAATAATATTACATTGGAAGAACTGAGCAAGCTCTTTTCTCTCAGTACTGAGCACATATCACGCACATTCAAAAAAGAAACAGGCTTTAATTTCGTTGAATATTTAACTACAGTTCGTATGCACGAAGCAGAAAAGCTACTCTTATCCAACAAAAAAATATCGATAGCGGAAATAGCATACCGATGCGGATTTAATGACAGTAATTACTTTTCTGAAAGGTTTAAGCAGTTTTATAAACTATCACCCTCACAATTCAGAAAAAAATAAATGCTTATACACAAAAAAGAACTTCAAACGAAGTCCTTTTTTATTATATATACTCTTTACAGTCCTTTTATTTATCCGCCATATCTGTTATTTTTTATAGCAAACCGCTTCTATTAACGGCATTAACTCAACATTGCTGTCCCTCCGCACCTTTACAGGATTTTGTATTAATAACATTATTTGTGCTTTATTATATATTCACAAACAATTTTAACAAGGGTTTATTAGGACTTTTTAGAGGATACAAAGGGTTAGGGAGGACTTTTATTCTACTCATTACAACACATAGTATAAAGTTTTGTGCATAATTTTTTATTCACTGCTTTTTAATATCATCTTCTGATATTGCTTAGGTGAAAGTCCCTTGAATTTTTTAAACTGCTTTATAAAATAGCTTGTACTGTCAAATCCTACTCTCTCCCCTATTTCCGTAATATTCATATTTTTTGAAAGAAGCAGAATTTCTGCTTTTTTTACCCTCAGATGATTTATATATGCACAGCAGTTTGTACCTGTTATCTGTTTAAAAATTCTTGAAAAATAGCAATAATCAATGTGTATTGATTCTGCAAGCTCACAAACATTTATATTTTTGTTATAGTTTTCTTCTATGTATTCCAGAGCTTTTTCAATTTTATTCAGTGTTGCTTCGGTATATCCTTTCAGTATACCGTCATTTTCTTTAAATGTTCTTATTATCCATAAAATTATTTTATATATTTCCGCTTTTACTGCAATTTCATATCCATAGGACTGGAGTGATATTTCTTTTAAAATATTTTTAAAAGAAATATCAAGTCCCGATTGTTCTACCGTATTTTTATCATAAACAATATCCGCAACTGAGGAAGTAAAAATAAACGGTGAAATATATTTTAATTCAATCAGCGAAGAATGTGATGAATAAATCATTTCAGGCTGAAATTTTACAACAAGATATTTCCCGTTCGGATCAAGCAGAGGTCTTATTGTATGAATTTTTCTCGAGCCTATAATAACAGCCTCACCTTTTGAAAATGTAGTTTCATAGTTGTTGATTGTAATTTTATATATTCCGTCAATGCAGTAAAGCATTTCAATAAAATCATGTATATGAGGTCTTGTGAACAACGTATCGCCGTCTTTGGTTTGCTGAATGTGCACCTGAAAGTTAGCACCTGTTGTCGGCCTTTTTTCTTCATAATAATTATTCATAATAACTTCTCCGTTCTGCTTATAAAAGACAAATATGTTATATTTTTTCACAAATACATTATATCATAAAAAAGTAAAAAAAGCTATAATAAATTTAAGAAAATAACCACTTGTTTTCAAATAATTACAGAAAGGAACATTAAACATGAAAAAAACAGTATTTTTAATTGTCAAGGAACATTTTGACATAATATGGAGAAGATGTTTTGACAGGGATTTTGAGTACAAAAGACAAAACTTTGTTTCTTATGCTGACCTTGAGGGTTATTACATAATAGATAACATCGAGCTTGCCAAGAAACATCCCGAATACCGCTTTGAAATCGAAAGTGTAGCAGTATTAAGAAAATTTCTCGAAAAAAATCCTCAATACGAGCAGATTATAGGAGAATACATAAAAGAAAAAAGAATTTACATTCCTTTTTCAGGCGACAATATAGTAGACTCTAACATGACACAGGGCGAAAGCTTTGTAAGAAATTATCTTCACGGCTACAGATACCTGAAAGACAATTTTGATTTCGTTCCCGACGGAATGGACAGAAATGACGCTTTCGGAAACTCTGCACAAATCCCTCAGATTGCTAGAAAATTCGGCACAAAATGGGTATATCATCTTGTTTACTCCGATACAGACAAAGATACACCATTCTGGAAAGGTGTAGACGGAAGTATAGTATATAACTTCAGACCAAAATGTGTAGGTTCTTATGGAAGTTATTATAAATACAGACCATGTCCGGTATGTAACGGTTACAAAGACACAGACTGTCCTGCCTGCAATAACAGAAGAATCGATGTACCTCACATGGAAAAAATGCGTCATGACGGTTTGAATATATCTGAAGACAGATTACCTGAATCCGGAACTCCTGCATATATCTACATCGGCGGTGAAGAAATTCTCCCGATTGACCATGTTTTTGAATGGATAGAAGAAAACAAGGATAAATATAATATTGTTTTTGCAACATTTGAGGATTATTTCAAGTATGTAGATGCAGAAATAGGTGATATAGATAATGTCAATCCCGAAAAAATTCATAAATCTCCCGAATGTAACTGCAACAATACAGGAACTTATGTTACAAGAATAAAGCTGAAGCAATTGATAAGAGCTTTGGAAAACAGAATTTATGCACTTGAAACTGTTGCGACAGCAAATTCAATTGATAAAAGAGCTTATCCAAAGAAAGCATTCACAAAAGTATGGGAACAGACCTTCTTTACAATATTCCATGATGCTATCACCGCAACTCACATTGATGCCGCATACTTTGAATTAATGGATACATTGAAGCATAACAACTTCATGCTTGATGAAATTGAGGATGAACAGTTAAAACTTATATCATGTAAGGAAGAAAATACCGTAACCGTATATAACCCATACGGAATTACAATTAACTCACAGGCAAAGGTAATCTTAACCTCCGATACAGACGTAATATTAAAGGACGAAAATAACAAAGCCGTTTCTGTATTTGATTATGTCAGGAATGGTGATAAAATTGAAATTACATTTGAAGTAAAGGATATAAAGCCGTTTTCAAAGAAAAAGTTCAAAACAGAGGCAGTTTCCGGCATTTATCCAACTCAATCAACCATTGATTTCACAAAGGACGGGCAGGAAGAAATGGAAGCAATTCTTACCAACAAATCCACAGTAGCAAAAGACGGAGAAGCTTCAGGCAAGGAAACGGTTATTGAAAATGAATTTTACCGGGTTACAGCTGTTGAAAACGGTATTACAGAAATATACGACAAAAAACTTGACCGTGTTGTTGCAAAGCAGAGTGAATACATGGTTGGCGAATGGATTTTAGAGCATGACGAGGGTTCACCATGGGCAACCTTATCAAGTGATTTGAACAGACGTAAGATGAGCAATAACACCAAGTTGATAAGATACGAAAAAACTGCTGATTGTGAAAAGCTTGTATTCAAATTTTCAAGAGTATTCGGATACAGCGTTGCAGGATTTGGTGTTGAATACTCGGTATCTCTCCTTAAAAATTCAGACAAGGTTTATTTTGAGGCAGATGTATTCTGGGAGGAACAGAATAACCGTTTGAGAATCGCATTCCCTACTACCTTAAAAGGAAAACATATATATGAGATACCTTATGCAAAATTAGAAAGAAAACCGTATGAGCCTGAATTTAGCTGGGCTGCCGCATCAGGCGATTACCCGGCAATAAACTGGGCAGGTATAGAGGCTGACGGAGTAAGTGCCGCACTTTTTAACAAGGGTACTCCTTCCTATCAGATAAATACAGATTGTAACGGTATTGAAAATATATATCTGTCAGTTTTAAGAGCTCCGTCTGTAGGTACATATTTACATTCACCGGAAGAATATGTAATGACAGATTATGACGGTATGAGAGACGGTGGTAATCATCATTTCGAATATGCATTCAAAACATACAGAGAGGGCTTTGACGATAACAGCGTTGTTGCTGACGGTATAGGCTATAATGCTCATATGATTACAGCCAATGGTGATATTGACATTTGCAAGCTTCCTGTATTTGAAAGTGATGACGTAAGAGTAGCATCGGTTAAGCCTGCTGAAATAATGAACGGTCTGATTTACAGACTGGTTGAATATCACGGCAAGGATTCAAAAATCAAAATTACATTACCTGAATATGTTAAAAATGTTTATGAAACAGATTTAAAGGAAGATATTATAAACAAACTTAATGTAGTCGATAATACTATCGAGGTAGATGTAAAAAAATATGAAATCAAAACATTGTATTTTGAAACAGCGTAAATAATTAGTACAGAGGGGTGCGGAACTGTCCGCACCCCAATTATTTAATATCCTAATTCCTCATTAATAAGAACAACCTCACATTCAATTAGCATAGGTTTAGACCACCAGACAGACAGCACACGACAAATACGGTCAGAGCTTTTACAGTCATAACACTTATCAGCTTTAACAGCACAAGGAGTAATCTTTCCAAGTCGTTTTGCATTCTTTGGTGCTGCTATATTTCTTGCTCTATATAGTGCTTCATCATAGTTTTGTGCGAGCTTATTCTTACCCACCACAAAGAATACCTTTTCGTGTCCGTAGCATATTGAAGAAACTCGGTTACACGCACCGTCAATATTTATTATTTCACCTGTTTCTGCCAATCCATTTACAGAAGAAATATATATCTGTGCCGAATTTGCCAACGTTCTTATTTCTGCCGGTGTCTTATTCTCCGGCACACGGGCGTGCCAATACACATCATTATGTAAATTCAATTTTTCATATAGTCCAAGTTCTTCTACTGTAACCGAACCTCCGATTCCGACAGTTTGGTTATCAATTTGTTTATCAATGTATTCTGCTGCCTCTACTGCTGTATTACAACAAGTAACCTTATAACCTTTTTCCCCTAATGTTTTTTTTACCTTATCAAACTGCATTTCGTACACATCCTTTTTATAATTTAATTAAATTTATAACTCAGATTAAAAATCAGCAAACACACTACTCTCAATCATTAATATATCTTCTATCCTGATTTCAAATCCATCCTCTAAAACAACCGTTTTATCATAATCACGGATTTTTTTAACTATACCCTTTCTGCTCACATACTCTCCGCCGTCTTTTTTGTTATCATCAATAAAATATGTTATTACAATATTCGGCGAATATTCAAGATAATCCAACAGACAATTCAGCTTTCTGTCCAGCTCTTCCTTAGCATTTTCATCAAGCTCTGATTTCTTATCTGTAAGCCTTGCAGTCTCTTGTACAGCCTCGTCATGACCTGTCAATGCTGCAAATGGTTCAAATTGAGCCGCACGAAGTATCTCATCAGGAAAATCCTTTTCAATTTCAGGATTAGGATATTGCATATTTATAATATCATCAAACTTACCCATCTTACCTCCTATGCCTTATGTCCGCCTATCTGATTATTTCTATCTATTGAGGTTGCACCCTCACGAAGATTTGTTCCCTTAATAATTGCATTTTTTCCAAAACGTTGCTTAATATCTATCATTGTTTCCTGTATTTTTCTTTCTTTTTTTAATTCTTCTTTTTCCTTTTCTCTCTTTTCGCACAGCTCATCATAGTCAGTAAACAAGTCTAACTGTTCATAGCTAATCTTATCTTTGACACTGCTTTCATGCACAAGATTATTTGCTGCTATTGTTACACGTCTAACCAGGAGATTTTTATCAACAATTTCATCATACAGTTTCAGTGCAACATCTGTAATTAACCTTGTAGATGATGTCTGTCTGTCAATATTTGCAGTTCCGTGTGCGTGTTTGGGAACTTTTCGGCCGTAAAAATCTGTTTTTATTTCACCTTTATAGTAATTGCTAATTTCCGGATTTGTAAGATTTTCTATATCATATCCGATAGTTAATACAATCTGATTTGTTAAAAGTCTTTTATCAACTAAATCAAGGGATAACAGTTCAAGCATTTCCCACACGATAATCCTTGCCTTTTCAAAGGTATACGGTGACTGCAAAACCTGTCCTGTACTTATACTCTTATTTTTAGGAGTATATGCCTTAGCCTCTTCAATCGTGCATGGCTCATATCCCCATGCATGGTCAACAAGCATTTTAGAGTTTATGCCAAATAATTTCTTCAAAAGCTTTCTGCCATACGTCGTTGTCGATACTCTTGCAATATCTCCCATACAGAACATATAATTATCTTCTAACTTTTTGCTGTAACCTCTTCCTACTCTCCAGAAATCTGTAAGAGGTTTATGCTCCCACAATTGTTTCCTATATGTCATTTCATCAAGTTCCGCAATTCTTACCCCGTCTTTGTCGGGAATCATTTTCTTTGCCGTAATATCCATTGCAATTTTTGCAAGATACATATTAGTTCCTATTCCTGCTGTCGCAGTTATTCCTGTTGTCCTTAAAACATCACAAATAATTGTCATCGCCAGTTCGTATGCAGACATTTTATAGGTGTTAAGATAGTTTGTTATATCCATAAACACTTCATCTATAGAATAGACAAGAATATCCTCATGTGATATATATTTTAAATACACATCATAAATTCGTGTGCTATATTCCATATAGTGAGCCATACGGGGCGGTGCAATCAGATAGGACAGTTCCAAAGAATTATCAGCCGCCAATTCATCTGCATTAAATGATTTACCTGCAAATTCCTTTTGGGGAGCTTTCCATTTTCGCTCCCGATTTATTTCATTAACCTTTTGAACTACCTCAAACAATCTTGCACGTCCCCCAATACCGTAAGATTTAAGACTCGGCGTTACTGCAAGGCATATTGTTTTCTCAGTTCTTGAACTGTCAGCAACAACAAGATTTGTTTTTAGCGGATCGAGATTTCTTTCAACACATTCTACAGAAGCGTAAAAGGACTTCAAATCAATACAAAGATAAGTTTTTATGTTTTCCATTTCCCGCTCCTTTCCATAATGATTACTCATATATATTATACTATATCATTGATATAATATCAATATTAAAACAAATAAAATATTAAATCTGTTTTAAATCAAGAAAAATATATCAAGAAAAATATTTAATTATTTTTAAAAAAAGTATTGACAAAAAAAGAATTTTATAGTATAATAATTACTGTTGTTGATATGGCGGTATAGCTCAGC
>JAZOTP010000122.1:0-8267 GCA_045657705.1 Clostridia bacterium
TTTCATATAACATTTTTATTCCTCCTACCAGAACAGTATATCATCCTTTTTCTCACATATTAATTTATAGATACATTCAACATAGAAATAATCACCGTAAATAATCGGGATATGTCTTGTTTTTTCGGTGTGATATGCTTCAGTACCGTAACCTACCAATGCGTCAGTATCCTCTGAAAAATCAACAAACTTATTGGTCATTGCCTTTAAGAGCTTAATTGCCGCATTCAGATAAAGCGGTTTTTCATATTCAGATACATGATTTGCAATTTCTATAAGACCCGCTGCGGCACAACAGCCTGCCGTTGAATCATATACAACAGGAGTTTCGGGAGCACGGAAATCACACAACGGTAAAAAGTCCTTTTCTGCTGCAAGACAACTTATAAAATAATTAGCAATTCTCTTTGCTGTATTCAGATACTTTTCATCTTTTGTATGAATAAAACTCAACACAAAACCGTAAAGTCCCCACGCCTGACCTCTTGACCATGATGAACCTTGTTCATAACCCTGTCCACCAAAATCGCAGACAAAATCCCCGTTAGCAGGATCATATTTCACAATATGTCTTACAGAACCGTCCTCACGGACATGATATTTCATTGTCTTGTCGGCATGAGCCTTTGCAACGTATGAAAAACGTTCGTCCTGTGTAATTTCGGAGGCTCTGTACAAAAGAGGAAGATTCATCATGCAGTCGATAATTGCCCAGCCCTTGTGGTCGTCTTCAAATTCTCCGCCCCATGAATTCCATGCACGGATATATCCGCCTTTTAAATTGAATCTTCCCGAAAGAATACTTGCCGCAAGCAATTCATCACAAAGTGCCTGTTTGTCCCCGTTTATTCTGTAGTGAACACCTGATGAAATATTCCACATAAATCCTACATCATGATGAAGAACAGGAGTCTGTGATACAAGAACCTCTCTTAAACGGTTTTCAGCGTTTATGGCAGTTTTCATATATTGTTCGTTCTTTGTCTTTTCATAAAGAATCCACATCATACCCGGCCAGAATCCGTTTGTCCACCAATCCAAATCCTCTCTGCTGTCATGAACACCGTCATGTGTGGTATACGGTATTTTATCAAAAGATCTTACCGCAACCTTTTTCATTTTATTATCAATTTTCTGCCATATATCTTCAAAATATTTTTTATCTTCATTTTTTAAAGTAATCATGATGTTCTCCCCATACAAATTATCTTAAATTTCTTGTTTCGATAAAGTCCATATCTGTAAATTCCTGATTTTCACCGCACATTGCCCATATAAATGAATATGCCTTTGTGCCGACACCGGAATGAATTGACCAACTTGGAGAAATTACAGCTTCCTCATTGTGCATAACAATATGTCTTGTTTCATTCGGCTCACCCATCATATGGAATACTGCATCATTTTCACCCATATCGAGATATAAATAAACCTCCATACGTCTGTCATGTGTATGCGACGGCATAGTATTCCAGTTTGAACCCGGCTCAAGCTCGGTAAGTCCCATTGCAAGCTGACAGCTCTTTATAACTTCAGGGTGTATGTACTGATTTATAACTCTCTTATTACAGTCCTCAACACTTCCGCATGGAACTTTTTTCGCTTTTGTAATATCAATCTTTACAATCGGATATGATGCGTGTGCAGGGCATGATGAAACATAGAACTTTGGTGGGTTTTCGGTATCAATACATTTAAAGCTTATTTCCTTATTTCCCATACCGATATATATTCCGTCTCTCGGATTCATTTCATATTCAACACCGTCAACTGTGATAATTCCCTTACCGCCGATATTGATACATCCCATTTCACGACGTTCTAAGAAATAATCACTTGCAAGCTCTTTTCCGCCCTCTAATTTTAATTCCTGATAAACAGGCATTAAGCCGGCTGTGATAATTCTGTCAATATGGCTGTAAACCATTCTTATATTGTCCTTTGTGAACAGCTTTGAGATATGAAATTCCTCTCTTAATCTGTCTGTTGTGTAATGTTTTACGTCCTTTGGGTTTGATGCGTTTCTGATTTCCATTTTAGATAAATCCTCCTTAATATAATTTCCTATTACTTCTATCTGCGACAAAGCCGCCCATGAAAACGGAAGCTCTGCCTGTTTAAAATTAGTTAAATGAATTGTTCTTGTGGTCTTTTTTTCATCAAGAATCAATTCCTGACCCTCTGCTGTTTTTATAAATTCAGCATGAGCAATGCTCTTATCCGAAAATTCAACGTCAAGACTTTTCCAATATGTATCATGCGGAAAATCTGCTCTTAGATAAAATACTATTTTCTCAATTTCAACATCTGTACCAAAATCAAGATAATATTCCAAATCCTCTCTTGCTCCGCCTGCCCATGAATGATACGGATAACCGCCGTGCGACTCATTATGACATACTCCGTCTATGGCATTTCTCTCATAAAAGCATGGGTCCTCTCTTGTGACAAGATTAGCATAGCTGTGCGGATAATATCGCTTTTGTCCACGTCTGTCAACTGAATTTTTTGAAATAATTCTTGTGCCGTACTTGACACTCTCATCAGGTTCTGATATTTTATACCGATGTCTGTCTCCCGAGAAAGCATTTTTGTCATACCCAACCATCAGGTTTCCAAACGGAATTTCAAAGCTGAATCCGTTGCACGGGATATAAATTATACTCTCTTCAAGATAATCATCAAGCTGTACCGATAAAAATTCACTGTCACTTTTTACAACAATTTTATCGCCCTGTGAATATTGAGCATTATACTCCGCATCAATGCTTACTCCTTTTTGAAAAAATTTCACCTCTTGGTTTGCACCTATAACGCTTAGTTCTATTATAACAACCACCTCCGTAAGGTTTTAACAGATATTTTATCTGCACTTATATCATAAGTATATCATTTAAAATATGCAATTTCTTTGCACATTTCACATTTTATATTGCAAATTTCACTTAATTATGGTAAAATATAATTGAGGCTATATTCTGAACAATTTTATTATTTCTCAACTACATAAAGGAGCTGATTCAGATATGAATATTTATTTTGACAATTGCAGTGATGCACTGAACTTTGCTAGCGAAACAAAATCCTACGGTATTTTTTATTCAGAAAAAAACAACCCCAACCTGAATATACATACACATGAATGCTGTGAAATATTATTTTGCCAAAAAGGTGGAAAAAATTTTCTTATTGACGATAAAATATATAAGGTTCATGACGGTGATGTTTTTATCATAAATCAGTTTGAGGCTCATAAGATAACCTTTGATGACGATTGCCCCGTTGAACGCTTCACTCTTCAGCTTCACCCTGAATTTATTTTCTCGGTATCAACCGACAGCACCGACCTTTCAAAATGCTTTTACATAAGAAATGAAAATACATCAAACTGTCTTTCCTTAAACGAGAATGACCGCAAATATCTGAACGGTTTGTTTCTTTCTTTAAAAAAAGATTATGCTTTCGGGGATGATGTTATGAAAAATTCAATAATGGTACAACTGCTTACATTTATAAACCAATCTTTTATAACAAATCATTCAACCGAAGAAAAAATACAAAATGAACAACTGAAAAATGCAGTTCTTTATATTAACGAGCATCTCAGCGAAGATTTAAGTCTTGAAAAAATTGCAAAAAATTCATATATATCGGTCAATCAGCTATGTAAGCTGTTCAAATCCTCACTTGGCACAACGGTTATGAAATACATTATCGGAAAAAGAATTTCTCAGGCAAAAAAATGCTTAAAAAACGGCTACAGTGTTTCTGATACTGCCTTTATGTGCGGATTTCATGATTATTCAAACTTTATAAGAACTTTTACTCAAAGCGTCGGCATTTCTCCCGGAAAATATAAAAAAGAGTCTTAAAAATAAATCCCCTTACTCTTGATTGACAAGAACAAGGGGATTTTAAATATTTTTAATTTTCGCTGTAAATTACGGTAACATCATTATGCAGCTGTAAAACAGATGCAGGAATCTGAGGGGTAACAGGACCGTAAAAAGCTTTATTGAGAATTTCTTTTTTATTCGCACCGTTTGCAATAAGCAATATTTTTTTAGCTCGCATTATTGATAATATGCCCATTGTAATTGCTTTTTTAGGGACATCATCCTTAGATGCAAAAAAGCGTGAATTTGCCTCAATAGTTGATTCGTCCAAATCAACCACATGAGTTTCTTTTATAAAAACATCATCAGGCTCATTAAATCCGATATGTCCGTCAAGACCGATACCCAGAAGCTGAAGATCAATTCCTCCAAGATCACTGATGAGCTTATCGTATCTTTCGCCTTCTTTACTTAAATCCGCGGCACATCCATTGGGAACATATGTATTTTCCATACAAATATTTATATGAGAAAAAAGGTTGTTATCCATAAAATATCTGTAGCTCTGATCATTATCCTTGTTAAGTCCGACATACTCATCCAAATTGACAGAAATTACTTTTGAAAAATCAACATCTCCGTTTTTACAATATTCTGCCAATTTTTTATATGTACCAACAGGTGATGAACCTGTTGCCAGACCCAAAACACTTTGTGGTTTTAATACTACCTGGGAAGCAATTATGTTTGCCGCCATACGACTCAACTCTTCATAACTTTTTACTGTAATAAATTTCATATTTTTTCTCCTTTGTTTTTATTATTTTCTTTTTACAATGTTATCTGTTGATTTTACTATGCAGCCACCCGGATATACACCTCTTGTTGCGGTAAGAGGATATACAGATGTGCCCTTTCCGATAACAGTTCCGGGATTAAGCACTGCTCCACAGCCGACATCAGCATCATCTGCAAGTATTGCACCTATTTTTCTAAGTCCTGTTTCATAATCCTCATCCGCATGAATAACTACAGGCTTCCCGTCTGCTTTCAAGTTAGAACAAACAGAACCTGCTCCAAGATGAGCATGATTTCCAAGCACAGAATCCCCAACATAATTATAATGCGGAACCTGAACCTTGTCAAGTAAAATACAATTTTTTAATTCAGATGAATTACCTATTACACAGTTTTCTCCCGTAATAACACTGCCTCTTATAAATGCACCCGGGCGTATTTCTGTTCCGTTTCCAATAATTGCAGGGGCTTCTATTGTTGCTGTAGGATATATTTTCACATTTTCACCAACCAGAACCCCTTCAGAAATCTCAGTAAATCCCGGAATACCTTCTTTTATCAGATTATTTATATGATCTTTTATTTTTGGCAACATCTCCCACGAATATTGACAGGAATCAAAAAGCTCACACAAATACGGTGTTTTACAATCAAATAACTCATTTGTTTTTACTTTTTTATTCAACACTGTATCCCCTTTCTTTAATGCAATCAGCTATTTTTGATGCATACTCTTTGCATAATTCCTCGCTTTCACTTTCAATCATTATACGAATAACAGGCTCTGTGCCGCTTTTTCTTAAAAGTGCTCTTCCGTTTCCGTCTATCAGTTTTTCAACATTTTCCAGTGACTGTAAAATATCAGGATCAGAAAGAACCGCATTTTTATCCTTAACTCTGATATTTTTTATATACTGCGGATATAAGATAACCGGCTCTGAAAGCTTTGACAAAGATAATTTGGAATCACATATTTCTTCTGTAAGCATTATGGCAGTTAAAATACCGTCTCCTGTTGTGGCATATTTCTTCAATATAATATGACCTGACTGCTCACCGCCCAGACAGTAATCATTTTCCTGCATACATTCATAAACGAATCGATCTCCAACCGTAGTCTGCACACATTTGATTCCTGTTTCCTCAAGACTTTTAAAAAGTCCGCTGTTTGACATAATAGTAGCAACAACAGTATTATTATTTAACATTCCTCTTGATTTTAAACGCTTTCCGAGAATGTACATTATTGCATCTCCGTCAACAATATTACCGTTTTCATCAACAGCAATACACCTGTCCGCATCTCCGTCAAAAGCAAAACCGACATCAAGATGTTTTTCTTTCACAAGAGCACACAGCCTTTCCATACTTGTAGAGCCACATCCGCTATTTACATTTAAACCGTCAGGCTCAGCACCAATGACTGTTGTTTGTGCTCCTAAAGCACCAAATACAGATTTTGCAATCATCCATGATGCGCCGTTTGCACAGTCAAGACCAATTTTTAATTTCTTATAAGAATTTGAAGCCAGAGATATAAGGTAACCAAGATAACGGTTTCTTCCCGAGACATAATCAACTATACAGCCAATTCGTTCTTTTTGAGCAAGAGGTAAATCCGAACCCGATACACCCAATGCTTTTAAATCATCGTCTAAGTATCTTTCAATTAATGCAGTGGTTTTATCATCAAGCTTTTCTCCGTGACTGTTTATAACCTTAATACCGTTATCATAAAAAGGATTATGTGATGCAGTAATCATTATACCACAGTCAAATTCATCCTGTCTTGTCACATAAGAAACGCTCGGTGTTGTTGTAACGTGAAGCAAATATGCATCAGCACCCGAGGCTGTTATTCCTGCAACAATTGAGTATTCTAACATATAGCTTGAACGTCTTGTGTCCTTACCGATTACAATTTGCGGTCGGTAATTGGCTTTATTGCAGCCCGAAAGCTCAGATGCAAAATACCAGCCCAGAAATCTTCCGACCTTGTATGCCTGCATTGATGTCAACCCTACATTTGCTTCTCCTCTGAATCCGTCCGTTCCAAAATATTTATTCTGAGAATTTTCCAACGAATTACAGCTAATTGTTATTTTATCCTGCAAAAGCTCATCAGCAGAAACATTAAACAGTTTGCATAGCTGTAGCACCTTATCAATTTGAGGCAATGCCTGATCCATTTCCCATTTTGAAACCGATTGTCTTGATACAGAAATTTCCTCTGCAAGTTGTTCCTGCGATATACCTGCCGCAACCCGCAGATGCAAAATTTTCTCTCCGATTGTCATTTTTATAACCATTCCTTTCTGTGTCGAAAGTGTAAAACTCCGATCTGAAAAACTTTCACAGACTTACTCTTTACGTCACCAAAGAGCAGTAATATGTGCTAATTTATTCAGACTTAAAGCACCTCGTATATTAGTATACTATAATAATATCAAAATAATACCAATATATCAAGCAACTTTTGTTGGATATTTTCGCAACTTTGGGTTGCGTTTTTTCATAAACTTAAATAAAATCAGCAAAAATACCAAGGTTTTTTTGTTTTTTTGTAATGTTTGATTGTCAAAAATAATATTTAAAAAGCTCAACTTCACTGTCTTAATTCTAAAAAAGACATTTTCCGGGAGAACTGAAAATTCCACAGAAAATGTCTTTTATAAATTTAATTTACTTTATTATTATCTCTATAATAGTGAATTGCCGACAGTTATAACACACGCCTTTGCATTTATTTCTCTGTAACCGCCCGTATAAGGTGACACCGTTATTTCAAGCTCATTACCGTTGCCGCTGATTTCCCCCTTAAAATAACCTGAGCATAACGGTAATATATTATAATATTTTCCCCCTGCTGCCAGCTCATTGATGCTATTCTTTCCGGCGCTTCAACAATACTGTCAGCAAAAAAAGCAGTAGCCCAGCAGTCTGTTCTCTCATTATGAGAATAATAGCTTCCTGCTGCTCTCGGGGACTTTTTCAAAGGTTTTAAAAACAGCTTAATACTTCCAAGAGGTGCAAAAGATTTTCTTATATCATATATCCTGCACCTAACGCCATTTCACCTTTTATGTTAAGACAGGCAGAATTTCCGCACACTTCTGCCTTTACCTCAACAGATGCTACAAGCTTACCCGACTCATTCAACACCTCAAACAGACATAAGTCTTTGTTACTTTCCTTTATTTCAGCCTTTCTCACCTTTCCGTTATGATCCTTAATTTCGGCAGAAATTTCAAACTCCGCTCCCGGTAATAATTCAAACATTTCCATTTCTCCTTTTAATTGATTTTATTATAATATATCACACTTTTTTTATTTTTCCATTGCATAATGTGACAATTATATGATATAATGTTGCATATATATATATATATAATAAGTACAGAAATAAACCTGTTTCTCGAAATAAAAAAGGCACTTCTTACGAAGTGCTTTTTCTGGCTGCGGAAGAAGGATTCGAACCCTCACAGAATGAGTCAGAGTCATTAGTGCTACCTTTACACTATTCCGCAATATTAAGCTTTGAGTGGTGCGAGGGACGAGACTTGAACTCGCAAGGTATAAACCACACGCCCCTCAAACGTGCGCGTCTGCCGATTCCGCCACCCTCGCATAACG
>JAZOTP010000123.1:0-20242 GCA_045657705.1 Clostridia bacterium
GCTGTATTGGGTGCAAAACAAAAGGCAGAGATTAAAAAGGAACTTTCTGCAAAGAAAAAACTGCTCTCAAAAAGTGAAAGCAGAATTAAAGAATTAGACCTATTGTTTCAGCGTATTTACGAGGATAATGTCAGTGGAAAAATATCGGACGAAAGATTTGAAATGCTATCTGCAAATTATGAAACTGAACAGGCAGAATTAAAACAAATTATCGAAAAGTTATCCACTGAAATATCCGAAACGGAAGAACAATCCGACAAAGTAGAAAGATTTATTTCAAAAGTACATAAATATTTTGATTTACAGGAATTAACTCCGTCAGTATTAAACGATATGGTAAAGCGTGTTTATGTTCACGCACCGCAAACTGTTGACGGAAAAAGAACACAGGAAATTGACATTGTTTATGATTTGGTCAGAATACTACCATTATCATTACTTAACGGACACGAAGAAACGGCATAGAAAACCTATGCCGTTTCAACGAAAACATTATTACTGTTTTATTAAGGACACCCTTAAAAGCTGTTTTTTTTAATTATGCTGTTCATTCATCAGCTTTTTTATTCTTATATCGTTACCCACAAAATGAAAAATTCTGAAATTTTCATATATTCTTGATGTTAGTCTTACACTGTAATTTTTTGTAAAATCTGATATTTCAAGATTAGTATTAATTATTGTTTTTTTATTGGTAATTAATCTTTCGTTTATTAAATCCACCAAAAAAGGTACATCAGCTTTTGTTGTATGCTCACTTCCCAAATCATCTATAACAAGCAAATCACATTCATATAATTCATCTATTTTTTTCTTTAACGAATAATCGTTATACTTATAATCGCCGTAATCCGAAAACATTTTTGTCGCTCTTTCGTATCTTACACTTTTTCCCTTTTTTAAAACATTTTTTGCGATTATAGCTGAAATAAATGTTTTTCCCAAGCCTGTCAGACCGTAAAAAAACAGATTGTAATTTACCTTATCAAAATTTTTACAAAATTCCTTTGCACATTTAACAGCTTCCCTTACTGTATCCTGTTCTTTTTCCGAATAATAATCATACGAAATATCTTTAAAATCTTCTTTACCGATAAGATTTCCCATATTTGATGTTCTGAGATTTTCCTCAATGAGCTTTTCTTCAAAGCACTTACACCTTTTATTTCCTTCATATCCTGTATCAGAGCATATCTTACACTTATAAACAGGCTTATCGTAATCAGGATTTACACCGTTAAAGGCTATTATTTCTTCTCTTCTTTTTTTAAATGACTCCATCTTTTTTTCAAGCTCATTTTTTAATTCAACTGCCTTTTGAGGATTTTTAACAATGTTTCTCATGATTTCAAAGCCTGCATGATTTATCTCACCGTCAATTTCTTCTAAAGCCGGTGACATTTTATAAGCTTTTTTTATTTCTTCATTCTTCTTACTTTCAGCAAGAGTTCTTAACATTTCATATTCCCTGTGTATTTTATTAATCAATTCTTTATTTTCCATAATCAATCACCATAATTATTGAAAAATTCAACAATTTCATCCTTTTTAGCTAATATTTCATCAAATCTTTTTATATATTCATACGGATCCTTAAAGTTGAAAATTCTTTCTATCTGATCACCCTTTACAAGCTTTGTAACAGCTCCGCCTCCGAGTGCAATAATAGTCTGAACCTCCTCCATTATGTTTATATTATAAAATGACATATTATCCTTATATGCATATCCTACATTTTCAAGGTTACCTGAAATATTTTTTTGCCTGTACATATAATATGGCTCTCTGCCGCTTTCTTTCATTTTTGAAAGAGTAAAATCAAGCATTTCATTCATATCCTTGCTTTTTGTGAGCTCAATATCAGAAAATCTCAATGCTGCCGCCTTTTTTACGCACATCGAATGAACGGTAATATTTTCAGGATTCATTTTTATTACCTCCGAAAGACTGTATTTGAACATATCAACACTCTCATCCGGAAGCCCTGCTATCAAATCCATATTTATATTATCAAAACCGCATTCTCTTGCTGTTTTAAAAGCTTGTCTTATCATATCGCTTGAATGACATCTGCCTATTTTTTTCAAGGTTTCATCATTCATAGACTGAGGATTTATACTTATTCTGTTAACACCTGCATTATATGCACATGTCAGTTTTTCTTTATCTATAGTGTCAGGTCTGCCCGCCTCAAGAGTAAATTCCTTTAACCTGTCTGTTATAAGATATTTATTTAAAGCTTCAAAAATTACTGACAGCTGATTAGCTGAAAGAGTTGTAGGAGTTCCGCCGCCTATATAAATATTTTCAGCATAAAATCCGCATATTCTTAAAACCTCTGCTGTTTTCTCTATTTCCATTACCAGAAGTCTCACAAATTCATCGGTATATTTTCCGCTTTTTCTGAAATCTGTTGACACAAAAGAACAGTAAAGACATCTCGTTGGACAAAAGGGTATTCCGATATAAATACTTACCGACCCTTTTTTAATTTGTGACAAAATATTCTTTTCATTTTTTGCCACTCTCATTGCAAGCTCAGATTTTTTTTCGGTGACATTATAAAGGTTTAAGAGAATATTTTTTATTTCATCATCGGATAATCCCTGTTCTTCATACTGTCTTACAACCTTTGCAGGTCTTATCCCCGACATAACTCCCCACGGAAGACTTACATTTCTGATTTTTTGTGCAGTTTCACAAAATGCCTTTGTAACCGAGCAGGTATAATTTTTCTTAATTATTGCCCTATCTTTTTCATCATTTGAAAAAGGATAATAATAATCACCTGTATATGTAATTGATTTAAAGATAATTTCGATATATACATTTACTGTATTATTTTCATGAGTAAGATTTGTCATTATCAAAACATCTTCATGTTTTTCAAAAAACAGGTTTATAAATATCTCCATGTCATAAGAACATGAAAATCCGTTCTGTATCAAATCCATAACTGTCTGACAACCATTTAACCTTTCACAAACATATTATATCTTTTTTCGTAGTCTATCTTTGTATCATTTCCGTGTCCCGGGTGAACAATAACATTATCATCTAAAGTATAAAGCTTGTTTTTTATCGAATTTCTGAGAACATTCTCATCACCGGTAGGAAAATCCCATCTTCCAACACTTCTTAAAAACAAAGTATCTCCTGAAAATAATTCATCACCAATAAGATAGCACGCACCACCGTTTGTATGACCGGGAGTTGTGATAGTTTTTACACTCATATCACCTACCGCTGTAATATCATTATCATTCACAATAATATCAGCAGGAGAGGCTTGTATAACATCCGAAAAGAAAGATGATAAATTCTTTGAAGCACTTTGAATATTATTATTACATTCAAAGGTCGAAACTACCTTTGCATTAAGAACTTTTCTCAATTCCTCCAGACACTCTATATGATCGTAATGACAGTGAGTTAAAAATATATGCCCAACATTAACATTTTCTTTTTCTATCTCTTTTAAAATTATTTCACATTTATTACCCGGGTCTATAATTAAACCCTGCTTGTTATTATCGTAAACAAGAAAGCAATTCTGATCCATTTCGGGATTTACAATTCTTTTAATGTTAAGCATAAATTTTCCCCCTCTTATTCTTCGTATAATCTTACAGGCAGAATCATATTAATATAATCGCTATTTTCTGTAGGTTCAATAAAACACGCACCCTTAGGATTTGACATCTGAAGCTTTATTTCTTCATCCTCACAGCTTCTCAGTGCTTCAAGAAGATATCTGTGATTAAAGCCAATTTCAATATCATTGCCTATTTTATCAGCATCTATAGTATCGTTTATTTTTCCTTTTCCCGTTGTACAGTTTAAATCTATTCTGTCATTTTCAATAGTTAATCTTACAGGAACCTTTTCAGCCTTTGCAATCGCATCATCATTTATAATTAATGCTGCTCTTTCAAGACTGTCGGTAAAAGGTCTTGTTTTAACCTTTACTACAATATTGTTAGGAGTATTGAATATAGGTCTGTATTTTATGTATTCACCCTCAAGCAGTCTTGAAACAATCATAAAATTCTCAAAGCAGAATTTAACGTGTCTTTTGGATATAATAATATCTATATTTTCATCATTTTCCTCAAGCACCTTTAAAAGCTCACGAAGAGTTAAGCCCGGAATTACAAATTTTGTATTATCCAGTGATGAGTCAACTATAGCTTCTACCTTTGCAATTCTGAAACCGTCGGTTGAAACAACAGTTAAAACTCCTGTTTCAATTTCAAACAGTGACCCTGTTAATATAGGCTTTCTAGATTCATTTGCAGAGATTGCATATATTGTTTTTCTTATAATTCTCTTAAGCTGCGACTGTTTAATTGAAAATTTGTAGTTTTCGTCAACCTCAGGAATTGCAGGATATTCTGATGCGTTAAGACCCTGAATGTTAAATTCACTGCTTCCGCATTTTAAAAACATCACATTATTTGATATATTAACGTCAATCAATACATCATCTTCTGAAAAACGTCTTATAATCTCTCCGAACATTTTTGAGCTTATGGCAACAGAACCCGGTTCCATAACATTACAGCCTGATTTATATTCAATACATATATCAAGATTATTTGCTGTTACAACAACATTACCATCATTTGTTGCATCTATTCTTATACATTCAAGTATCGGCATAACCGATTTTGCTGCTACAGCTTTCTGAACTGTATTAATGACATTTATTAATTCATTTCTGTCAAATATGATTTTCATGAGTTATCCTCTTTTCCGGATTAAATATTTTTTAACATCCTTTTTTAATTTGAGTGGTATAGGTACGTACGTACGTTATATATATTATATATATAGTACATAGTAGTATTAGTAGTGCTGAATTGATGGATAAGTACTCCAAAACAAGATAAAATAAGCAAAAGTTATTCATATGGGGATGTTAATAAAAAGTGAGTAAGTAAAAGTTATCCACATACGAAATTTCGTTAAAAACTTATAAACATTTATTAACATCTTTTCCACAGGTTATCAACGGTCAGATGTGGAAAAAAATTACGGTGTAAGATCCTTTGTTATAAAATCAATTTCTGATTTCAAATCGGGATTTGAAGGAAGATTTTTCATAATTCTGTCAACACCGTGCATTATAGATGTTCTGTCACGGTCGCCGAATACCTTTGCAATGGCAGGAAAACTCATATCGGTAAGAGTTTTGCAAAGATACATGGCAATATGTCTGGGTCCTACAATATCCTTTACTCTTGAAGGACCTTTAATATCTTCCTGTTTTACTTTATAGAAATCACATACACATTCTATAATTCTTTGAGGTGTTATACCTGTTTCATCAGGAATCATTGAAGCAAGTGCAAATTCAGCAAGCTCAATAGTAATTTCCTTATGTGATATACCTGCATAAGCAATTAATTTTGAAAGTGCTCCCTCAAGTTCACGGACATTTGAGTTTACTCTTTCTGCTATGTATTCAAATATATCATTTTCTATATTTATATTCAGGCTCTCTGCTTTTTTTCTAAGTATTGCAACTCTTGTTTCATAATCAGGAATGACAACATCAATTGCAAGTCCCCACTCAAATCTCGTTCGTAATCTTTCTTCAAGTGTTATAAGGTCTTTTGGCTTTCTGTCACTTGTTAAAACAATTTGCTTGTTTTTCATGTGTAAATCATTAAAGGTATGGAAAAATTCTTCCTGAGTACCGTCCTTTCCCTCTATAAACTGTACGTCATCGACAAGTAATACGTCAACGTTTCTGTAGTGACGTCTGAATGCTTCCATATTTTTTTCTTTAAGAAAGTTTATCATTTCGTTCATAAACTGTTCGCTTGTCACATATAATACAGACATATTTGGATTTCTTTTTAATATTTCATTTCCAATTGCCTGCATAAGATGAGTTTTTCCAAGACCTGATTTTCCGTACAAAAATAATGGATTGTTGTTTTGTGCAGGAAAGTTTATAACATTTTCCGCTGCTGCAAATGCATATGAATTAGAATTTCCTACGACAAAGTTTTCAAGTGTGTATCTTGGGTTAAGATTTGTCTGTGTATTGATAAATTCTTCTTCCTTTATCGGTTCTTCTTCAATTTTTAAATCATTATTTATTTTACTTTCCGTTATTTTATTCCGGGAAGAACCGTTTGCGACAATTACATTTAATATAACAGGCTGTGCAACAATTCTTGATACTGCCGATTCTATAATTTTTTTATATTTTATTTCTATCATATTTTTTCGTGTCGGCAAAGTAACTGCGATTGTGAAAACATCATTTTCATAAGATACGGGATATGCGTCCTTCAGATATGTATTGTATGCAACCGAAGAATTTACATCGGTGATGATATAGTTTTGTGAATGTTTCCAAATATCATTAATATCCATAATAATCCTCCTTTTATTAGAATTTATTTAAACATTTTTTCGGCACAAAAATGTTTTAAAAAGCAAAAAAGTGTCTTATTCTAATTATACCACAAAATTATAAAAATTTCAAGATGAAAAAATGACAGGATTATTAAGATTTTTTACAAGAATATGTGCAGATTTAAGCTTTGAAAGATTAAAATCCCTTGTCCAGTGAGTATCAGAGCCTATACTTACTGTTATTTCGCTTTCAGATACAGCCTTTTGTTTTTCCCTGTTTGTTATAAAATCATAATAGTATGTATAATTTCCTGATGTATTAATCTCCCAGAAAAAATTGTTTTCTTTTAAAATTTTTAATACATCAATCCCGTATTTTTCGCTTAATAAAAATATATCGGTGTGAGCAAGGCCTTTTGGAATTTTAAAAAGACGTGCCCATTCTAAAAATTCATAAAAGTCCATTGCACCCTTTGGGCTGTCAAGACTTTCGAAAAGGCAGTAATCAAGAGGAAGAGTATCTATTGCTATAAGGTCGTTTGGTTTGGGTCGAACACCTATTTCAAGACCGCATTTCACATCTATTTTATCTTTATATTTTATTTTACATTCGTTTAATTTTTTTACATATTTATATAGGTCGGAAGTTATAGAAAACTGATGATCACATATACCTATTACTTCAATTCCTTTTGAAATTGCATTTTCAATTATTTCTTCACAGCTGTTACTTCCGTCATAACTAAAAGTGGTATGATTGTGTAAATCGGTGAGTTTCATTGATTATTCTCCATAAAATTATTTTTATTTTATAATATTTTATCACACTATTAATAAAAATACAATTAACTTATTGAAATTTTTTTTAAAATGGTATATAATACATATGTATAAAAATAAAATTTGTATCAATGTTAAAATATTTGTGTTTGAAAGGATTGATAGTATGAAAATATTAGTAACCGGAGGAGCAGGTTATATAGGAAGTCATACATGTGTTGAGCTTCTTAATGCAGGATATGAAATAGCTGTTCTTGATAATTTGGACAATTCATGTGAAAAAAGTCTTGATGTAGTGAAAAAGCTTACAGGTAAGGATTTTAAATTCTATAAGGTGGATTTACTTGATTATGAGGCTACAAATAAGGTATTTGAAGAAAATGAATTTGACTCGGTTATTCATTTTGCAGGTTTGAAGGCTGTAGGTGAATCAACACAGATTCCTATCAGATATTATCACAATAATATAACAGGAACATTAAATCTTCTTGACATAATGGAAAAGCATAATGTATTTAATATTGTATTTTCTTCTTCAGCAACAGTTTACGGAATGCCCAAAACTGTACCTATTACAGAGGATTTTCCACTATCTACAACAAATCCATACGGTTCAACAAAGCTGATGATAGAAAATATTTTACAGGATGTTTATAAATCAAACAATAAATGGTCTATCACACTGTTAAGATACTTTAATCCTATTGGTGCAAATAAGAGCGGTGAGATGGGTGAGGATCCAAAAGGTATCCCTAATAATCTTCTTCCTTATATAGCACAGGTAGCTGTAGGAAGACTCGAATATCTTCATGTATACGGAAATGACTATGACACACATGACGGAACGGGTGTAAGAGATTATATTCACGTTGTAGATCTTGCGTTGGGACATTTAAAGGCAATTGAACACAAGACGAATGAAAGCGGAGTACATATTTATAATTTAGGGACAGGAAACGGATATTCAGTTCTTGATGTTCTTCATGCTTTTGAAAAAGCTTGTGGAAAGGAAATTCCTTATAAAATTGAAGACAGAAGACCAGGCGATATTTCAAAATGTTTTGCAGATGCATCAAAGGCAAAAAAAGAACTCTTATGGGAAGCTCAAAGAGGAATTGCAGAAATGTGCGAGGACAGCTGGAGATGGCAGTCTAATCATCCTAACGGTTTTAATGATAAATAATATATAAATGCAGCCGGCGGTTAATTCCGCCGGCTGAACTTATAATATAAATATTACAGATATGGAGGCACATATTGCTAAAAATATTACCGATATGCCTCCCGTAATATTTTTCTCTTTAAAACACCATATACTGTAACTTAATGTTCTTATTACACAAATACATGCTAACGCAACTATTAATACATTTAAAAACATATTTTATGTCCCCTTTTCCTTAAATTTAATAATGAGACCTGTTCTTCTTATATTAAATTCTACATTTGTATCAAGCTTTGCAGTTTTATATTTTTCATTCCATTTAAATTCATTAAATTTCTTTTCTGTTAAAAATACTCTTTTTGCATAATTTCCATAACCTAAAATATCGGAATCAAATTCCTTTTGTGTTTTTATAAGAAATTTATTTAATGCTTCCTTTATATATAAAGAAGTATCATCTTCAAATTTAGATATATCATCTTCTAAAAATGCATCCTGAGGTGTGGATACGAAATTTGCCTCAAGATATATATTGGTTTTTATTATTATTTCCTCATTGTTTATATCTACATCTATATGAGGTTTTCTTTTTTGTTCAAGTCTTATAGTAGTATAATCATCCGGCGATTTTTCTGAATATATTATTGAATATCCTTCTGAAAATGTTCCATTTAGTATATTATATATTTCTGCTTCGATACCATAAAGATTTCCTATCATTTTATCTTCTTTAAATACTGCACCGCCGATAGATTCACTTGCGTTTTGTTTTTTTATATCAAGATTTCCTGCTATATATTCTTTCATCTGATATTCAAAGCCTGAACTGTTTACGGGAATATTTTTAGTTTGTTGGCTTGGTTCTTTTGTGCTTTGAGATGACTGTTGTGAAGATGATTGCTGTGAGGAACCTTGCTGTGAAGATTGTTCACTTTCGCCTCCTGATGAGGATTGCTCCTGTGACTGTTCATCAGAGTTGTTTTCAGTTTTATTTTCTGTCCCTTTTGCAACACCAACTAATGGAAGAACATTTTGTTTTAGATTATTTTTGAAATTAAAATATATTTCCTGTGCGTCGTTTACCGGCAGATAAGAAGAATAATTATTTTCGAAAATAAGCTGATAGTATTTAACCGGATTTATCTCAATAGTAGGTTTTACCGCCTCTAAATATTCATATGCCTCACCGTTTGAAACACATATATATACACTCGGTCTTATATCACTGCTTCTTCCCACTGAATCAATTATACCTGAAATACTTTTTTTACATACAGTATCCGAAAGAATAATTATTTTTGTGTGAGAGAGGGTGAATTTTTTACTTACAACATGATTTGCAAGATTAATTGCAGTATATAATGAAGGTGCATCAACATTGACTATTCCTGTAGTTTCTTTTCCGCTTCCTCCCTCTTCACTGCTGCCTCCCGTTATTTGTGAAGGACGTGCAAACTGAATGGTAAAGTTGTATGTTTTTTCGGTTTCTCCCTCATCAATTCCGATTGCTACAACATATGCAATTTCATCAGGTTCTTTGTAGTCGTAACAGCCTGAAAGAAGAGGAATTATTAAAATTAAAAGAAGATAATTTAATTTTTTCATTATATTAATCCTTAATTAAATTTTTTCGTTTTTTTAGTCTGTAAAATGTGGCTATAATAATTGGTAATAAAAATGAAACTGGTATTGATATACGATATATTATCTTTCCTGAATTTAACAAATCAACAATCGATGAGGGTATGAATGATATGCAGGAAATTATTATTGTAAAGGGCAGTATGAGTTCTTTTGTGTTTTTTAAATCAAATATTTCTTTCCATATATAACATATTATATAAAGATAAAATGAAGCATAAAGCATCATTGATATAGACCAGAAAAACTCAAAAAAAGCGTCAAGTCTTTGAAAAAACTCTCCTACTCTGATAAGTCTTGTCATCTGATATACAGGAAATATAAATTCTCTTGCGGTAGGATTTGCATAAATAATGTTATAAGCAAAGATAACTACCGTGGAAACCAATGTGCTTATCAGTATTGAGTATTTTCCTCCTTTTTTTGCTTCATCAAAATTTTTACAAAAGGGCAGAATAATATATAAAACAAATATATCGGAAAATATAGAAAGAGAATCGAGTCCTTTTATTAAAATATTATATGTCCCTTTTCCAAATAAAGGAGCAATATTTGTTACATTCCCGTATGGAACTAAAAGTATAATAAGAAGCAATAATATTATACCTGTAAAAGGAATGTAAATAGAGTGTATTCTTAAAAGAGAATTAAATCCCATAAAAGCCGCAACTGCAATGACAATTGCAAGCATAGCAGTTATCAGCTCCATTGGTGTAAGTGGCAAAAGAACATTTTTTACACTTTCAGGAAATGAGCGCATAGTTATTGTTACGTTTGCTGTAAAAAGTAGTATCACTACAATTCCTATTAAAATTTTAAGAGGCTTTCCTCCTATATCATATGACAGAGAAAGAATGTTTTTCATATCTGTTTTTTTATATATTTTAATAGTTAAAAAATATAATAAAATTGAAATAAGGGACACATAAATACATTCAATCCATGCGGCATTTCCGGAGTTTTCAACCATATTTCTCGGATAGGTAAAAAACATTTTAATTGTCATTAGATTTATCATCAGGCAAGTGATTTCTTTTTTATCAATAAGAAAATTATTATTCATATAAATGGTCACTTTCTTTTATTGGTTTTCCATTTTCGACTTATTTTAGGTTCATGAGTATTATTTTTTGTTGCTAAAAAATCAGGTCTTTTTTCATTCTTCCAGATTGGATTAACAAATATCGAGTGTGATATATTCCCTTTTTTATCTGATATAATAGGTGAAAGAAAGGGAACACCAAAACTTTTTTGAGCTCCCAACATTACTGCATACAGAAAAATTCCAAGAGCAATTCCGTAAAAGCCTGAAAAAGCTGCAAGAAGAATGAAAATAAGACGTAATATCCTGTAACTCCAGCCTAAAGAGTAATCGGTGGTTGCAAAGGAACCTATACCTGTTAATGCAATAACTATAATCATCAGCGGGCTTACTATTTTTGCACTTACTGCTGCCTGCCCTAATATAAGACCTCCTACAATACCAAGTGTTGAACCAATAGGACTTGGCATTCTTATTCCTGCTTCTCTTATTAATTCAAAGGAAAAATTCATAATTAAAAGTTCTATTACACTTGGAAAAGGAACATTTTCCCTTGCAGCACTTATGGAATATGCCAGATATGTCGGAATCATTTCCTGATGATATAGGGTTATAGCAAGATAAAATGCCGGAAGAAGAAGGGTTATAAACATTGCAAGCATTCTGAGCAATCTTGTCATATTGGCATATGGATACCTTAAATATGCATCAGATACAGAATGCATTAACTCGAAAGCATTAGTAGGAAATATCAGTGCTTTCGGACTTCCGTTAATTATAAGTGCAACCCTTCCCTCAGCCAATGCTCTTGCAACTCTGTCCGGTCTTTCAGTTGCAAGTATCTGATTTGTAATCATAAAGCTTTTTTCTTCTAAATATAAAGATACTTCTTCTATAGCAAATATATAATCTGTTGTTATTGAATCAATTCGTCGGCGTACTTCATCAATAAGCTCTTTATTTGCAATATCTGATATATACATAAGTACGCCTCTTGTTTTACTGACTTTACCTATTTTTGTTCCTTCGCATATTAATTTTTCTGTTTTTAATATTTTTCTCACTAATGCGGAATTATTTCTAAGCATTTCTGAAAATGCTTCTTTTGGACCGTATAGTGACTGTTCGATTTCAGGTTTTTCAATTGAACGGTGTCCCCAGTTTCTTACGTCAAGAGAAAATCCGACATTTATTCCGTCAACAAATAATGCACAACTACCGAAATTTACATCATCTATAATATCATCAAATTTATCGGTATATGTTGCCTGACTATGTGCTACAAGTTTTTCTATTATTTCATCTTTTTTTACATTTTCTGAAAACTGGGGAATTTCCAATAATGTTTTAATTATTGTAAGGTCAACGATTTCTGTATTGACCATACCGTCAAAGAAAATTAAAAATGCTTTTGTATCTTTAAATATTTTAAATTTTCTTACAACAAAGTCATTATTATCGGGAACTGAGAATTTTTTTTCTATATGTTTAAGATTCTCATCATAATTGTTATAGACTGTTATTTCTTTATTTTCGATTTCACATCTTACATCGTATTCAATTGTATTTTCACTTGCATTTAAAATAAATAAGTTTTCTTTTTCGGGTATTTTATATAAAAATAATTTTTTTATTAAATCAGAGATTTTCATTCTAACCCTCTATTTCATGTTATTTAATGTAAATTTTATATTTCAATTATATTATTTACATTAATTTCTTTATTATTCATGTTTCACGTGAAACAATTTGATTTTAATAGTATGTTTAATACTAAATATTTTATAAATATTATACAAATATATAAAAATGTTTCACGTGAAACATTTACATTTAAAAAATATGTGGTATAATATAAGTAGAAACTATAGAAAGGAAATTACTATGGGCAAAGTTATAGCAATTATAAATCAAAAAGGTGGAGTAGGAAAAACAACTACTGCTGTAAATCTTGCAGCTTGTCTTGCTTATAAAGGAAAAAAGATTTTAATTATTGATGCTGATGCTCAGGGAAATGCAACGAGCGGATTAGGAATTGACAAAAATGAAGTAAAACTCTCAACATATGACTGTCTTGTGGATGAAGAAAAAATAAAAGAAGCTATAATCAGAACAAAATATAAAAATTTATCTATTTTACCATCCACACAGGAATTATCAGCTGCAGAAATAGAACTTGCGTATGAAGAAAAAAGAGAATTTTTTGTTAAAAATGCACTTTCTCATGTAAAAGACGAATATGACTATGTAATAATAGATTCACCTCCTGCATTGGGATTGCTTACTATTAATATAATGACAGCAAGTGACAGTGTATTAATTCCTATTCAATGTGAATATTATGCGTTGGAGGGACTTGCACAGCTTATTACCACAGTAAAAACAATAAAAAAGTCTTTGAATAAAACTCTTGAAATAGAAGGAATTGTTGCAACGATGTTTGATAAAAGAACAAATTTATCAGAACAGGTTTATAATGAAGTAAAAGAACATTTCCCAGACAAGACATATGAAACTGTAATTCCGAGAAATGTAAGACTATCTGAAGCTCCAAGCTTTGGAGAACCTATTATTAAATATGATATAACCTCGGTTGGAGCAGATTCATATTTTAAGCTTGCAAGAGAATTAATAAACAGAAATGAATAATTTTATTTAAGATGGGAGGATTAGCATGAAAAAAGGTCTTGGAAAAGGTCTTAACACATTATTTTCTGATGATATTGATGAAAATATTGAAAGTGGAATAATAGAAGTTAAGATAAGTCAGGTTGAACCAAACAGAAATCAGCCGAGAAAAAACTTTGATCAGGAAAAACTAATGGCTTTAGCTGAATCAATTAAAGAACATGGAATGATTCAGCCTATTACGGTTACTAAAATCGGCATGGATAGATATTCAATTGTTGCCGGCGAAAGACGTTGGAGAGCATCAAAACTTGCAGGAATTGCTACAATTCCTGTAATTATAAAGGATTACAGTGAACAGACGATAACAGAGGTAGCACTGATAGAAAATCTGCAGCGTGAAGATTTGAATCCGATTGAAGAAGCTTTAGGATATAAAGAGTTGTGTGATGTTTATGAACTAACTCAGGATCAGATAAGTAAAAAGGTTGGTAAAAGCAGAAGTGCTGTTGCCAATGCAATGAGATTACTTTCATTGGAAGAAGAATTTCAGGAAAAACTTATTTACGGTGAAATTTCAGAAGGTCATGCAAGAGCTGCATTGTCTCTTGAAGGATTTGAACTAAGAGAATTTTTAATTAATCAAGTAATAAAAAATGACCTTAATGTAAGGCAGACAGAAATTCTTGCAAAACAGCTTCAAAAAGGAAGAAAAGAAAAGAAGATAAAAGAACCGGATATATATGAAATAGAATTAAAAAGACTTCAGGATTCACTTTCTTCTGATTTGGGAACTAAGGTTACTATATCTAATGGAGCTAAAAAGGGAAAAATTGAAATTGAATATTACGGAAATGATGATTTGGAAAGAATACTAAAATTAATTAAAAAATAACGAATATACGAAATATCATCTAAAGATAAAGCTTAAATTTTAGTTTTAAAGCGTATATTTTTAAAAAGTCATGTACTTATATTAAAAAAAGTTATTTTTCAACACAGCTCAATTTTGAGCTTTATATAACATAATTGTTATTTTATAGCTAAGGAGGGAATCAAATGACCAAAAAAAATAATGACCGTTCATTATTTTTATATACCGCATTAATTTTTATTGTAGCAATACTGTTAATTATAATTTCATTTTTCAGTCAGAAAAATCTTGAAAAGCAGCATGAGGAATATGTGGGAGAACAAACAGCAGCAAATTCAATTTCTGAAAAAGCATCACAGCTTAGTGAAGAAAATATGATACTTCTTGAAACAACAAAATCATTAAATGAAAAAAACAATGATTTGACATCAGAAAATGAACAATTAATTCTTGAAAAAGATACATTACAAAAAAAATACGATAATGATGAATTAATGATTAAAATTTTTAACGATATTGATGAAAAAAAATTTAGTCAGGCAGAAAAGGATTTTGAATTATTGGATATAAGCGATTTAAATGAAGAACAACAACAATTTTATGAATACTTAAAAGAACTGTTGCAAAAGAACTACAAAAAAAGAGCTAAATAAAAAACAATATATAATAAGAAAGGAAAAATAAAAATGTTAGACATTAAAATTTTAAGAACAGAACCGGACAAAATCAGAGAGGCATTAAAAAACAGAAACAGTGATTTGGATATCAGCCCTGCTATTGAGCTTGATTTAAAGAGAAGAGCTTTGCTGACAGATGTTGAACAAAGAAAAGCAAAGCAGAATGAAATTACAAAGCAGATTCCTGCAATGAAGAAGGAAGGTAAAAATACAGATGAAATTTTTGCCGAAATGAGAAAGTTATCTGATGAAATTAAAGAAGATGACGCAAAAATTGCAGAAATTGATGAAGAGTTAAGAAATTTCATGTTAAGAATTCCTAACATTCCAAATGATACTGTTCCTGTAGGTGCAGATGACAGTGAGAATGTTGAATTAAGAAAATTTGATGAACCGAGAAAATTTGATTTTGAACCTAAGGCACACTGGGATTTAGGTGTTGACCTTGATATTCTTGATTTTGACAGAGGAGCAAAGATTGCCGGTTCACGTTTTACTGTTTATAAAGGATTGGGAGCAAGACTTGAAAGGTCTGTAATACAGTTCTTTTTGAACACTCATACAGAAGAATCGGGATATACCGAAATATTCCCTCCTTACATGGTAAACAGAGCATCAATGACAGGAACGGGTCAATTGCCTAAGTTCGAAGAAGATGCATTTAAGGTTACAAATAACGGATTTTTCCTGATTCCGACAGCAGAAGTTCCTGTTACAAATCTGTTCAGAGATGAAATTATTGACGGTACAAAGCTTCCTATTAAATATTGTGCATATTCAGCTTGTTTCAGAGCAGAGGCAGGTTCTGCAGGAAGAGATACAAGGGGATTAATCAGACAGCATCAGTTTAATAAGGTTGAGCTTGTTAAATTTGCAAATCCTGAAAACAGCTATGAAGAATTGGAAAAGCTTACAAATGATGCGGAAAAATTGTTACAGCTTTTAAAGATTCCTTACAGAGTTGTATGCCTGTCATCGGGTGATTTAGGATTCTCCTCTGCAAAAACTTATGATATTGAAGTATGGATGCCGAGCTATAACAGATATGTTGAAATTTCTTCATGCTCTAACTTTGAAGATTATCAGGCAAGACGTGCAAACATCAGATTTAAGAACAGTGCAAAGGATAAGGCTCAGTTTGTTCATACCTTAAATGGTTCGGGACTTGCAGTAGGAAGAACTGTTGCAGCAATTCTTGAAAATTATCAGAATGCAGACGGTACAGTTACTGTTCCTGAAGTTTTAAGACAGTATATGGGAACTGATATTATTAAATAATTTCCGCTATGCAATGTCATTGATATAAGGTTAATGACATTGCATTTCTGTTTAAATTGTAGATTATTTAATAAAAAAAATTAAATAAAAAGATATATTTGTACAAAGTGATAAAATTAAAAAAAGTATGAATATAGTTGCAAAAATAATGATTTTATGTAAACCAATAAATAAATTGTTCACGAGGGAAAATAACAGTTATCCACACCCCAAAAGCTTGTATTTGCTCAAAAAAACAAAAGTTATTCACTTTATCCACACTTTTATTCATCAAAAACGTGGATAACACAAATGTCGATTTTACTTGACTTTTGGCAAAAAACGGTAGTTTACATATAATTTTGATGAATAAGTCGAGAAAATTCACACTTATCCACTACCAACGTGTGGATAAGTGGAATAACTTCTAAAAAAGTGTTGATTTAATGCCAATTTGGAAAAATTAACATTAATTTAAAGATATTAACAGGTGTGGATAACTCAAAAACGGAGGATGGAAAATATGATTACTCCCAGACTACAGGCAATTATGAATTTAGTAGAAACAAAAACAATTGCAGACATCGGAACAGACCATGCATATATACCTATAAAACTTGCACAGCAGGAAAAAATAATAAAAGCTGTTGCGTGTGACAAAAATTCGGGACCAATCGAAATTGCAAGGCAGAATGTTTTAAAATATAATTTAAATGATATTATAGAGCTTCGTCAGGGAGACGGTTTAGAACCTATAGAAGAAGGTGAGACCGAAACGGTAATTATTGCAGGAATGGGCGGAAACCTTATTGCTGATATAATTAAGGACAATATTGAAAAGGCAAAGGCATCGGTTTTAATATTACAGCCGATGAATGCGCAGTATGAATTAAGAAAATTCCTGATAAATAACGGTTTTAAAATAGAAAAAGAAGAGCTTGCAAAGGAAGGTTTTAAAGTCTATAATATCATGATAGTAAAACCGGGAAAAGATAATAAGGAAAGAAAAGAGATTGATTTTCACATTCCGGGTGAAATTTTGGGGCATGAATTATGTAATATGCTGATTGCGAAAAAGAAAAGAGAATTTACAAAAATAATTAATGGAAGAAAAAAGTCCGGTGAAGATAATAGTGAATTGGTAGAATATTATGACAATCTTTTAAAAGAAACAGAAAGAATTGAAAAATGTTACTAAAATATTCAAAATTTAAAAGAATTTAAAAAAATACTTGACAACCTGTCCACCCCGTGCTATAATATTAATAATTGAGGTGTAGCTTCTTTTTTTTTGCGTGTCGTAAATGAGCTATCCGCGATAAACATATGAAAGTAAGACGGAGGTGTAGAAAATGAGAGTAAAAATCACATTGGCTTGCTCAGAGTGTAAACAAAGAAATTATAACACTATGAAGAATAAAAAGAATGATCCGGACAGACTGGAAATGAATAAGTACTGCCGCTTCTGCAGAAAGCATACTCTTCATAAGGAAACTAAATAATAGGATAGGAGTGTATTAAATGGCTGAAAATACTGTAACTCAGAAAAAAACAAATAAGCTTGTTAAATTTTTTAAAGAAACCAAGGCTGAGATGAAAAAAGTAACTTGGCCCGGTAAAAAACAGTTAATCCACAATACTCTTATTATTTTAGTTTTCATCGTCATCACATGCATTATTCTTTCTATATTTGATGTAGCGTTTACATCATTGTTAGATATCATTGTAAATACTCTGAAATAAAGGAGAGTTATTATATTATGGCTGAAGAAGCAAAGTGGTATATAGTCCATACCTACTCGGGGTATGAAAATAAGGTGAAAGCTAATATTGAGAAATCGGTTGAAAACCGAGGAATTGAACATCTGATTTTTAATGTCGAGGTTCCGCTTGAGGATGTCGTTGAAGAGAAAAACGGCGTTGAAAAGATAGTAAAGCGTAAGGTTTTCCCGGGTTATGTTATCATTAAAATGATAATGAACGACGAAAGTTGGTACGTTGTAAGAAATACAAGAGGCGTAACCGGATTTGTAGGTCCCGGTTCAAAGCCTGTACCGCTTCCGGACAGTGAGGTTGAAAAGCTTGGCTTTACACAGATAAGAATGGATGACATGGATATATCCTGCGGCGATACGGTAAGTATCAAACAGGGACCGATGGAAGGATTCTCAGGTACTGTAGAATCTGTTGATAAGGCTACAAGAAAGCTTGTTGTCAAGGTATCCATGTTCGGCAGAGAAACACCTGTTGAGGTGGATTATAATCAGGTAGCGTTGCTGGATTAAGCAATTAAAAAAGTTATAGATGCTAAAAAGCGTTTATATAATCCCTCTGGTAACAGTGGGAGGACTTAAATGTCCGCAATTACCACATTATGTAACTCAAGTTACAAAAAAAATAGGAGGTGGCCATATATGGCACAAAAAGTAATAGGTTATATTAAATTACAAATTCCGGCCGGCAAAGCAACTCCGGCTCCCCCTGTTGGTCCTGCATTAGGTCAGCACGGTGTAAACATTATGCAGTTTACAAAGGAATTTAATGAAAAAACAGCAAAAGACGCAGGTCTTATCATTCCTGTAGTTATTACAGTTTATGCAGACCACTCATTTACATTTATCACAAAGACTCCGCCTGCTGCAGTTTTATTGAAGAAGGCTTGTAAGATTCAGAGTGGATCGGGCGTTCCTAACAAGACTAAGGTTGCAACAATTTCAAAGGCAGATTTACAGGCAATTGCAGAACAGAAAATGCAAGACCTTAATGCTGCAAGCCTTGAAGCAGCTATGAGTATGATCGCAGGTACTGCAAGAAGTATGGGTATTGTAGTTGGTGACTAATATTAAGTCCCTGCATCAATTTTTAAATTCAGTGGGAGAGGAATAAATCCTTGATTGACCACATAAGGAGGATATAATATGTTTAGAGGAAAAAAATATCAGGATAGCGCAAAGCTTGTTGATAAGTCAAAGCAGTATGATCCGATTGAAGCTATGGATTTAATTACAAAGACTGCAAAAGCTAAGTTTGACGAAACAGTTGAAGCGCATATAAAGCTTGGCGTTGATTCAAGACACGCAGACCAGCAGGTTAGAGGAGCTATAGTTCTACCGCACGGAACAGGTAAAACAGCTAAAATATTAGTATTTGCTAAAGGTCCTAAGGCTGAAGAGGCAACTCAGGCAGGTGCTGATTATGTTGGCGAAATGGATCTTGTTACAAAGATTCAGAACGAAAATTGGTTTGATTTTGACGTTGTAGTTGCAACTCCTGACATGATGGGTGTTGTAGGTCGTTTGGGTAAGGTTTTAGGTCCTAAGGGATTAATGCCGTCACCAAAGGCAGGAACAGTTACAATGGATATTGCAAAGGCTGTTGCTGAAATCAAGTCAGGAAAGATCGAATATAAGCTTGATAAAACAAACATTATTCACTGCCCTATCGGTAAAGTATCATTCGGTAAAGATAAGTTAAATGATAACTTTGCTGCATTGATGGGTGCTGTTATAAAGGCTAAGCCTGCAGCAGCTAAAGGTCAGTATTTAAAGAGTGTTGTTGTAGCATCAACAATGGGACCTGGAATAAAGGTTAATGCATCAAAGCTCGGCTAATTTAAAAAAATTAAAATTAGCTATTGACAAAGTTATTTATTTGTAGTATAATATTGCAAGTAAATATAAATCCGTAGACAGCAGGCATAAAGGTAAGCCCTGCCGAGGTGTTATTTAGTATATTAATTTATGTTACTAATGGCTCTTTGCGTCGTCTACGGCAAAGAGCCTTCATTTTTTGAAGGTCAAACATTT
>JAZOTP010000124.1:0-32139 GCA_045657705.1 Clostridia bacterium
CCTTACCGTTAATCTGAATAGCTATTTCTATTTCATCGTCCTTTGTCTTTTCTTCATCATATTCAGGCCATGGCTTTAATGATAAAAGTCCGCCGTTTCCATACTTTTCCCATAATTCTTCAGTAATATGAGGTGCAACAGGATTCAATAATGTAATTAAGGTTATAAATTCACCCTTTGTAACGCTTCCCTTTTTATAGAAATCATTAACAAGACTCATAAGAGTTGCAATACCTGTGTTGAATTTCATTCTCTCATAGTCTTCCCCGACTTTTTTAATAGCCTTGTGAATATTCTTTTCAAGGTCAGCTGAATAGCCTTCTTCATCAGTTAACATATCCTGAACATTCCAGACTCTTTCCATAAACTTGTAACAGCCCTTTAATCCCTGCTGTGACCACGGAGTTGACTGGTCGAATGCACCGATAAACATTTCATATGTTCTGAATGCATCAGCTCCGAATTCATTTACAACATCATCCGGATTTACAACATTTCCTCTTGATTTAGACATTTTTTCATTATTCTCACCTAAAATCATACCGTGAGATGTTCTTCTCATATACGGTTCTTTTGTAGGAACAACTCCAATATCATAGAGGAACTTATGCCAGAATCTTGAATAAAGTAAATGAAGTGTTGTATGCTCCATACCACCGTTATACCAATCAATCGGTGTCCAGTAATCAAGAGCTTCTTTTGATGCAAGAGCTTCAGTGTTGTGAGGATCTGTATATCTTAAGAAATACCAGCTTGAGCCTGCCCACTGAGGCATAGTATCTGTTTCACGCTGAGCTTTTCCACCACATGCAGGACAGGTTGTGTTAATCCAGTCATAAGCCTTTGCAAGCGGTGATTCACCATTTTCACCCGGTTCGAAAGTTTCAATCTCAGGTAATTCCAATGGTAATTCACTGTCATCAATTGCAACCCAGCCACACTTGTCACAGTGAACAAGAGGAATAGGTTCACCCCAATAACGCTGACGTGAGAAAACCCAATCACGAAGCTTATAATTTACCTTTCTCTTTCCTAAGCCTTTTTCCTCTAACCAATTAATCATTGCAGGAATTGCTTCACTTACAGGCAAATCATTTAAAAAGCCCGAATTTACCATATTTCCATTGTAAACATCTGTATATGCTTCTTTCTGAACATCTTCTCCTCCCGATACAACTTCAATAATCGGAAGATTGAATTTCTTTGCAAATTCCCAGTCACGGGTGTCATGTGCAGGAACAGCCATGATTGCACCTGTTCCGTAAGTAACAAGTACATAGTCAGAAATCCATACAGGCAACTTTGAACCGTTAACAGGATTTATTGCAAATACGCCCTTTAACTGAACGCCTGTCTTATCTTTTGCAAGCTCTGTTCTTTCAAATTCTGACTTTTTAGATGCCTGTGTTATATAATCACTCACTTCATCAGGATTCTCCAAGGTAGGAAGAAGTTTTGCAACAAGCTCATGTTCAGGTGACAATACAACATATGTAGCACCGAATAAGGTATCACATCTTGTTGTGTAAACAATCATCTCATCGCCCGAAGTAAGTTCAAACTTAACCTCTGCACCCTCAGAACGACCAATCCAGTTCTTCTGCTGTGTTTTAACTCTTTCAATATAATCAACATCATCGAGGTCATCAATCAAACGCTGTGCATATTCTGTAATTTTTAACATCCACTGGCTCTTTCTTCTCTGAACAACCTCGCTTCCGCAACGCTCACAAACTCCGTTTACAACCTCTTCATTTGACAAACCAACCTTACAGCCGGTACACCAGTTAATAGGCATTTCCTGCTTATATGCAAGACCTTTTTCAAAAAGCTTTTTAAATATCCACTGTGTCCACTTATAATATTCCGGATCTGTAGTATTTACTTCTCTTTCCCAATCAAATGAAAAACCAAGCATCTTTAACTGTCTTGTGAAGTTTTCAATATTCTGCTTTGTTACGATTTTGGGATGAATCTTATTTTTAATAGCAAAGTTTTCTGTCGGAAGACCGAACGCATCCCATCCTATCGGATATAAAACATTATACCCCTGCATACGGCGTTTTCTTGCAATTATATCAAGTGCCGTATAACTTCTCGGATGACCAACGTGCAGGCCTGCACCTGACGGATACGGAAACTCAATCATTGCAAAAAACTTTGGTTTTTCACTTCCGTTTTCGGCATGGAAGCAATTAGTTTCCTCCCATTTCTTTTGCCATTTTTTTTCAATTTCACTAAAATTGTAAGTTGACATTTTTACTGACATTCCTTTCATAAAGGTTTATTTTAATTCTAATTTAATTTCTTTTGCATCTGCCCATAAATGTTCTAATGAATAAAAATCCCTTATTTCATCCTGCATTATATGGACAATAACATCACCGTAATCCATTAAAATCCATGTACCACCGTTATATCCCTCTTTATGGGCAGGTCTGATTCCGATTTCTTCCATTTTTTCTTCAACCTCATCAGTACAGGCTCTTAGCTGAACAGATGATGCACACGAGCAAATTATAAAATAATTACCAAGTGATGTTATTTCTGCAATATCAAGTGCCACAATATTTTTTGCTTTTTTATCATATAAAGCCTGAGCTATTCTTTGTACTCTTTCCATTTTGAACTCTCCCTTTGAGTTATAATAAACTATTTTACTATATTTTCTCTAAAATGTCTATATCTAATTCAAAAAATTACTATTTTTTACAAAAAATATCTTCAACCTTATACAATTGAAGATATTTTGATGAATTAATAAAACTCAACTCATAATAAATAAATTAATATTAATCCTGCTGTGAAAGCTTTGCACTCTGATCGGCAGTGATTAATGCATCAATAAGCTCATCAAGTGCACCGTTTAAAACCTGCTCAAGCTTATGAAGTGTTAAATTAATTCTGTGATCGGTAACACGTCCCTGTGGAAAATTATAGGTTCTGATTCTTTCACTTCTGTCACCCGAACCTACCTGTGATTTTCTCTCATCTGCAATTTCCTTATGACGCTGTTCCTCCATAACCTCATAAATTCTTGAACGGAGAATTTTCATTGCTTTATCCTTGTTTTTAAACTGTGATTTTTCATCCTGACAAGATACAACAATACCTGTAGGCAAGTGAGTTATTCTGACTGCCGAGTCTGTTGTATTGACACACTGACCGCCCGGTCCTCCGGCTCTGAATACATCTATTCGCAAATCATTCTGATTAATTTCAACTTCAACTTCTTCAACCTCAGGTAAAACCGCAACCGTTACTGCTGATGTATGAATTCTTCCTCCCGATTCGGTACTTGGAACCCGCTGTACTCTGTGAACTCCGCTTTCAAACTTAAATTTTGAATATGCTCCCTGACCTTCAATCGAAAAACAAATTTCTTTATATCCGCCTATATCCGTAGGACTTGAATTAAGTATATCAATTTTCCATCTTTGTGTTTCTGCATACATTGAATACATTCTCATCAAATCTGCCGCAAACAAAGCCGCCTCATCGCCGCCCGTACCGCTTCTGATTTCCATGATTACGTTCTTTTCATCATTAGGGTCTTTAGGAAGCAGCAGGATTTTTAACTCCTGTGATACCTTTTCAAGATTTTCCTCTGCCTCGGACAATTCAGCCTTAATAAGTTCTTCTAAATCCTTATCTTCTCCGGCTTCAAGCATTTCCTTATCATCAGCTATAGTTTGCTTCGTCTTTTTATATTCTCTGTATTTTTCAATAATAGGAGTTAAATCCGAATTTTCCTTCATGTATTTTCTCCAGTTTTCCTGATCGGCAATTACCTCAGGATTACTGATTTTTTCGGAAATTATTTTAAATTTTTCTTCTAACGCTTCTAATTTATCAAACACTTACTTTCCCTCTCAATGCTATATAATTTTAAAGTGTAATTCTTTTCGGCGGAATAGCCTTACTGATTTTCCTGTTATTGCATCTGAAATCTATTCTTTCGTTACTGTCAACAATCGGCTTTAATAAAGCTGCAAGCTCATCACTGTCAAAATCTGTTACAGACATATAAATTTCACGGTTGTCCCTTGTTAAGATATAGAAAAATTCCATTCGTTTTAAAATACTTTCATATTTTTTTGTCGGACTTTTTAATTTATCACGAAACTCTCCGTCCTCAACAAGCTTCAAAAGATAATTTCTGCTTCCAAGATACATTTTTGAAACAGCTAATATATCTATCTTTTTAAGCTTTGTTTTCGCCGGCAGAAATTCTCCGATTAAACCGCTGTCACTTTTAAACGGAAACAAACCGTTATCCCAGTTATGCATATAAATATGCCCGTCTTTTACAGCCAGAAAAGTCGGCATAACCGTATTTATTCGCATAACAACATATGAAAATCCAAGAATCACTGCAATCAAATAAATCAATGCAAATAAAATTTTAAGTTTTATAATGCTGTATATTGCCATAACAAATCCCAATAATGAAATACTTCCCATTATACATATCAATATCATATTTGAATTTTTTATATTTTTGGAAATTGTTACTTTCTGAGAATAATCCATAACCTATATCACCTCAATATAACATTATAACAAAAAATTATACACTTGTCAAATTTTTTATTATTTTAAGCAAAAAAAGAAAAAAACACTTCATTAATGAAAAAGTGAAGTGTTTTAAACTCTTTAATCTTATTCAGCGTCGCTCTCTAAAACTTCATTATATTTTTCAAGAATTGCTTTTTCAAGCGATTCTCTCATTTCGCTGTTAATTGGGTGAGCAATATCCTTGAACTCATTCTCCGGAGTCTTTCTGCTTGGCATAGCAGTAAATAACTTGTCCTGTCCCTCAATAACCTTAATATCATGCACAACAAAAGCATCATCAAAAGTAACTGATACAACAGCTTTCATTTTCCCGTCCGAAGAAATCTTCTTAACCCTGATATCGGTAATTTGCATCTCATTCACCACCTCTCAATATGTATGCAATTTTGTTAATTAATTGTGCCTTAACCATGATTCAATATATTTATATAATACTTCCAAAAACACTCATTGTCAATAACTTGTGTAACTTTTCTCTAATTTTATTTATTTTTTTGTAAAAAATACACAAATTGATATGTGTATTTTTTGATGTTTGAACTAATTAAAGTATGTTATTTTTTTATATGAATATATTTAATGTGTATTTCTAAGCATATTTATATTGCATTTTTCTCAAAATATGGTATAATATATAATGTAATATTGTGTTCAAAAACAATATGAATTTCAGAAAAATATTTTATGCCTTTGTATGACGGTACAATAAATAACATAATAACAATTATTATTTTCCGTTATTCAAAAATTAATATTGGCATTTTTCACTACACATCTTATCTGCCCGCTGATAAGGTTAATGTGATTTTAATATGTGGGCAGAAAGGTTATGAAATTTTTTATGAAAAGATTTGAATTATCAGATTTAGCTCAGGGGTCTCACATTCATTTTATAGGAATTGGCGGAATCAGCATGAGTGGTCTTGCAATTATACTTTTGCAGAAAGGATATAAAATCTCAGGCTCAGACAGAGAAAAAAGTCATATCACAAATAAGCTTGAAGAAAACGGTGCAATAATATATGAAGGTCATGATGCACAAAATATAAACGATGCTGACTTAGTTGTTCATACAGCAGCTGTTCATATGGATAATCCTGAAATGATGGAAGCAACAAAAAGAAATATCCGTCTTATTGACAGAGCTGAGTGTCTTGGTGCAATCATGAAGCAATATAAAAAGGCAGTAGGTATATCAGGAACTCACGGGAAGACCACAACAACTGCTATGCTGACACACGCACTTCTATACGCAGATACTGACCCGACAATCAGTATTGGCGGTGAGCTTGATGCAATAGGCGGAAATATCCGTGCAGGTAAATCTGACTATTTTGTAACCGAAGCTTGTGAATATACGAACAGCTTTTTAAAGTTCTTCCCTCACATTGCAGTAATAACCAACATTGAAGAAGACCATCTTGACTTTTTCTCAGGAATAGAACAAATAAGAGATAGCTTTTTATCCTTTGCTTCTTTGACAAATCCCGACGGATATGTTGTTGCTTACGGCGATGATGACAATATTAAATTGACGCTTAAGGATTCCGACTGCAATATTATATACTACGGAAAGGATAACTCTTCGTCATACTATCCGCAAAATTTAACTGTTAAAAACGGGTTTCCCCGGTTTGATGTAATGTGTAACGGTGAATTCAAGGCTCACGTCGAGCTTAATGTCCCCGGCTACCATAATGTTATGAATACACTTGCTGTTGTTGCAGTTTGCGAGCTTCTCGGAATTGATGCTCAAACAGCTGCAAAAGGTATAGAAACCTACAAGGGTACTCACAGACGTTTTGAAAAGCTCGGTATATTAAACGGCGCAACAGTAATTGCCGACTATGCTCATCACCCCACCGAAATAAAAGCAACACTTCAGGCGGCAAAAGAATTTTCATATAACAGAATGTGGTGTGTATTCCAGCCGCATACCTATACCAGAACAAAAACTCTCTGGGACAGTTTTCTTACCTGCTTTGATGATGCTGACAAATTGGTTGTAACACATGTTTATGCTGCAAGAGAACAATTTGACGGAGTTACAAAAGCTTCAAATCTTGCAATGCAGATAAAAGAACGTGGAAATGACACAGTATATATAGAAGATTTTTCACAGATATGTGAATACTTAAAAGAAAATGTTGAACCGGATGACATGGTTTTCATTATGGGTGCAGGCGATGTAATTGAAATAGGAAAAGAAATTGCAAAGCCTGAATAAGAAAATCAAAGAATATTTATTCACTATAGTTAACAAGAAATGCCTTGAAACCTCTTTCTGATTACAAGGCATTTTTTGTATGTAAAAACGGCACTTTTCAGTGCCGTTAAATCAGTTAAATTCTACAACTTTTCTTACAACAAGTTCATTATCCATATATACTTCAACTTCTGCGTTCTTATTTGATTGTACAACTATATCAACCTTACCGTCAGACTTTGCATGGGACTGATTATGGATTTCTTTTCCATTTGCAAGAACTCTTACATGAACTGTTTCTCCTGCCGTTTCAGGAATGTTAATTGTTAAAGTTTTTCTCTTCATTTCAGCTTCAGTTGCAGACGGAGTAGGCTGTGATGTTTGTTCTGATTGTGACGGAGTCGGAGTTGTTTGCGAGGTTTGAGACGGTTGTGCAGTTATATGAGTTGGGGTTGTGATAATTGTTGCCTGAACAGAGTTATCACTAATAACAATATCAACCGGTGTATTTTTGTCAACCTCTTTTTGCGGAGCAGGATCCTGAGAAATTACCAATCCGGAATCAATTTCTGATATTTGCTTACTTGTATTACCTATTATAAGTCCTTCGGCTGTCAAAGCTTTTTCTGCCTGTGCTCTTGTCAATCCCCTCAAATCAGGGACTTTAACTTTTGTATTTTCACTGATAGATGTGCAAACATGAAGAATTACGGTATATCCCTCTGTAACTTTAGTATCTTTCTTTGGCGATTGACTTATAACCTTATTAAGCTCAACCTCAGAACTCTCTTCTTCTATAATCTGACATTTTAATCCTTTGGATTCAAGTAAAGCTTTAGCATCGGCATAATGCAAATCAACTACAGACGGAATAGAAATATTTCCTTCTGTTTCACCTGAGCTGATTGTTAACTGAATTTTTTTATTCTTTTTAACACTTTGATTAGCTCCGGGATTCTGCTGCATTATCTTACCTTCTGCATACTCTTCCGAAACCTCATAAAGAATACCGTCTTCATCTATTGTAAATTCGGTATCTTCAATAATTGCAAGTGCTTCCTCCAACGTCTTATCCAGCAAATTTGGAACAATATATTCTTTGTTACCCGAAGTCATTACCAAAAATACAGAAACTGCAATTATTACAACCAATACAACAGATGCAATAACAGGATTAAATTTGCTCTTTTTATTTTTTCTTCCCCAATTACCATTTTTAGAAGAATCAGTTTCTTTATGTGCAGAAACAATATGCATACTGTCCTCATTGAGCAAAGTCTTTAAATCATCAATTATTTCATTTGCAGTTTTATACCTAATATGCTGTTCTTTTGATATAGCCTTCATAACTACAGCATCTAAAGTTTGTGGAATATCAAGATTTATTACCTTTGGGCTGATTGGTTCTTCTTCGAGCTTTTTTAATGCAATAGAAACTGCATTATCACCATCAAAAGGTAATGCTCCGGTCAGCATTTCATATAAAACAACGCCAAGTGAGTATAAATCGGATGTCGTATCAACATATCCGCCTCTTGCCTGTTCAGGAGAAATATAATGAACAGACCCCAAAGCCGAGCCTCCGGCAACAACCGTATCAGAGCTTACTGCGCTTGCAATACCAAAATCAGCAACCTTTGCAACAAAATCATTTGTTATCAAAATATTGTGAGGTTTTATATCACGGTGAATTATACCGTGTTCATGAGCAGTATTTAACGCACTCGCAATCTGAATTGCAATTTCACAGGCAGTCTGCCATTTTATCGGTTTATTACGGTTTATGTATTCTTTCAAAGTCTGACCTTCTACATATTCCATAACGATAAAGCTTATTCCGTCAAGATGTCCCACATCATAAATTGAAACGATATTATTGTGAGACAACGCAGCAGCAGCCTTACCCTCTGCACTAAACTTGTCAACAATTTCCTGATCGTCCTTTAAAGAATCCTTTAAAATTTTTACTGCAACAGATCGGCTGAGCAGACGGTCATTTGCTTTAAAAACAGTTGCCATTCCCCCACTGCCGATTATTTCCTGCAATTCATATCTTTCGTTTATTACCTTTCCGATTAAATGTTCTCCATTCATCTTTTGGTTTCTCCTTTCAAGTTTCTGAATGCTACTACAGTAATATTGTCATTTCCACCTTTTTTATTCGCTAATGTAACCATCTTTTGCAGAGCATCATCTAAATTTTCATTTTCATTAAGTATTTCCGTTATTTGAGTATCAGACAACATATTTGTTAATCCATCACTGCATAACAGAATTGCCTGATTATCATAATCCTGAATATTCATATCTATCTTGATAAAAGATTCAGCACCCAAAGCTCTTGTAATGACATTTTTATTTGGATGATATTGGGCAGCAATTTCAGATATTTGTCCTTTTCTGAGCAATTCGGCAACAAACGAGTGATCATTTGTTATCTGTTTGATTTTATTATTGATAATTTTATAACATCTGCTGTCACCGACGTGAGCAGTTATTAACTTTTTGTTATAAACCATCGCCAAAGTAGCGGTGGTTCCCATTCCCAAATACTCTTCTTTTAATGATTTATTATATATTTCCGTATTTGCCTTAACAAATGCAATTCTTATTAATTCTGCAATTTCCATGTAATCCATTTTAGGATCATACTGAGTAATGATGTATTGTTTAATCAAATCTGACGCCATTTTACTTGCTACTTCACCGCAATTATGCCCACCCATGCCGTCAGCAACCATTCCACCGACAAGCATATCATTATGATATGTAAAGTAACTGTCTTCATTGTTTTTACGCTGCCGACCGACATCAGTTACAGCCGAAATTTCCATCACAACTCACCTCTTTACATAAAAATTTTTATAATACCTTTTTTCTAAGCTGTCCACACGAAGCGCTTATATCACTTCCCAGCTCTCTTCTGATAGTTGCATTAATACCAAGCTGTATTAATTTTTCCCGGAAATTTTTTATATCAGACATTTTCCCTTTATGAAAATCTCTTTCTTCTACATGATTTACCGGAATCAGATTTACATGAGCAAGCATACCCTTTAACAGGTGAGCAAGCTCAACAGCGTTTTCAATGCTGTCATTTACTCCTGAAATTAATGAATATTCAAAGCTGATTCTTCTTGTTGTAGTTTTAATATATGCTTTGCAGGCTTTGATTAATTCTTCAACCGGATATTTTTTGTTTACAGGCATAATTCTATTTCTTATCTCATTATTAGGTGCATGAAGAGATACTGATAATGTGATTGGTAAGTCCTCTTTTGCAAGCATATATATTTTATCCACAACTCCGCAGGTTGATAATGATATGTGTCTGTAACCGATATTCAATCCATCAGGATGATTAACATTATGCAAAAATTTAATTACATTGTCATAATTATCAAGAGGTTCTCCGATTCCCATCATAACAATATTGGATATTCGTTCTCCTATATCCTTTTGGGCATAAATAACCTGATTTAATATTTCTCCTGATGTCAGACTTCTGTATAATCCTCCTATCGTTGAAGCACAAAAGCCACATCCCATTCGACATCCCACCTGAGAGGATATACATACGGATATTCCATGATGATACCTCATCACAACAGTTTCAATACAGTTTCCGTCATCGAGTGAAAACAAATATTTTACAGTTCCGTCGAGTTTTGAAATATATTTCTCACGAATTGATAATTTAGATATATAGCTGACTTCATTAAGTTTCTCCCGTGTTTTTTTTGAAATGTTTGTCATTTCATCAAAGCTTTCAACACCGTTCATAACCCAGTTGAATATTTGTTTTGCTCTGTATTTTGGTTCACCAAGCTCAAGAATTAAATTCTCAAGCTCTTTATATTCTAAACTTCTCAAATCAACCATTATTATCTACACCTTTTTATTTTAGCTATGAAAAAGCCATCGATTGAATCAGTATTCGGATAAAATGTTACATAGCCATTCTTTGCAGTATCTTTTCTCAGTTTATCAGGCAATAAATCAGTAATATCTACTGCTTCAAAGTTTTCATTTTCTTTTAAAAACTCAAACAATCTGTTTTCATTTTCATCTTTATTGATTGTACAGGTAGAAAATACAATCTCTCCATCTATTCTAACATATTTTGCTGCATTTGTCAAAATTTCTTTTGATATACTGATTAATTCATTATTATCATCATTTTTCCATTTAATATCAGGCTTTCTTCTGATAATCCCCCACCCTGAACATGGAACGTCTGCAAGAACTTTATCAAAACAAGAATCAAATTCTTTAACATATTTTGTACTGTCAATTAATTTAGCTTCAATTATATCAATTCCGAGTCTTTCCGCATTTTTATTAATTATATCAATTTTATGTTCATAAACATCGCAAGCACATATTTTCCCATCATTTTCCATGAGCTGTGCCATATGTGTTGTTTTTCCTCCGGGAGCAGAGCATAAATCCAGAACACTGTCGCCTTTCTTCGGAGCAAGTACAACAGATGCAAGCATTGCAGAAATATCCTGTGGATATATTAACCCTTTTTTATATATCTCACTTCCTGCAACATCAAAGCCTTCGGAAATTACCGCATCTTTATATATTTCAGAAATTACAAATCCTTGATTTTTACCAGCTAAATCATCAGATGTTGTTTTTAAAGTATTTACTCTTAATGATAATTTTGTTTCTTCATTCATTGATTTCATCAATTCTATAGCAAAATCATCACCAAAATCATTACACCATTTTTTACATAATTCAACAGGATATGAATATAAGCACGATAACTTTTCAAATTTATCATCAGGTAAATTCAAATCATTTTTTATAACAGAATGTAAAACTCCGTTAACAAAACCTGCACTTGCACCGTGTCCATATCGTTTTGCAAGCTTAACACTTTCATTTACAGCCGCAGATTCAGGAACCTTATCCATAAATTTTATCTGATATATTCCCAACTGCAGAATCAACAAAATATATTTTGATATTTTTTTTAGTTTTATTTTTGAATTTTGCTTTATATATTGTTCAATAGTAAGCTTTCTGCTTGTAATACCGTAAACCAAATTGGTTATAAAGGCTTTGTCAACAGGTTTTAAATTGTTATGCTTTAAAAATGCATTTTTTAATGCCATATTCGAATATGCATCGCAAAATTCGATGTCATATAAAATATGCATTGCAATTTCTCTCGGATTAGCCATATTATTTTCTTTCTTTAAATTTAGTCATCTCTTCTGTTATTTAAAATCAGCAAAAGTCTTAATAACTGTATTGCTGTAGAAGCAACTGCCGCAACATAAGTCATAGCAGCAGCCCTTAAAACTTTTTTTGCAGGTCTGACTTCATCATCATATAACATATTTGTTTCATCAAGTATTTTAATAGCTCTTGAACTTGCATTAAATTCAACCGGTAAAGTAATAAGCTGAAAAACAAGTGCAAAAGAGAATAAAATAACACCTATAAATGCAAGTTTTGTCATTCCTAAAATCAATCCTATAAAAAACAATGGCATAGATAATTGACTGCCTATATTTACAATAGGAACAATTGAATTTCTGATTTTAATTGGTGCATATCCCACCGAATGCTGCACTGCATGACCTGCTTCATGAGCAGCAACTCCAACAGCAGCAACAGAATAATTGTCATATGTTGAATCTGACAGTCTGATTACATTCGCTCCGGGATCAAAATGATCGGTTAATTCACCTGATATTCTTTCAACTCTTATATGCTGTAATCCGTTCATATCAAGAATTTTTCTTGCCGCCTGTGCTCCCGTTATTCCACGCTGTGTATGCACTTTACTGTACTTTGCATAAGTAGCTTTCACTCCAAATGACGCAAAAATTGAAAGTAAGAATGCAAATATTACAAGAATATATGTTGGATCGTAATAAAACATAGTATTTATCCTTTCATTTTTTTAAAATTTCTCCGTATTCAATAGTATGCCCTAAAAGATAATCATCAATATGCATCTTTTTTCCACCCGGGAATTGAACTGTTTCAAGCCAGATTCCTCCATCAACACACTTTATCAATAATCCTTTTCCTTTTTCGTGTCTGATTACCTGACCGTTTATTCCGGCAAATTCCTCATGTGTCTTTTTTGCTGAAATAACCTTTACAATATCATCCTTATAATAAGTATAAGCCAACGGCCATGAATTCATTCCGCATATTAATTTTGAAATTGTATTTTTATCTCTATTCCAATCAATTTCTCCCATTTCTTTTGAAATCATGGGTGCATAAGTATGTTCACTGTGATTTTGCGGAATCGGTGTTATGTTTTCTATATCCTTGATTGTTTCAAATAATACCTTTGCCCCAAGCTTTGCTACCCTTTCAAACAGTTCTTCCGATGTTTCATATTCTCCTATTGAAAGTTTTTCACAAAGAAGCATATCGCCTGTATCCAGACCCTCATCCATTTTCATAGTCGTAACACCTGTATATTTTTCTCCGTTGATTACAGACCATTGAACAGGTGCAGCACCACGGTATTTGGGCAACAATGATGCATGCATATTAATACATCCGAATTTCGGATAATCAAGGATATACTTCGGAAGAATTTTTCCGTAAGCAACTACAGCGATAATATCGGGCTTATATTCTTCAAGAACCGACTGTAATTCACCGTTTTTCAGTTTTTCGGGCTGAAATACCGGAATATTATTTTCTAAAGATAAAACTTTAACTTCGGGAGGTGTCAACTTGTGACCTCTTCCCTTTGGTTTATCAGGCTGAGTAACCGAGCAAACAACATTCATACCATTATCAATAAGATAGCGTAATGATTCTGCTGCAATATCCGGAGTACCCATGAACATTATTTTTTTATTATTCATTTATCTTTCCTCAAAAACTATAACTCTATCTAAAAACAACTTTCCGTCAAGATGCTCAACCTCATGGCAAATAGCCCTTGCCAGAAGTGCTGTTCCCTTCAATTCAAAATACTCACCATTTCTGTCCTGAGCTTTAACAACAACCTCATTCGGTCTTTCAACCTGACCGTATACACCCGGAACACTTAAGCATCCTTCTGAACCTGTTTGTGAACCGTCCTGACTTATAATTTCAGGATTTATAAGCTCAATTTTTCCTTCACCAATGTCAATGACAGCTGCACGTTTTAATATTCCAACCTGAGGTGCAGCCAATCCGACACCGTCTCTGCTCTTCATTGTATCATACATATCATCAAGTAATATTGCAAGACGTTCATCAAATACTTTTACAGTTTTACAAACCTTTGAAAGTATTTCATCGTCCTTTTCACGGATTTCTCTGATTGCCATATCTTTCATTTCCTTTCTGATTTTATAGTCAAATTCTAATCATATTAATATATATTATTGGGATTTTTATCGATAACTATAGATATTTTTTCATAATTCTTGTTTTTATAACAATATTCCCGTGCCTCTATCAATGCTTTTGATACAACATCGATATTTTCACATTTAATTAAAATTCTCCAGCGATATTTATTTTTTATTTTTGTAATAGCGGCAGGTATCGGACCCAATATCTGCATTTTTATATTTCCTAAATCAAACCCGGAAAGAACTTTAGCAAATGCTCTTGAACACTGAGCAACAACAGTTTCAAATGTACCTGTAAATAAAACAGATAAAATATCACAAAACGGAGGATACCACATCACTCTTCTTGCTGATATTTCGTTGGTATAGAAAGTCAGATAATCATGGCGTGATGCAAAAACGACAGCATTATGTTCAGGTGAGTAAGTCTGAATAATTGCTCTGCCATGTTTTTCAGCACGTCCTGCACGTCCTGACACCTGTTCTAATAAATCAAATGCACGCTCTGATGAACGGTAATCATCTATATTCAGCATAGTGTCGGCAGAAACCACACCAACTAATGTAACATCAGGAAAATCCAGTCCTTTTGCTACCATCTGTGTCCCAATCAATATATCAATCTTCTTTTCTGAAAATTCGTTTAAAAGTTTTTCGTGTGAATTCTGACGTGAAGTTGTATCAACATCCATTCTGACAGTTGAAGCATTTGGAAACAACGATTTAATTTCCTCTTCAACCTTTTGCGTGCCTCCTCCGAAATATCTTATATATTTACTATTGCATTTGGGACAGGTAATATAGTTATTTACAGTATGACCGCAATAATGACATTTTAACAAATTATTATATTTATGATACGTTAAAGAAATATTGCAATTCGGACACATTGCCACAAAACCGCAATTTCTGCAGGAAACAAATGTAGAAAAACCACGTCTGTTCATAAGTAAAATGGTTTGTTCTTTATTTTCAAGATTTTTAGCTATTTCTTCCTTTAAAGAATCAGAAAAAATAGATTTATTTCCCGACGAAAGCTCTGTTCGCATATCGATAATCTGAACCTCGGGAATGGGTCTCTTATTTATTCTTGTTTTAAGCTCAAGAAGTTTGATTTTTTTATTTTGCGCTTTATAATATGTTCTGATATCCGGTGTTGCCGAAGCATAAATAAGTGATGAATTATTCTGCATAGCCCTGAATCGTGCTACTTCTTTAGTATCATACCTTGGAAGCATTTCAGATTTGTATGTAGCCTCATGCTCTTCATCCATAATAATAATACCAACATTATTAAACGGTGCAAAAACGGCAGATCTTGCTCCTATTACTATATCAGCTTTTCCGTCACGCATTTTTTTCCATTCATCATATTTTTCCCCCAGCGAAAGACCGCTGTGAAAAACTGCAACACGTTCACCGAATCTTGCAATAAATCTTTCCAGCATTTGCGGAGTAAGGGAAATTTCAGGCACAAGCATTATTGCTTGCTTTCCTGCATCTGTCACCGCTTTAATTGCATTCATGAACACTTCTGTCTTACCGCTTCCCGTAACACCGTGAAGCAGATATTCACAAAAAACACCGTCAATCAGAGAATCACGAATTTGTGAGCAAACTTTTTCCTGCTCTATTGTCAATACCGGAGCTTTCTGAGGCTTAATTTCTCCTGCCCGTCTGTGGCTTCGGGATACGACAACATTATCAAATTCTATCAGCCCCCGTTTTTTCAAGCTGACTATAGTATTATAACTGCAACCTGAAAAAGCCTGTAAATCCGATACAGATACAATATCGCAGGCAGACAATGTTTCAAAAACCTTTGCCTGAGCAGTAGCTCTTGATTTGAGTAAATCAGAAATAACAGAATTTATTTCCTCAGGTGCAACAGTGGGTCTTACAATTCTGACTGTCTTATCGCTGATACTTCGAACATCTCTGTATTCACGAAAAACGATGTCCCCTTCAATCATTTTCTTTAATGTGGGACGTATGTTTTCATCGTCAAAAAACTGCATCAAGAAATTCACTTCACAAGCACCCGAATTATTTTTTAGTGCTTCTACAATTTTTTGCTCTTTTGGTGACATTTTTAAATCAGAATTTTTCAGAATAATCCATTCTTCATTTTTAATTGAAGTTCCTGTCGGAATAATTGCTTTAATAACATCAATGTAAGTGCAGAGATACTTTTCCCTCATCCATTCAATTAAAGCAAACATTTTTTCACTGAATACCGGAATATCTTCTGCATTTATTAATTCCTTTAAATTGGAATTAGACGAATATTCAGAAATCCCGCAAACATATCCTTCCATTTGCTTATTTGACTTTCCGAACGGAATAATAACTCTTGTACCGACAGTAACTTTTTCAGACAAAAATCCAGGGATAAGATAATCAAACTTTTTATCTGTTTGTTTAGACGGTGAATTCACTATAACCTGTGCAATCACAATTGCTTATCCTCCCTTTTAATTTTTCTTCTGTTATTTTTCAACCACTACACCGTTTTCATCAACTATTAAATTTCCGTTTGCAGCTGCAAAGAAATCTTCAAATGATTTTTTTTCTTCTTCTTCAGTTTTATTTTCGTGTCTGATATATCCTACCTTACCTGCAGCAATTTCAGCAACAGCCATAGAAACAGGCTTATTAACATCGCAAGGCACAAGTCCGTCACCGTTTTCACCAATCATTCTTGCTCTTTTTGCCGCCATTGTAACCAGAGTGTATCTTGAATCTGCACAGCTTGACAAAGCATTAATTCCCGGTTTAATCATCATAATAAATCTCTCCTTTAAATTTTGTATGTTTATTTATTTTCATTTAATAAATCATTTATAAAATCCATTTTATTTTTTCGATCATCAATAATTTCTCTTACTTTTTCTATACTTTCATCAAGATTATCATTGACAATAATGTAATTATATAATGAGGCTTTTGTTAATTCACCCATTGCAATATCAATTCTCTTATCTATCTCGCTGTCTGCTTCACGTCCTCTGTTTACAAGCCTCTCACGCAAAACCTTCATAGACGGAGGCAGTATAAAAATCATAACTGCATCAGGCATTTTCTCTTTAACCTTCAGTGCTCCCTGAACTTCAATCTCCAAAATAACATTTATTCCGGCATTAAGCTTTTCTTCAACCAAATCTCTTGGCGTACCGTAATAATTGTCACCGTATTGTGCCCATTCAAGCATTAAGTCATTATCAATTCTGTTTTTAAATCCGTCAACGGTGTCATATATATATGTCACACCGTCAATCTCATCATTTCTTTTATTTCTTGTCGTTACCGAAACGGATAAAAAAACATCATTATGCTTTAAAAACTCCTGACAAATAGTTCCTTTTCCCGTACCGCTCGGTCCTGAGATTATAAACAAATTACCTCTGTTCATCATTAACAATCTCCTCATCTTTTTCATTTAATCGGTTTGCTACAGTTTCCGGCTGTAATGACGATAAAACAACATGACCGCTGTCCATAATGATAACAGCTCTTGTTCTTCTGCCGTATGTTGCGTTAACAAGCATTCTTTTATCTTCAGCTTCTCTTATTACTCTCTTAATAGGAGCTGATTCAGGACTGACAATAGAAACCAACCGACTTGAATTTATCATATTTCCAAATCCTATATTTACAAGCTTCATCAAAATTAACCCCTTTTATTCAATATTCTGTACCTGTTCTCTGAGCTTTTCTATTTCGCCTTTTAATTCAACTACAATTTTAGCTATTTCAATATCACAGGCTTTAGAGCCTGTTGTATTAACTTCCCGGTTAATTTCCTGAATTAAAAAGTCAAGCTTTCTTCCTGCCGGTTCGGGTTTTGATATAATTTCATAGAACTCATTAAAATGACTCTCCAGTCGAACCATTTCTTCATTTACTGCAACCTTATCCGCAAAAATAGCCACTTCGGTCAGAATTCTTGATTCATCAATGCTCTTATCCTCAAGAATTTCCTTGATTTTAGAATACAGTTTTTCACGGTATGCTTCAACACTCTTACCTGAACATTTATCTATCTTTGCACTAAGTGTTTTCATGTATTCAACTCTGTCGCACAAGTCCTTTTGTATGCGTTCACCCTCACGTTCACGCATAGCCACAAAATCATCAACAGCACGTTTTAAAACACTTACAACGCTACTCCAGAGAGCATCTTCATCCTCTTCAATCTTTTCACTTTTAAAAAGATCGGGAAATCTTGCAACACTGCTTACACTTATATCATCCTTTAATCCAAACTGATCACGAAGCTCATGCAATGCATCTATATAACTCTTTGCCAGTTCGTTATTAAGCTTTATTACCTTATCGGCAGTATCATAGCATTCTACAGCTATATATATATCAACCTTACCTCTTGATATGTAATCAGAAACAAAGCTTCTTGCTTTATCCTCCATAAATCCGTAATATCTCGGTACTTTTACTGAATAATCAGAATAACGGTGATTTACAGATTTAATTTCACAAGTTATTTTCTTACCGTCAATTATTTCTTCATTTCTACCGTATCCGGTCATGCTTTTAATCATGGCAATTCACCTACTTTATCTTTATTCAAATTATTATATCACATTTTCTTCAAAATGAACATACCTATTTGTAAATTTTTTTCAAATTTTTATAAAACATCTAAATTAACAGAAAAACATTATGAGTTTTATTACTATTTATCTATCTGTAATGTCAAAAACAAAAGAATTTTGTTTTTTTACATCTGCTAATAATGGGAGCGGATAGTCAGAACCAGTTTTCCAGACACTTTGCTCCGGTTCATTAATCCAACCAAGCATCCCACCTTCAGATACTGATTTAAAGTAAAAATCGCTGGTTGTTATTTTTTTAAATGATACTGGTATTCCTATAACAGAATAATCGGACATATTGGCTTTTTGATAAATTTTTTCATATGAATAATTGTTATCAACAAATCCGTTTTCTGAATAAGCACATACAGGTGCAAAAAAGCCGTTTGTAAGAATGTAAGGATTTATTGCCACACTTCCCGATATGTTTCCGCCACTGTTGTATCCGACAATGCCACCTGCATAAACAGCTGATTCATCGTTATTATATATACTGCCAATTTGATTAAGAGTATTTATTGCATATGTGTTTTGTATACTTGCATTTTCACAAAATCCTGCAATTCCTCCGCAATAAGATATATTAGCCTTTACAGATATATCCTGTGCTGAAAAGCTGTTCATTATAAGTCCCGAGCTTATTAAACCGCAAACACCACCTGCATATGTTGTTGATGGTATTATTTGCTGAGAAATTGAATTAACCGTACCATCAGAAGAGCATTTATAAATCTCTCCGCTGTTTAAAATGCCGACTATGCCCCCGCAGTAATTTTTGTAAGATAATAATTTAATTTTACTTTCAGCGGCACAATTATAAATAAATCCTGAATAATTATGACCTGTAATTCCCCCGATAGTTGAGTTTGATGTATTCTTAATCGAGGTTGATGATATATTTCCATCATACGAGCAATTATCAATAAACCCTTCATTGTAAGCTGATATTCCGCCAATTGTTGTTTCAATTGCATTAACAGTAATATCGGCATTTACATCCGAAGAATATATCAAAGCATAATTAACAGCACAAATACCGCCTGTCATTGTATCATTTAAGTATGAATAAGCTTTTATTTTTCCATCTGCTGTACAATTATCAATCGTTCCGTAATTAATTGCTGCAACAGTTCCAACTTTATTGTGTCCTTCAATATAAAAATCTTCAAGATGTAAATTTCGTACACTTCCACCCGTTATTTTTCCAAATAAGCCGTATTGTGAAATATTTTCATCAAAGTAGATACTAATTCCTTTTATTCTATATCCATTACCGTCAAAGCTGCCTGTAAAACCACCGTCTATTTCAGAATCGCTGTCTGTTAAGCCTATAGGAATCCAATTTGAAATTTCGCCGTAATTCTTTTTCAATCGAATATCATTTCCGAGAATATAGTGATAATCCAAATTATCGTCAACTTTTTTCAGTTCTTCTATGTCATTTATTACAATCGGAGAAAATATTGACGTTCCGGCATTTAATACGGGCGCAGAAACTCCCAAAATGCACGGCATCATAAATTTCGGTCTGTTTTTGAAAGTCCATTTTGTTTTAAAATTCCATTTTAAATTATCCTTATAAAATGATTCATCAATTAATTGATCCCAATCTGCCTCATCACCATCCTGAGTATCGGCTCCGATATTTGCACTGCTTCCTGAAATCATATTTGTGTATACATAATTATTTACCGTTCTTCCTCCGTTTCGGTTTGTTGTGATTCTGCCACTGTTTTTAGTGAACATATCAGAAACCTCAATGCAAGCCCCAACAGAATTTTTAATAAGTCCCTCAATATTTGCACCTGAAATCGAAGATGCATACATATCTGATGAAATGAATGTAACGCATGAAATACAGTCTGTAATATCACCGCTGTTCGTGCCTGTTATACCACCGCTGTATGATGTTGAAAATACTGTATCTACCGAAGAAACACAAGAATCAATAACACCGTTATTTCTTCCGACTATTCCCCCGGAAATATTCCCGGCCGCGTTAACCTTTCCTGTAACATGACAATTTTCTATTATTCCGCCCTCAGACTGACCGGCAATTACTCCGACATAAGTGTTTCCCGACACATCTGCGTCAATATATAAATTTCTTACAATACCTCCGAACAGATATGAAATAAAACCAACACTTTCATCAGAATTAATTTTCAAACCCGTAATTTTATGTCCGTTACCGTCAAAAGTTCCCGAAAACATATTGCTCTGATTTTCCGAATCACCAATAGGCTCCCATACACCGTTATATTCAATATCACGCTGAAGCACAAAGCATTTATCCGGATAATACCGAACATTGTCAAGCTGATATTCAGTATAAATATGATATGGATTCTGTTTTGTTCCGCTACCTGATGTAAAAGGTGACGGCATTACATTATGTAACGCATATATTTTGCTTGATAAGCCATTATCATCCCTCAGCACAAGATAAATATTATATCTTACATTTAGCTCTGCAGGCAGATTTGCCGTCAATTCATAATCAGCTTTTGAAACAGGCAGAAGATGGCTGTTTACATCCTCTTTTTTTGGTGTAAGTAAACTGCCGCTTATAGGTGCTTCCGTAATTTTATAATAAACAGTACATGGCTTAGTTGTTTTGATTGCCAAACTGATATAATTACTCTTTCCTGACTCTGTGATTTTAGGGTATCCATAGGTAAATTCAAGTTCTGTGAGTTCTTCTTCATCAAAATTCATATATTGCTCAATTAACACTAAAGCCTGATTTTTACTGATAAATTCATCTGCCCGTAGATACTCATTATTTTTTTTCGGATATATATCATTTAATAATGCATATTCAACATAATTTTTTGCATACTCTGAAGCCTTTAATTCTTCGGACAGACTTGTATCATCAATTATGTGTTTGATTTTATATGCTCTTGATAAAAAAGTAATTGCATCTTCAACTGTTATGTTACTTTTAGGATTAAATGCACCAAATTCATTACCGTTAGCAATCGACTTGCTTTGTGCGTTTGCGATATATGTGTAATCCCAATTCATTTCAAAAACATCATAAAATGAGCATATATATACATCTTTAGTATAATCAAATATTTTCATTAAAACAGAAACAAATTCACTTCTTGTAATAAATTCATCTTCACTTGTTTTGTTTTGTTCTGTACGGACTTTTAAATATGCATCTTTAACAGTGTTGCTGTTAACAGCATTAACAGATATACCATAAATTAAAATCAAAATACAGATAATTAATGACAAAGCTTTCTTCAAATATGTCACCTCCCTGGCAACGCATAGTTCACTATAATATATAATATCATAAATTTGTAAAAAAATAAAGTGTTTTATATTACAATTTTAATTTTTATTAAAAAAAGGAGAGCTTGATTTTGCTCTCCTTAAGATATTAAACATTATAAGCCTGTGTATATGCTTTTTTACCTCTTGAATCTTCAACTCTTATTCTAAAATATCCGTCACTGTCAATCAATTCAAATTCTGCTCTGTTTAATGATTTACCCAAATCCGCAATATGCGATGATCTTCTTCGTCCAAAAGTTATTAAAGAGATTTTTTCACAATCCGATGTTTCAATAACAACTTTATTCTCATCACGAACAAGAGATTTAATGACAGGACCTGTAGACGCATAAAAATCGCCTTGAACCAAAGCATTCATAATGCATGAATATTCAAGTTCTTCAGCATTAATACATACCCAGCCTCCGAAAGAATCATTTTTTTGCGAAGAAAAATCATGAAAATTATGATTATCATCACAAGCAGTGCAATAAAGCTTTTTTCCTGCTCTTAATAAATCATCATATACCGCCTCATCATCCACATGACCTGCATTTACACATCCTGCATTATAAATTTCAACTGCAAACATGCCGTCATAGCCAAGATAATCAGTTGAATTTTCCAAAGACCATCCGGGATGATTATAAGAAACAATAAATCCATTTTCTTTGGCAATTTTAATCATGTCATTTATACCCTCAGCACTGTAAACTCTTTCATATTCCCCGTCAAAAGAAATTAAGTCCTTATTTTCATCATTAACATAATGATCGTATACGCTTGAATAGCAAGGAGTTACTGTATTATGCTGATCCAAAGCATAAAAATTAATATGACAAACTTTCATATTTCTGTTTACAAGAGTTGAAACATTTTCAAATTCTTTAATTGCCATTTCGCAAGACGTAATTGTCAGAAATTCATCATCAAGATGAGAATTATCTATCAAATGTTCATGGTCGGTAAATTCAACAACAGAATATCCTCTTTTTTTATACTCTTGTTTTAGTGTTTCGACATCACAACATCCATCAAAAAAACTGAATGAGTATGTAAATTAGCTTTGAAAAATTTCTTATTCTTATCTAATAATATCTCCATATAATTCTCTCTCCCAGAAGTTTATTAATAGTTTGATTATAACACACATATAATAATTTGTCAAGAAAAACAGTAAATAACTTTTATTTTTTTACAAAAAAAAAGAAACGCCATTACTCTATCAAATAACAGCGTTTTTCTGGTGCCGATGGTCGGGGTCGAACCGACACGGTATTGCTACCACGAGATTTTGAGTCTCGCACGTCTGCCAATTCCATCACATCGGCAAATTACTAAGATATAATACCATATAAATAAAAATTTGTCAAGACCTTTTTGATATTTTTTTGAATATTTTTTCATACTGAAATAATAATTAATTTTAGAAAATAAAAAACTGAACTACTACCGTATAAAATAGTAATTCAGTTCAATTTTTTAATCTTCTAATGCTGTATACACAAAATTTCTTATTCTCGGATGTATATATGGTTCGAGGTTATTTAACATATGCTGTGCATAGTAAACTGCTATTTCCCGGTCAGGATCAATTAACACATACGCTCCTGCGGCACCGCCCCAGCCAAATTCACCAAGACTTCCAAGCGAGCCGGCACTCTTATCGATGTATGTTCTCACACCATAACCATATCCGTATCCTGTGAACTGTCTCCAGTTGAAGTCTTTTAATCTTACTTCATCAAGAATATTTTGTCTCATAAGATTTACTGTACAGTTCTTTAATACTCTGTTTCCGTTAAGTGCTTTTCCACCATTTGCCATTGCAGCGGCAAATAAACCGTAATCATCAACTGATGAAATGATACCTGCACCGCCGCTTTCGTATTCACTGCCCAGGCAATAACCGTTTTCTTTTGAGATTTCATCAGCATATTTTCTATCAGAATCATACATATACTGTGATGCCATTTTTGAGTAAATATTATCATTTCTCTCAAATGTAGTGTTCTTCATTCCAACAACATCGAATATATTTTCTTTTAAATATTCACCGAATTTTTTCCCTGATACAACCTCAATAAACGCTCCAAGAACATCATGCGCAAGACTGTATTCCCAGCGTTCACCGGGATGATATACAAGATTATCTGCCGCAATTGCCTTTGCAATTTCTCTTGTAGGAGCTTTTCCGTTTGTATAAGCAATAACCTTTTTAATATTTTCACTGTCTCTATTATATGTAAATCCAGCCGACATCGCAAACAAATCCTGTACTATAATCGGTCTTTTGGGGTCAACAAGGTCATATTCTCCGTTATCCTGTTTTATCTTCACTTTTACGTCTTTAAACTCAGGCATATATTCATACAAAGGATCATTCATCAAAAACTTTCCTTTTTCATACAGTGACATTGCGCCTGTACAGGTAAGAACCTTTGATGTAGAATATAAATTATAAAGCTCATTACCACTCATTTTTACACCCTTATCCCTGTCAGCATAGCCCGACATATGCCTGAAAACAGGTTTATTCTGGTGATAAACAACACAATCTACACCCGGAACTCCTATTTCCTCGCTTGTAAGACTGTCAAGAAATTTTTCTAATTGCTTAAAATCCATAATAACCACCCTTTACTTTATTAATAATGTTTCTCCTGCTTTAACCATATATGTATTTTCCGGACTATTCCATCCTTTACTGAACCAAATATCTGTTGAAGTCGGATTATGTACCATTGAGCCATCTGTTGAAAACCGTAAGCTTTCATATGCTTTTGTATAATCATATATTTCAATATTGGTTGCATACCAGATATCATCATGTCCGCCCATCTTTTCTGCAAATTTTTCTATAATTTCCCAATTATTATCAGGGACGTTATAATCAAATTCATAGCTGTGACCCCATAGATAGAACATAGAGGCACGTCCTGGAGTATTATTTAAAAAGTCATCACACAAATCGTCAAGTTTTTTATCTCTGTGATGACAAGTTGCCTCAAGTCTCAACCAATCCTTCGGCATCTTAAAGCTGTGACTTGAAATTGTAGTTCTTGAATATGCAATTCCACACACTTCAAGACACTTTACCAAAGCATCATTATATGTTCCGAAAGGATACGCCATTCCTCGTATAATCTTTCCTGAGAGCTGTTCCAATCTCCTTCTGTCTTCTAAAATTTCATAAGTCATAATATTTTCCGGCAGTAAATCATCATAGCAATGCTCAAGTCCATGTATAGCAAGCTCATGAGGTGAGTTTTTAAACAATTCGCAAACCTCTTCCCGACTCATTCTTCCTTGTTTTGCACTAAAATCAACATCATTTGAAAAACGACCACTGTTGACATTAAACGTTGCTTTAATTCCGTATTTATCAAGAATTTCTATCAATTTTCTGTCCTGACGAACGCCGTCATCATAACTTAATGTAAGTGTTTTTTTCTTTCCATGTGGAAAACTCATATAATATCCGTATCCCATTTTATATGCTCCTTTTTAAAATTAATTATACAAATTACAAATCTCTTTTGCTCTTTTTATTGCCTCATTAACTGTTTTCTTTGCAGGCCCTCCGATAATTTCTCTTTCATTCACGCAAGTTTCCATACTTATTGCAGTATAAATATCTTCTTCTATGATTTCCGAAAATTCCTTCATTTCAGAAAGCTCTAAATCATCAAGATTTTTATTATTTTCTATACAATAGAATACCATTCTTCCTACAACACCGTGTGCTTCTCTGAAAGGCATACCCTTTTTAACCAGATAATCTGCCAAGTCCGTTGCATTTGTAAAACCGCCCTTTGCACCTTGATTCATATTATCTTTTCTTATTTTCATAGTTGCAAGCATATCACAAAAAACAGGTACGCAAAGCTTTACTGTATCAACAGCATCAAATATAGGCTCCTTATCCTCCTGCATATCCTTGTTATATGCTAAAGGTAATCCTTTCATCGTTGTAAGCAAGCCCATAAGATGACCGTAAACTCTTCCCGTCTTACCTCTTATCAATTCAGCAACATCCGGATTTTTCTTTTGCGGCATAATTGACGAGCCGGTTGAAAAAGCATCATCCATTTCAACAAAAGAAAATTCATGACTTGACCATAAAATGAGCTCCTCGCAAAATCTTGAAAGATGCATCATTATCATTGATAAAACACTTGCAAGCTCAACAACAAAATCTCTGTCCGATACACCGTCAAGAGAATTATAGGTCACATCGGAAAAGCCAAGCTGTTCTGCAACAAATTTTCTGTCAAGTGGGTATGTTGTGCCTGCGAGTGCACCTGAACCTAAAGGCATTACATCGGTTCTCTTCTTGCAGTCACATAATCTTGACATATCACGGTTAAACATTTCAAAATATGCCATAACATGATGTGCAAAAGTTATTGGCTGTGCTTTTTGTAAATGAGTATATCCCGGCATTATTGTTTCTGTATTTTCTTCAGCTGTTTCAACAAGTACATTCATTAAATGCTTTATCATGGCTGCAATCTCATCAATTTCATCCATAAGATACATTCTGATATCAAGTGCAACCTGATCGTTTCTGCTTCTTCCTGTATGCAGTCTTTTACCTGCATCACCAATTTTTTCGGTGAGAAGCTTTTCAACATTCATATGAATATCTTCAGCATCAATATCAAACTGAACATTCCCTGCTTCAATTTCTGCAAGTATTTCATTCAGGCCGCATACAATTTTATCCGCATCCTCTTTAGGAATTATTTCTTGTTTCCCAAGCATAGTTGCATGAGCAATGCTCCCCTTTATATCCTGTTTATACATTCTTTTGTCAAAACGTATTGAGGAATTAAAGTCATCAACCTTTTTATCGGTATTCTTCTGAAATCTTCCTCCCCACAGCTTAGCCATATGATTTCTTCCTTTCTTTCAAAAAAACGAAAGGAAATCCAAAGGTTTCCCTTTCGTTTTTAATAATGTTACATATGTGAACAACTAAGATTATTTATCCTCGTTATTTTTCATCATCATAGCACGAACCTTTAAAGGTAATCCAAAAAGATTAATAAATCCTTCCGAATCCTTATGACTGTATAATTCAGCACTGTCACCAAAGCTTGCAATATGTTCATTATATAATGAATATGGACTTGTAGCTCCTGCTGGTGTAATACTTCCCTTATAAAGCTTTAATCTTACTTCACCTGTTACTGTTTCTTCCATAGAATCAACCATTTTAGATAATGCTTCTCTTAAAGGTGTATACCATTTCCCATCATATACAAGCTCTGAGAATTTGATTGCTGCCTGTCTTTTAAAGCTTTGTGTATCTCTGTCAAGACATAAATATTCAAGTTCTTCCAATGCCTTATAAAGAATTGTGCCACCCGGTGTTTCATAAACACCTCTTGACTTCATACCAACAAGTCTGTCTTCAACAATATCTGCAATACCAACACCGTAAGCGCCGCCAATCTCATTTAATTTTTCAACCAGCGGTCTCGGAGCCATCTTTTCTCCGTCAATTGACACAGGAACACCCTTTTCAAAACCAATTGTTACATACTTTGCTTCATCAGGAGTTTTTGAAGGAGGAACTGTAAGCTTTAACAAATTGTCAAGCTGAGGTTCGTTTGCAGGATTTTCCAAATCCATACCTTCATGACTGATGTGCCAGATATTTCTGTCACGCGAATATAAATCTTTCTTTGTTACAGGTATTTCAATATTATGAGCCTGTGCATAATCAACTGCATCTTCTCTTGACTTAATATCCCATATCCTCCATGGAGCTATAATCTTCAAGTGAGGCGCCAAAGCCTTAATGGTAAGTTCAAAACGAACCTGGTCATTTCCTTTACCTGTAGCACCGTGACAAATAGCTGTTGCACCCTCTGCCAAGGCTATTTCAACAAGTCTTCTTGCGATAATCGGTCTTGCATGAGATGTACCCAATAAATATTTTCCCTCATAAACAGCACCTGCTTTTAGTGTCGGGAATATGAAATCTTCAACATATTCATCTCTTAAATCTTCTATGTAGCACTTTGATGCACCTGATTTTATTGCTCTTTCCTCAAGTCCGTCAGTTTCCTTTCCCTGACCAACATCACCGCATACCGCAATTACTTCACAGTCATAATTTTCTCTCAGCCATGAAATAATAATCGACGTATCAAGTCCGCCCGAATAAGCTAATACAATTTTTTCCTTTGCCATACTTGCAATTCCTCCTAAAATGTTATAAAATATATAAAGCATATATTTGTTAAAATTTTTACTCTTATGACATTATACAACAAAATGATTAAATATGCAATACATTTATATCATAAATTTTAAAAAAAAGTGAGGTATTTTTTGTGATAATTTTAGGAATAGACCCCGGATATGCCATTGTAGGTATAGGTGTAATTGAATATAAGGGCAATAAATTCAGACCGATTGAATACAATGCAATTACAACAAACGCCCATACACTGACATCTTTAAGGTTAAAAACAATCTACGAAGAAATAAATATGTATCTTGATAAATATAAGCCTGATGCTATTGCGATAGAAGAATTGTTTTTTAACAATAACGCAAAAACAGCAATAGCTGTTGCACAGGCAAGAGGCGTTTTGATTGTTTCTGCGACAAACAGAGGTATACCAATTTATGAATACACACCTCTGCAAATCAAGCAAGCTGTTACAGGCTACGGAAGAGCTGATAAAACTCAAATACAACAGATGGTCAAAATGCTTTTAAATCTCAACGCAATACCGAAACCCGACGATGCTGCTGATGCACTTGCAGTTGCTATATGTCATGCTCACTCCGGCGGAATGAATGATAAATTAGGATTAAATATGCTTTAATAAGCTAATTTATCTGATAATAAGTCATAATTCTGTAATATAATCGTAAACTCTGCTTTCTTGACTTATTTTGTTATATATTATATTATATAATATAGGTAACTTAGAATATTTATGCAGTTACGAAAGGAACTACGAAATGTATTATTACATAAAAGGACAATATGTTTTAAAGGGTGAAAATTTTTGTGTTGTTGATGCAGGTGGTGTAGGTTATAAAATATACACATCTCTATCAGATCTTAACAAGCTTCCTTCCCCCGGTGAAGAAATAACAATGTACACGCATTTGTATATCAGAGAGGATACACAGGATTTATACGGTTTTATTACCAATGAAGAAATGACACTATTTCTTCAGCTGATGTCGGTTTCAGGTGTTGGTCCGAAGGCTGCACTTTCAATCCTTTCTGTTACTACTCCCGAGCAATTTGCTCTTGCTGTTATTACAAATGATGTTAAGACAATAACAAAAGCTCAGGGTGTCGGTCCAAAAGCCGCACAAAGAATTATATTGGAGCTTAAAGACAAACTAAAAACCACAGACGCATTACCTGAAGATATTAAAGAAACGGTAATTGAAAATGAAAATAACTCCTCTGAAGCAGTAACAGCGCTTATTGTTCTTGGATATACTCCCAACGAAGCAAAACGTGCAGTTTCAAAGGTTGACAGTTCACAAAGTGTTGAACTGATTATTAAACAGGCACTTAATATTTTAATGAAGCAGGTGTAGGTAATTGATATTTGATGATAATGAAAGAATTGTTACGGGCGATTATATTGAGGAAGATGTTGAAATAGAGAGCGGTCTTCGTCCCCGTCAGTTCTGTGACTATATCGGTCAGAATAAAGTAAAAAGCAATCTGGAAATTTATATTAAAGCGGCACTCGACAGAAAAGAAGCTCTTGACCATGTTTTACTCTACGGTCCACCGGGGCTCGGTAAGACAACTTTAGCCGGAGTTATTGCAAATGAAATGGGTGTTAATTTAAGAATAACAAGCGGACCTGCAATTGAAAAAGCAGGTGATTTGGCTGCAATTTTAACAAATTTATCTCAGCACGATATTCTTTTTATTGACGAAATCCACCGCATGAGCAAAACAGTTGAGGAAATCTTATATCCCGCCATGGAGGATTATGCTCTTGACATTATTATAGGAAAGGGACCTTCTGCAAAATCCATAAGACTTGACCTGCCAAAATTCACATTAATAGGTGCAACCACAAAAGCAGGTAACCTTTCGGCACCGCTTCGTGACCGTTTTGGTGTTTTAGAAAGACTTGAACTGTATGAAACAGAGGACTTAATTACTATAATTGAACGTTCAGCATCCATTTTAAATGTTCAGATTGATAAGGACGGAGCAAAGGAAATTGCTTCACGCTCCAGAGGAACCCCTCGAATTGCGAACAGATTTTTAAAGCGTGTAAGAGATTTTGCAGAAGTCAGATATAACGGCGTTATTACCCGGGAAATAGCTAATCTTGCTCTCTCATCAATGGAGGTTGATAACAAAGGCCTTGACATGATTGACAGCAAAATGATTATGACCATGATTAAATCATTTGGCGGCGGTCCTGTAGGTCTTGATACTATTGCGGCGTCAATAGGCGAGGATTCGACAACTATCGAAGACGTTTACGAACCGTATCTTATGCAATTAGGCTTTATTTCAAGAACTCCGCGCGGAAGAATTGTTATGCCTCCCGCATACGAGCATTTTAATATTGAAATGCCTCAAAAATAAAACTTTCGAAAAGCATCCGGAAAGGAAATGATTACATATGAACATTAAAAAGAAACTTCTTGTATTTTTAACCGCATTAATTTGTATGGCAGGTTTTACAGCATTTGCAGATGAGCCGCTTATTCTCGAATATGACGGTGCACAGCATGAATATACCGGTTCTGTTTATAAGCTCATGGTAAATGATGAATATGTTGAAACTTCACTACACCCTATTATATTTAACGATTATGCATTAGTTCCTATCAGAGAGGTTTTTGAAAGTATGGGAGCAACCGTTAAGTTTGTTGATTTATCCCAACAAATATTTATTCAACATAACGATAAATATGTCAGATTAAAAATAGGCAGCTCTGAGGCATATATTGATGCTGATAAAGCGGAAATCCCCGGAAGTGTTACTCCTATGCTGATAGCACCCGCCGGAAAAGATGCAAAAACAATGGTACCTGTAAGATTTGTTTCAGAAAGTCTTGGTATGTTGGTTGAATTTGACGGAGAAAACGGGATTATAAAAATTAATGATCCATCATTCGGAAATAAAGCTGTCATTAACAATTATAAATGTACTATGTTTGATGAACTTACCGCAACTATGGAAATTTATTCAGATACTCCGATTTCTGAAATATCAACACCTGTACTTACCGACGCAAACGTTCTTTACTTCGATGTTCCGAATGCCCAATATACAATTGAAAATTCAAACGAAATTAACATTGGAGCTATCAAGTATTTAAGGTTAGGTCAACATGACGGTTTTACAAGAATTGCACTTGATTTAGACAATGTATCCAAATACAAAACAGCATTATCTTCAGACGGTAAAATAATTCTCATTTCGATTACAGCACAACCCCCCGAGGGCGAAGAAAAGGATGAAGATATTTCAGCTGACGGAAAAATTGTTGTAATTGATGCAGGTCATGGCGGCAGCGATCCCGGTGCTATCGGTTCAATAGACGGTTTATATTACAACGAAAAAGATTTAAATCTTGCAATGGCACACGCTGTGCGTGATATACTTGTAGAAAACAATGTAGCTGTAAAGATGACAAGAGAAGGTGATACATATCCGACACTTACCGAGCGTGCTGAATACGCAAATGCCAATAATGCAGTCATATTCATAAGTATTCATGCAAACTCTGCAACAACATCAAGTGCTTCCGGATATGAAGTATATTACAGTGAAATGAACAACAGTCAAAGTACAGGATTATCAAGCTCACGCTTGGCACAATCAATACTAAAATCAATATCAAAAAATGTCACAGCCCGAAACAGAGGAGTAAAAACAGCTGACCACGTTGTTACACGCTCAAGCATGATGCCGGCTGCACTTATAGAAGTAGGCTTTGTATCCAATCCCGATGAGCTTGCAACAATGCTCACAGATGAATTCAGAAATAATTTTGCAAAAGGTATTGCAGACGGAATACTTGCAGTTATTAATGATGCTAATCAACCATGGTAATTAATAATATAAAGCGGTACTGTATTATTCAGTTC
>JAZOTP010000125.1:0-8151 GCA_045657705.1 Clostridia bacterium
ATTTATTGATTGTCAAACAACAAAATATTGTTTTTTTTATAGTGCTACCATTTTATCCCTTTAAAAACTTTAACATCTCCCGGATGCATTTCAATGTAATATATACCGTCCTCTGAATTATAAAACTCTTCAAATTCATCATATATTTCCATTTCAATCCGATGTACCTTATAGCGTGCAAGATCGAGTCTGAACCATTCTGTATTCTTTCCAAAATTAGAACAAACAATGTGCATATCAGCATCAAGTATGCGAATAAATGCGTAGCCGTAATTAACCTTATAAACCGACTCAAATAAGCCATTTGTAAACGCATCTGAGCTTTTTCTTAACGCTATTGCGGTACTGTACCAAAGCTTTAATTCTTCATTTATGTTATCCCATGAAAAGCATCCTCTGCAAAACGGATCTCTATACCCTTGAATACCAATTTCATCACCATAGTAAACACACGGAACACCGGGCATTAACATCTGAAACATAACTATTTGCTTAACTTTTTTTAAAGCAGCATAATAATCTTCACCCTCTAATTTGTATTCTGCCATAAAATCCTTATCATCCGTGCAAGGTGCATTGCTGACAGCGGTTATTATTCTTTCAACATCATGAGATGATAAAATATTTAGCAGTGAATAATATGCCGGAAGAGGATAATTCTCTTTAATACTCATAATCCTATTGTCAAATTCCTCTGCATCAATATTATTTTTTGCAATGTCAATTAATGCACTTCTTAACGGATAATTCATTACTGAATCAAGTTCTTCGCCGAGGAAATATTCTCTTGACTCACCATAACTCATTTTATTTGATGCATCTTCCCAGACTTCGCCTATAATCACCGCATCCTTATCAACTTCTTTTGCAGCCTTTCTGAGTTCTTTCACAAAAAACCCCGGCAGTTCATCCACCACATCTAATCTCCAACCACCGGCGCCTGATCTTAACCAATGCTTTATAACAGAATCGTCATTTTTTAATATATAATTCTGATATGCTTCTGATTCTTCATTTACATTTGGCAATGTAAGCATTCCCCACCACGATTCATAATCATCAGGCCAATTTTTGAAATTATACCATTCAAAATATTCTGATTCCTTTGATTGATACGCTCCAATACCGTCATACTCGCCATCTTTGTTAAAATATATACTGTTACTGCCGGTATGATTGAAAACTCCATCTAAAATAATTCTGATGTCAAGCTCTGATGCTTTTTGACAAAGCTCGCAAAAATCATCATATGTACCAAAGCTCTCATCAATCTGCATATAATTTCCGGTATCATATTTATGATTTGAGTACGCCTTAAAAATGGGGTTTAGATATATTGCACCTATTCCAAGTTCGGCAAGATACTGCAGTTTTTTTGTAATCCCTTTTAAATTTCCGCCATAGAAATCATTTGCTTTATATTCTCCACCAAATTGTTCAGCTTTATAAAAAGGAGTATCTCCCCAATTTCTTTTTATTATATCACATCTGTCACCTGAAATTTCTCCGTTTTCATTTCCGTTATAAAATCTGTCAGGAAAAATCTGATAAACTACTGTATCCTTAAACCATTCCGGGGTTTTATAATCAGGACTGTATACGGTTATCTGATATGCATTTTCCGGCTCATTATTATATACCTTACCCAATCCACCAAGATTTTTTTCATTATTGGAATAATAAGTTTTACCTTTTTCGTTAATTACTTCAAAATAGTACCATAACAAACCCACTCTGTTTGGCATTATCAGCTCTGCCTCATATATACAAAAACTGCCTATTTCATAAATATATGACATATTCATAAAATTTTTCTCTTCCTTAAAGCTGTAATGCACTCTTACCGAATTAGGTATACCGCCATCAGCTATACCAAGCCTCAATTTTACCCTGCTTCCGCTTGTTACCGCCCCATATGGAGAACGGTAAATCTCCATTCTTGAGTTATGTTCAATTTTCATTTACACTTTCCTCGTTTACTTTATTATCAACAAGGGGCTGTTGCTAACGCAACACCCCCTAATCAAAATAATAATCTTAATTATTTTATTGGAATCAAATTCCATATTTTTTCGTTATATTCATTTATCGTTCTGTCACTTGAGAAATAGCCTGAACAAGCTGTGTTCATAACAGCCTTTTCAACCCATGCTTCTCTGTTCTGATACAACTCCGATAAATAATCCTGCATCTTGCAATAATCCTCAAAATCACGAAGAACCATGTATACATCAGGATTTCCGAAATCACCGAACAACAATGTCTGATACAAATCTCTGAACATCTGTGTATTACCATCTGAGAATTCACCATTAATCAACTGATCCATTACTGTTCTCAATGCCTGATTTGTAGAATAAATATTTTTAACCTCTTCCGAATTATTATATTTCAGTCTTGCATCAACCTCATCGGCTTTAAGTCCGAATATGAATATGTTATCCTCTCCAACCTGTTCAAGCATTTCAACGTTAGCCCCGTCAAGCGTACCAATTGTCAGTGCTCCGTTTAACATAAACTTCATATTACCTGTACCTGAAGCTTCTTTTCCTGCAGTTGAAATCTGTTCAGAAATGTCCGCTGCAACAATAAGCTTTTCAGCTATTGAAACACCGTAATTTTCAAGGAATACCACCTTGATTTTACCCTTTATTCTTGCATCATTGTTAACCTTTTGGGCAACATTGTTAATCAATTTAATAATGAGCTTTGCTCTTGCATAACCCGGAGCAGCTTTTGCACCGAAAATATATGTTTTCGGATAGAACGGCATATCAGGATTTGCAATAAGCTTATTGTATTCTGCCATAATATGAAGTACATTCATAAGCTGTCTCTTGTACTCATGCAAACGCTTTGACTGTACATCAAATATTGAGTTAACATCAACATCAATTCCGTTGTGCACTTTAATATATTCTGCAAGCTTCTTTTTATTGTTCTGCTTGATTTCATAGAATTTTTCACAAAATTCCTTATCCTTGGCAAACGGTTTTAACTTCTTTAATTCGTCATAGTTCTTTAACCATTTCTTTCCGATTTTTGAATTAATCAGCTCTGTGAGCTCAGGATTACAGTTTGCAATCCATCTTCTGAATGTAATACCGTTTGTAATAGCATAGAATCTTGCAGGATTTAATCTGTAGTAATCTGCAAAAATGTCAGAGGTCAGAATTTGCGTATGAAGTCCCGAAACACCGTTAACAGCAAAACAGCTGTACAGACAAAGGTTTGCCATATATACTGTGTTATCGGCAATAATTGCCATATATTTATGCTTTGCAGGATCATTAGGATACACAATTTCAAGATGCTCCATCAGTCTTCTGTTCATTTCCTCAACAAGCATTGAAATTCTCGGCAATACTCTTCTGAACATATCAAGCGGCCATTTTTCCAAAGCTTCGCTCATTACTGTATGATTTGTGTATGCAAATACTCTTTGAGTAATTTCCCATGCATCATCCCATGAAAGTCCCTTATCATCAAGCAAGATTCTCATAAGTTCAGGAATTGCAAGTGTTGGGTGAGTATCGTTAATATGGATTGCAGCCTTTTCGGGAAGCATCTTCCAGTTATATCCGTAACGTGTTTCAAATTCCTTCAAAATCCATTGAATTGTAGCCGAAACAAGGAAATACTGCTGCTTTAGTCTTAATTCCTTACCCTCTGTATGATTATCTTCAGGATAAAGAACCTTTGAAATAACCTCCGCAAGCTGTTTTTCTTCAACAGCACGCACATAATTACCGCTGTTAAATTCCTTCATATTCATATGATCGGGAGATTTTGCCGACCATAATCTCAATTTATTTACAATCTTTGAATCATAACCAACCAAAGGAACATCATAAGGCATTGCCAATATTGTATGTGCATTTTCATATCTGCAATAAAAACGTCCCTCATACCAATCTGTATAAACCTGACCTCCGAACTTAACTTCTACAGTTTCTTCCGGACGCGGAACTTCCCATGCATTTCCGTCCTCAAGCCATGGGTCGGGTAATTCTGTCTGATAACCGTCAACGATTTTCTGCTTGAATAAACCGTATTCGTATCTGATTGTACAGCCGTATGCAGGTAAATCAAGAGTAGTCAATGAATCTATAAAGCAAGCTGCAAGTCTTCCCAACCCTCCGTTTCCAAGCCCTGCGTCATTTTCGAGCTCCACAATATCTTCAATATTATATCCCAAAGCTTTCAAAGCCTTAACAAATGTCTGAGTCTGCATAAGATTTAATACGTTTGTAGCAAACAATCTTCCCATAAGAAATTCAAATGATAAGTAATAAAGCTTCTTTGAGCCTTCTTCCTTAACCTGCTTATGTGAAACTGCCCATTTTGACATTATCTGATCTCTTGCCGTCAATGCACAAGCCGTATAAACCATTTTCGGAGTTGCATCCTCCATGGTTTTTCCGAAATATCTTGCCACCTTGCCGACAATTTCATTTTTTAATGCTTCCTCTTTTGCATTAAGCTTTATCTTTTTTTCCATACCTATTTCTATTCCCTTTCCATCCTTATATAATAACATTATTATTTTTCTTCTTTCACTGCTTTTTTAGCGGTCTTTTTAGTTTCTTCCTTTTTTTCAGGCTTAACTTCGGTTTTTTTTGTTTTCCTTTCTACTGTTTTCTTTGGTTTGTCTTCTTTTTTCACCGAAGCCTTTTGGGGTGTTGTTTTCTTTTCTGCCGGTGCTTTTTTTACGGTTGTTTTTTTAGCTTCCTTTGCCGGCTTTTCTTCCTTAGGCTCATCCTGCTTGGGTGCTTCTGTTTTAATTCCCGTAATTTCTGAATACATATCAAGATACTTATCAGCCGACACGCCCCATGAATAATCAACAGTCATTGCATTATTAATCAGTTTATCCCATGACTGCTTATCATTGTAGTACACATCCATAGCGTACTTTATAACGTGCATCATGTCATGTGCATTAAAGTTAGTAAATGAAAAGCCTGTTCCCTCTTTTGTAAATTCATTATACGGAATTACTGTATCTCTCAAGCCGCCTGTTTCACGAACAATCGGTAAAGTTCCGTATCTCATGCTTATTATCTGTGACAAGCCACACGGTTCAAAGAGCGACGGCATTAAAAATGCATCACACGCAGCATAAATTTTATGTGACATTTCATTTGAGAAGTAAATATTTGCAGAAACTCTGTCAGGATATTTCCATGCGTAATGTCTGAACAGATTTTCATATCTTTCATCACCCGTTCCAAGAATCACAAGCTGCATTCCACCTTCACACATTTGCTCAATTGTAGCCGCCACAAGATCAAAGCCCTTCTGGTCTGTAAGTCTTGAAACAACTCCAACCATAAATTTATCCTCATCAACAGGAAGATTAAGCATTTTTTGCAATTCTGTTTTATTTATCTTTTTCTTTGCAACAGCATCCTTTTCACTGTAGTTTTTAAATATGTGTTTATCCTTTGACGGATTCCATTCTGTATAAGAAATACCGTTTACTATTCCGTAAAGATCATTCTTTCTTGCACTTATCAATCCCGATAAGCCCTCACCGTATTCGTCAGTCTGAATCTCTTCGGCATAGCTTTTGGAAACTGTAGAAATCTTATTTGCATAAACAAGACCACCCTTTAAAAGGTTTGCATCCTTGTAATATTCAAGCTTATCATCTGTAAAGTAATAATCAGAAATTCCCATAAAATCTTTTATCTTATCAAAATCCCATCTTCCCTGGTATTTTAAATTATGAATTGTCATAACCGTTTTAATTCCCTGATAGAAAGGATTATCAAGGAAGGTATCTAAAAATACAGGAATAGCGGCTGTCTGCCAGTCATTACAGTTTATAACATCCGGTCTGAAATCAAGTGTTGGCAGAAGCGAGAGAACTGCTTTTGAGAAAAATATAAATTTCTCACAGTCAAGATGAATATAATCATACGGTTCGTCACCGCTGAAATAAAATTCATTATCAACAAAATAAAAAATACACCCCTCATGCACAAGCTTAAATACTCCGCAATACTGTTTTCTCCACGCTATATCAATATAAATGTGAGTAATATACTCCATTTTATCTTTATATGTCTGCGGTATTGATTTGTAAAGCGGCAATATTACTCTTGCGTCTGCACCCTTTTCCTTCAATGCAACAGGCAGTGAACCTGCAACATCACCAAGACCTCCTGTTTTTGCAAACGGTGCAGCCTCTGAACTTGCATACAATATATTCATAATTATAACCAATCCTTTCCATTATCAATCACAAAACTGATATTATAAATTTTTGAAAACTTTTTATTGTCTTACAATTATGTCATAACAATAAGAAATTAAAAATTCCTCTGTTGCCATTATATTATTTTATCGTAATTTTAATGATTTGTCAATTTATTATCGTTCTGTATATACATAAAGTGTATACTTTTAATCATATGCGGACATTGAAAAAAATATTTTTATATATTATTTATAATAAAAATGGCTTAAATTTGCAATCATTTTATTATTTGAATTTCTCTGTTACAGCATACCATTGAGTACATCAATAACTTCACGGTAATCGCTCAATGTAAAAATTTTGCTTTTAGCCTCTGCACTGTTACGCAATCCCTTTATAAACCACGCTATATGTTTTCTTGCTTCCTTAACACCACGCCTTTCACCTTTTGTTCTTATCAGTTCCTTTAAAAGCATGATTGCCGCAGTAATCTTGTCCTCCTCCGACGGATAAAAACGTACTTCACCATATTTCAACAATTCATTTATCTGTCTGAAAATAAAAGGATTTCCCTGTGCACCTCTTCCAATCATAACTGCCGCACAGCCCGTTTCATCAAGCATTTTTTTTGCATCCTCAGCTGAGAAAATATCTCCGTTTCCGATTACGGGAACGGACACCGCATCAACAACCTGTTTTATTATCTCCCAATCAGCCGACCCCGAATAAAACTGTTCTCTCGTTCTCCCATGTACAGCAATAGCACAGGCACCGTTAGCTTCCAGAATTTTTGCCATTTCTACAGCATTAACAGATGAATCATTCCAGCCTTTTCTTATTTTAACCGTTACAGGGACAGTAGAATTTTGTGAAACTGCTTTTACAATTTTTCCTGCAAGCTCAGGATTTTTCATTAATGAGCTTCCGTCTCCGTTATTAACAATTTTTGGTGTGGGACACCCCATATTTATATCAACAATTGCCGCCCCCTTTTTAATAACCTCCGGAACAATCCGGCTCATTATCTCAGGATCGCTTCCAAAAATCTGAATAGCACACGGCTTTTCCGATTCATCTAATTCCATAAGGTCATCGGTCTTTTTATCCTTATAATATAAGCCCTTAGCACTTATCATTTCGGAATATGTAAAGCCGCATTCGTATTCTTTACACATACATCGAAAAGCAAGATCCGTAACCCCTGCCATTGGTGCAAGAAAAATATTATTAGAAATCTCAAGATTGCCTATTTTCATTCGCACACCGTAACTCCTTCCTATAATCAAACAAAATAAGCATGATTAAAATTAATTTAATCACACTTATGTTGCTTGCTAATACCTATATATCAATTTTCTATTAAAGATAAATTTCTCCGTCAGCAGGAATTTCTTCTATTTCAGCTTCTTCAACTATAATTTCCTCAGATTCGTCGGCATCATCACCGTCCTGAGCTTCTTTGCTTTCCTTTTCTTCCTGTTCACTCTTTTTAAAACTTACGCCGTCAATATGAATATTTACTTTTTCAACGGTAAGTCCCGTCATGGTTTCAACACTGTTTTTAACGCTTTCCTGAACCTCCCATGCAAGCTCGGGAATTCTGATACCGTAATCCACAATAATATATAAATCAATTACTGTGCTGTTTTCTTTCATTTCAACCTTAATACCCTTTGTGGCATTTTTCTTTGCTCCGAGAATTTCCGCAATTCCGCCCGCAAATGTACTGCACATTCCCGCAACACCGTTAATTTCAGAGGTTGCAACCCCCGCAATTGTAGCTATAACCTCCGGTGCAATTTTTATATTGCTTACGCTTTCTTCACTTTCTTCGGGTATTTCCACAACTTCTTCAATAATATCTTCTCTTTTTTCCATATCTCTCATCCTTTCATAAATTTATCTCATTTACTATATATTATTCTCAGTCTTGATTATTTTTAATG